>DASRLI010000177.1:0-21732 GCA_035648535.1 Occallatibacter sp. | reverse complement strand
TCAAGTCCGATGTAATACATATGGTCTCGAGGAGCCTCCGTGGTTGTTCTCTGAATCAGCGTCGCCGCTGAGTTCAGCTTATGCAACACCGCGTGCTCCTCACTGACTTAACATTCAAACAATTTTTCCGTAATTGATTCTTTCGACAGAATCCGACGGCCATGGCATCGCGTCCCCTCGAGTCCTTGTGTGCTCGACCGATTAGTATGATGGTCACGCCCAGGAGTTCTGGCAACGGCGCTGACGCCCCCATGAGGATGAAGACATTGAATCAAAGACGAGCAATATTTGCTTTGTGCATGGTTTTGGTTGCATCTGGATTTGCGCAGCAATCGGGGGATTCGGACGAGAAGCTCGCATCTGATTTCTGGTCGTGGCGAGCACGCTACGGAGAGTACACAGGCGATGACGTGCCGCGAATGGAGCGTCCCCTGGGAGTAGTCCGCGATTGGTCGGCCAAGAGCGTGGAAGAACAGCGGAAGGAACTGGCAGCTTTCGATGAACGCTGGAAGAAACTGAATGATTCCGCTGTTCCTGTCCATCAACAGGTGGACCATTGGCTCATCGGGTCGGCGCTGGCGCGGGTGCATTGGGAGCTGGATATTCTGAAGCGGTGGCAGAGGGACCCGAATTTCTATATCGAGCAGACTTTGACGCCTGTGGCGGAGGCGTTGACAGTGGCCGGTCCGTACGACGAGAAGCAGAGCCGGGAGATTATCGCGCGGCTGAACAATATTCCCGCGATCCTTGAGGAGGCGAAACAAAACCTCGTGTCTCCTCCGGCGCCGTATGCGAAAGCCGCCATTGATTCGCTGGTCAACATTCGATCCGAGCTTGATCAGGTGGTGAGCACACTGCCACCGGAAACGACGATTGCTGCTCCAGTGTGGCAGGTATCCGCGGACAGGGCCACCACGTCCTTGGAGGCATACAGGGCTTGGCTCGCGAAGGCTTTGCCTGTATTGCCGCCTCAGTCGGCGATCGGAAGGGAGAACTATACATGGTTTCTTCGGAACGTGGCCCTGATGCCATACACGCCGGAAGAACTGATGGCGCAAGCCGAACAGGAATGGCGACGCGCAGTAGCCTTTGAAGGGATTGAGGCAAACCGGAATCGCCTGGTGCCGCCCCTGGTCATGGCGCCGACTTTGGAAGAGTTTATCGCGCGCAACCAGAAAGCGGAGTCAGCAGTACGTCAATTCCTTGCCGACCGCGAGATTCTGACCCTGCCAACCGGGTTGCAGCACTGGACCCTTCGGCCACAACCCCCGTACCTCGCGGCGCTGGGGAATTTTGTCGAGATGGATGACTTCACGTCGCCCTCACGGCTCCATCAGAATGGGATCCGGTATGTGGCGCCGCCTTCGCCGGCCGCAGGCTATTTCTGGGTTGCGGATGCGAAGGACCCGCGGATACAGATCGATCACGAGGGAACAGTCGGCCATTATGGGCAGCTCTGTGCATCGTGGCAGAACCCGGATCCGGTACGCCGTCATTATTACGACTCGGGCGCCAATGAAGGCATTGGATTCTACGCGGAAGAAATGATGCAGCAGTCGGGGTTGTATGATGACAGCCCACACACGAGGGAGATTGTTTACAACCAGATGCGACTACGGGCGCTGCGCGTAATTGTGGACGTGAAGGTCGCTTTGGGAATATTGACACCGGAACAGGCGGCGGATTATATCGAGCATAATGTGCCAATGGACGCGGCAGATGCTCGGACGGAAGTGATTGAGATGGGCGAGCTGCCTGGTCAGAAGATCGCGTACCAAACTGGAAAACTGCAGATCGTGCAGATGCTCGAGGACGCCCGACTGAAGCAGGACAATAAGTTCAATTTGCAAGAATTTCACAACTTCGTGTGGCTGAACGGGAATGTGCCAATCGCATTGCAACGATGGGAGTATCTGGGCATGGACGATGAGGTACACACGTTGGGTGGATCTAGGTAGGAGGCCAGTTGTTGAGGAGAATCTTCCCGGCTGATTGGGTTCGCTTCGCTCACGACTCCGTTCTTCTGGGGCGAACCTCCTAAGGCCTAAGGCTTACAAGAGCATCTTCCTTCGCGTTAGGGGAGTATCACCGTCCACTCGGCCCCAACGTGAGCCATCAAGTCACGCAAGAGACGAGTTTGCGATCATCCAACCGGAACCTAAATGTGCTCCCGTCACAAACTGTGAAATGAAGCGGAGTTAGGATATACCGATGATCTGGCTTGCATTCTTCGCGGCAGGCGCAAGCGATCTCCGCCGGAGGGCAACGCCGATCAGTACAATGCGTCCATCCTTCAACATGCCGGAAGCGTAGTAGCGCCGCCAGAAGCTCATGTCGGCAAGCGCGGACCACGTCCCGTCCACATAGCTTCCGTGCTTGTCGGGGGTCAGGGCGTGCCAGTGATTCGTGGCTTCTTCCTGAAACATGATTCTTCCGTCGGAAAGCAGAATCGATGTGCTGGTGTTAAAAGTGGGTTGATGGGTTAATGATTGCCAAGTACCGGGCATACATATTTCGTCCTTGTGGGTGAGGAACGTGCGTGGGGGCTCACTCTACGCAGGGATAGTGCGTCGTTGAGGAAGATCGTTTCAGGTTCGCGGGAGATACCGTCCGGAGGCGCTCACTTAAGCCACGCAAATGCAGGTCCGGCCTGAACTCAACGCGGGTGAAACAATGCTCACAGCATTGGGAGAATGTCGCTTAGGATTACCAACCCATTTGGCGCATTCGCTCAAGAATGAGTGCGCTGTAGTGATTCATGCGGTCGGGGCGCCGCTTCAGGGGAGCCGGCAGAATCGCTGCGAGCCGTGCCGCCTGTTCCCGGCCGATATTGCGGGCCGCGGTTCCGTCGTAGGTACGACACGCCGCCTCTGCACCATAAATACCAGGGCCCCATTCGACCACGTTGAGGTAAAGCTCCAGAATGCGCTGCTTGCCGAGGACGAGCTCGGCCACCGGTACCAATGTGGCCTCAGCACCCTTGCGGAGGATAGAGCGACCCGTTCCGAAAAATAGATTCTTTACGAGTTGCTGCGTAATAGTGGAACCTCCGCGAATGCGACCGCCTTCCAGATCGTCTTCAGCATCGATTTGGATCGCGTGCCAATCGAAACCATGGTGCTGATAGAAGCGCGCGTCCTCCGCGGCGATGACAGCATGCTGAAAATTGGGCGAGATTTGGATTATCGGAATGAAGTTGTAGCGCTCGTGATACGGCTTGTTGTGAATCCAGGCCTGCATGCGACGTTCGATATGCACCGCCGTGGTCGGTGGATCGATCCACCGTGCTGCCAGAAGCATCAGCGCGGCAAGCGACCAAACAAGCACCACGCCAATGGCAAGCCATCGGACAAAGAATCGGAAAGGGGATCGGAGGAAGCGCTCCCGAAGCGGGGTATTGGTACGTGTGTCTTGGCTATCCGTCACATTTCAGAATAATCGCCTGGGCTGGGTTGTTGCTTATGGCTTGATTTTGCACGCGCGAACTCGCTGTGAGGCGTTCTACTCAGATCACTCGAGACAAAGCCCCTTGCTCCTGAATGACATTGAAAGCCGCGACAAAGATAAAGTGGGACTCGTACCGACAATGCGGCTGGTTCCGACCGTAGATTCGACAACTCCTCGCGATCATTGTTCCATTGAGGCACAGGGGTGGTATTCTGGCGCGTCGACTCATACGAACGAGGAGGATGACTTGAGAAACGGCATCATATTGGCGATCGCGGGATTGGCGCTTTTGACGGGGTGCGGAAAGCAGGGGGACAAGGCTGCAAACGTTTCCGTTACGCCCAAATGGCAGGGGGCCCCATACCATATCGCGTTTGACACGCAGGCATCAAAGCCGAACCCGGCGGGCGTCACCATTCCGGCCATCAAGTACACGGCGAATCCTGACGCGCTGGAGAAAAGAGCCAGCCTCGTAGTGAAATTCGACACCTCGGGAGCTACGAAACAAGGGCCGATGATGAACCAGATGATTATGGGCCCCGTCGATATCCCCGGTGCGGAGGGGACCCTTCCCGCGGACTACATGGATTTGGGAGACAAGGGGCTTTCGAGGTTTCTGGGGGCTTACTGCATCAAGGGAAAAGTGAAGATATCCGTGGCGATTGCCAGGTCGTCGCTCACCAGCCAAGCCGGAGATGACGAAGTGGAGAAGAAGCGCCTATCCGACTGGCTGCCGATTGAGATCGTGTTCAAGAACCCACATCCGACCTGCTAGCTGCACGAACTGACGAGGTGATCCTGATGTACGAGCTGCTTACCTAGGCCTTCTCTTGGAAGGCCCAGGTAAGCAGGTTTTACCCCATCGCGGCCAGCACAGCGTTGGCAAACCGGATGATTCATGACACCGGATACTTCACTCGCTCAAAATAACGGCGGTGTGGATCGTTAAGCGCATCGGTCGGTAAGATTCTGCCTCCCATGAGCGCGAGTCCGGAGCCGGGATACCCAGATTTTCGCATGGGGACATGGGCTACCTGCCCACTGGTGCTCAATCCGGGATCCAGGACGCTTGATTCGAGAACGTGTCTGGAGTTGGCACCCTATCGCTCGGCAATCACCACTGGCGCCGGCGCACCCTTCGGAGTAGACAGATATCCCGTCACGGTATTCTTGGCGCTCACGTTGTTGACCACAATCTCATACAACATGGGATCCTTGCCGCTGAAGAACTGGAGTGGCTCGTTCAGGCTCTTGTCCTTTTTCTCGTATTGCTTGTCGTCGGAAAAGACGGCGAGGGTGAACTTGCTCCTCTTCGAGTCGGCTCTCTTCAACACCAGGCTCACTGTACCTACCTGTTTCTTTTGGCCCTTCACCAGCGTGAACTCGTAGTAGTTCCGGTCGCCCTTGTGCTTCAGAATTTCGAGCTCGTCGGCATTACGCGCGATTAGGGTGCTGTGGCCGTTCAGATCCCCCTTCATCGACGTCATCTGGTTGTTGGTTTCGACCAGGTCGCTCTGCGTCTTGGCCACGTCGGTTTTGACGCCGCCAACATCTGTTTGCACCGCGGCCACCTGCCCCGCGGTCTGCTTCTGGGCGGTTGCCAGCCGAGCTGTCGTCTGCTCCCCGCGAACCTCGCGGATTTGCAGCGCCGCCGACCGCGTATCCAGCTGCTTTTGGGTCAGCCCAAGCGAGGTCTTCAACTCGTCCGTGGCGACATTCAGCCGCGCATTGGTATCCTGCAGCGCTGCGGCGAGCCTGGTGTTTTGCGCTGCGGAATCCGTCATAGCCTGCTGCTGAGAAGCCAGTCTGGTGCTCAGCGTGTAGCTCCAGATCATCCCGCCTATCCCTAAAAGCAACGCCACAGCGACTGCCGCCAACAGTGCGCCGGAATACGATCTGGGAGTTGTTTCAATTATTTCATCTCTCATGTGATTCCTTTCAATCCTGTGGCTCACCGTACGGCGCCCCATTTGCCGGAGTCTGCTCTCTATAGCTCACATAGCGGCATTCGCCGTAATTTTCAGGGGATGTGGTCCAGAAGAGGATTGGGCTGGGGCAGTCATCATCGATGATGAAGACACGCGCCGCAAGATGGTCCGGGGTCCCCGCGGATGAATGGCGGGATGGAAACTCAGCAGCAGCCGATCTTTACGTGGTTGTCGACGGGTTTTTCGGCGCCAAAGGCGTCCACGGGGAGTGGTTCACCACGTAAGGTTGCCCAGCAGCGGCGCATGGCTGCGGTTACAACAAGGATGACGCCCAGCACAAATATGGCCATCAAGGCGGAGTCCAAATAGCCTTGCAGCTGCGAGCCGGGCTTATGCGCCATCGGCCAAAAGATCGCAGTAATGGAGAGCACTGCGGCCGCGAGCGTAGTTATCCCAACGAACACCATGGGTATCGCCGTCGCCCATGCGTATCTTGCCTTTCCGCTGTTGATCAGGAAGGTTGTGGTGACCGAGAGAGCTATGGTCGCAAGCAGTTGATTGCCCACGCCGAAGAGCGGCCAGATGGTGGAGATGGAGCCGGTGTAGATGAGGTAGCCCCACGACATAACCACGAGCGCTGTGGCAAGCATCATGCCTGGAATACCTTTTGTTTGGCCCAGCGGCTTGTAAACTTTCCCCATCAGTTCCTGCAGCACATAGCGAGCAACGCGAGTGCCGGCGTCCACAGTGGTGAGGATGAACAGGGCCTCAAACATGATGGCGTAGTGGTACCAGTAGCCCACCAGCTTATCCATGTGCGGCAAACTGCCGAAGATATGCGCCATGCCAATTGCCAGAGACACACCTCCACCGGTGCGGCCTGCCAGACTCTCACTCACCTGAGCCGATAACTTGCCCAACTCGACGGTATGCATGCCCAGGTTTGCGAAGACGGCGGGAGGAACGTTGATGGCGAAATAGTCGCCTGGATTGAGGGAACACGCAGCAACCAATGCCACGACCGCAACCAGCGCCTCCGCGATCATTGCGCCGTAGCCGATGAATCGCGCATCGGTTTCCTGGTTCAACATCTTCGGAGTTGTGCCAGAAGAGATGAGCGAGTGGAACCCGGAGACAGCGCCGCATGCAATTGTCACGAACAGAAAGGGAAACAGCTTGCCTTTGATGATGGGGCCGCCGCCGTGGATGTATTGGGTCACGGCTGGAAATTGAAGATGCGGATGCACGAGGAAGATGCCAACAATGAGGAGCACAACGGTGCCGAGTTTGACGTAGGTCGCAAGATAATCACGGGGTTCAAGCAAGAGCCAGACGGGCAAGACCGATACGCACATTGCGTAGATCATCAAAATGATGGTGATCTGATGCGGTGAAAATGTCAGAAATCCCGCCAAGGACGACTGGGCGACGATACGCCCGGTAAACACAGCTGCAAGCAGAAGGGCGACACCGAAGATGGAAGGCCCAGTGACTGTTACCTCGCCTGGATCTTTGAACATCCATAGGCCCATCAGCATTGCAATGGGAATAATCATGCTGATGGTGAAGACACCCCACGGGCTGTTGGCCAGCGCATTCACAACAACAATGCCCAATCCTCCCAAGGTGACCAGGAGAATGAAGAGTACGGCGATCATGGTGACAAAGCCAGCGAACGGTCCGATCTCGGTTGTTGCAATATCGGCGAGCGACCTTCCCTTGTGCCGTACGGAGGCGACCAATACTGTGAAGTCGTGAACGCAACCTCCGAGGACGGCGCCGAGCACGATCCAAAGGAAGCCCGGAGCAAAACCAAATTGCGCCGCCAGCGTGGGCCCAATCAGCGGACCGGCACCGGCAATCGCCGCGAAGTGATGCCCAAACAACACCCACTTCGGAGATGGCACGTAGTTGTGCCCGTCCTTGTATGTATGCGCGGGCGCGATGCGCGCGTTATCGAGAGCTAAAACTTTGGCGGCGAGAAACGCTGAATAGTAGCGGTAGGCCAAGGCGAAGATGCATAGAGCTCCAACTAAGAGACCTAACGTGCTCATCCAGGATTCACCTCGCGTCGCAGAGCAAAGGCAGAGATGCTCTTTGCACTCCGCATTTTGCCCCACACCAGAGTAAACCAGCGATTAATTGCGCGCGGGGACTCGGGCAGTTTGCCAACACGCTCATTGACCTCGCGCGGTGTATGTCGATGCAGCCTACCGAAGCGCTGACCAGATGACGAGGTTGAGGCCGATCATCAGGACAGCGGATGCGGGAATGAGGAGCAACGCTTTCTTGAGGCGCAGCGGGTCACCGCCGGCTATGGCGCCGATGAGGCGGGAGCTAACGGCGAGGCCGGCCCATCCGCAGGTGATGACAAAGCCGATGGCCGTTCCCGTCATGCGGGGGAAGGCTGTGCCGGCGATTGCCAGAGTTGTGGGGAATACCGGTGCCATGGAGAGGCCCGCGATGAAGACCAGGGCTGCAGCGGCGATGGGCTTGACGGTGCGCAGCATAAGGAAGGTGGTAATAGCCATGGCGATGGAGGCGGCCAGGAGAACTTGAATTGCGGGGACGCTGATGAGGATGGGTGAGACGCCGACGCGCCCGACGAGGAGGCCGAGAGCGAATCCGAGGGAGAGGATGTTGAGTGCGCGTGACTCGGGAATGCCCTGGGCGATAAGGTGGCGGGGGAGCCAGTTCCACACGCCAACCTCGCAGGAGACGTAGAGAAAGAGGAAGGCTCCGAGAAGGAAGAGCAGGGGGCGGCCGAGGACGGGGCCGGCATCGGCGAGGACAAAGCCCGCGCCTGCCGTCGGTGCGGGCATGCTGGTGGCCACCTGCACCATGAGCGTGATGACCGTAAGCGAAGCCACGGTGTAGCAGAGGCGCAGCCAGTTCCGCTTGAAGATGTTGGCGGAGATGAAAGGTGTGGCCAGGCCTCCGAGGCCAAAGAAGAGATTGACGAGGTTGAGCGCGGTGGCGCGGTGGTCCGGGCTCACGGCGCTGACCAGCGCGTTGGCGCCGGTGACGACGATGCCGCCGCCGATGCCGAGCAGGAAGAGCAGAAAGACGATGCTGCGGAAGCCTTTGGACCGAGGAAGAGCGAAGAGGGCGACGACGATGAAGGCCAGACCGAGTATGAGGCCGATCTTGTCGCCTTCTGAGTCCAGCAGTGGGCCGACGCCGACGGAGGCGATGATGAGGCCGAGCGCCTGGGAGAATGCGATGGTGCCGTTCTGAGCTGGGGTGAGGCGGAAACGGTCAGACAGGTCAGGGAGGATGGTGCCCAGCATGGCGGCGATCATTCCGTATACGAAGATGGCGAGGATGGCGGCAAAGATCAACACGCGGGAGGGTTCCTTTCAGGAAGCGGGTTCGGAAGGCCTCGAAGATGGAGGCATTACTTTTACAGTATGGACGCGTCCGAATTGTAATGCCCGGCGGGGATGATGGGCCAGCCGGGGGCAATCTTCAGCAATACACTGAATGAATCGGGATGCGGAGTTGATTGATGGGTGACTTGTGGAATGACGTGAAGCATGCGCTACACATGTTCATCAAGAGTCCGGGGTTTACGGTGGCGGCGGTGGCGGCGCTGGCGCTGGGCATCGGGGCCAACACGGCGATCTTCACGGTGGTGAACGCGGTGTTGCTGAAGCCGCTCGAGTATCCCGACGCGGACCGGATTGTCGCGGTGCTGCAGACGACTCCGCGAGGAAACTCGGCAGTTACCTCAATTCCGAAGTTCCATGAGTATGAGAAGCAGACGAGCATCTTCAAGGATGTGGCCGCGTACGACTTTGGCGGTCCGGGGTTCAACGTCACGAGCGGACGGCCGGAGCAGGTGCACGGGATCCACGTGACAGAGGCGTATTTTCGCGTGTTCGGCGCGCCGGTGATGCTGGGGCGAACGTTTACTCAGCAGGAGGACTTGCCCAACGGCGGCAAGGTCGTGGTGCTGAGTTACGGGTTTTGGCAGCGCAAGTTCGGCGGCAATCCAAACGTGATTGGAAGCGCTCTGCCTCTGGGCAATGAGCCGTACACGATTGTCGGCGTGCTCGGAAAGGATTTCCATACCGATCCGCAAGCGGACATTTTGCTGCCGTTCCAGTTTGCGCCGGTGAGCACCAATCACGGCCACTTCTTTCTGACCGCGGCAATGCTCAAGCCGGGCGTAACGATGGAGCAGGCCAACGCGCAGATGAAGCTGGCGGGGGCGGAATATAACCGCGAGTATCCGGACTCAAATCCGCAAACGAGTTTTGGGGTGCAGCCGTTGCGGGACTCGATTGTGGGCGATGTGCGGCAACTGCTGTTGGTTCTGCTGGGCGCAGTGGGCATGGTGCTGCTGATTGCCTGCGCGAACGTGGCCAATCTGCTGCTGGTGCGGGCGACGGGACGCAAGCGCGAGTTCGCGATTCGTGCGGCGCTGGGGGCGAGCCGCGCGCGAATCGTGCGGCAGTTGCTTACCGAGAGCGTGCTGTTGGCGGTGACGGGCGGAGCGGCGGGGCTGGCGCTGGGATTCGCGGGCGTGCGGGCGCTTTTGGCGGCGAGTCCGCCGGGTTTGCCGCGCATTGGCGAAAAGGGCGCGGCGGTGGGCATGGACTGGCGCGTGCTGGGATTCACGCTGGGCGTATCGGTGCTGACGGGGATTGTGTTTGGCCTTTTCCCGGCGCTGAGCGCTTCACGGGCGGACCTGAACTCCACGCTGAAGGAGAGCAGTAACCGTTCGGGAACGGGATTCCGGCAAAGCAAGGCGCGGTCGCTGCTGGTGGTAAGCGAGGTTTCGCTGGCACTGGTGCTGCTGGTGGGCTCGGCCCTGCTGATCAGGACGTTTGTAGCGCTGCGCGGCGTGGATCCGGGATTCAATCCGCACAACGTGCTTACGATGGATATGTCGTTGACCGGCGAACGCTACCAGAAAACGGCGGGCGTGGCGCAACTGGGGCACGACGGGTTGGAAAGACTGAAGGCAATTCCCGGCGTCGAGGACGCGACGTTTACCTGTTGCCTGCCGCTCGCTGGGCAGTTCGGATTGCAGTTTACGATCGTGGGCAGGCCGGTGGAGAACCAGCGCGATACGCCGGGCGCAGGATGGATGAGCACGGCACCGGGGTATTACAACACGTTCAAGATTCCTATTCTGCGCGGGCGGGATTTTACGGATCAGGATACAGCGAGCTCGACGCCGGTGGCGCTGATCAACGAGGCCTTGGCGAAGCAGTTCTGGCCGAAGCAGAATCCGGTGGGTCAGCAGATCGTCATCGGCCATGGAGTGGGGCCGGAGTTTGAAGAGCCTGCGCGCGTAATTATCGGCGTTGTGGGCGATACGCATGAAGGCGGGCTTGGGCGCGAACCGGGCCGGATGCTGATTGTGCCGCAATCACAGGTGACCGACGGAATGACGGCGCTGAATGCCCGCATTCTGCCGATGCGCTGGGCGGTGCGCACAAGAGGCGATCCGCGGCAGGCGATTGCGGCGGTGACGGAACAGTTGCGGGTGGCAAGCGGCGGGTTCGCAGTGACGCAGGTGCGGACGATGGACGAGATGGTTTCGACGTCGACGGCACGGCAAAGCTTCAACATGATGCTGCTGACCATCTTCGGCGGAATAGCGCTGGTGCTTGCAGCCATAGGAATTTACGGGCTGATGGCTTACTCGGTGGCACAGCGAACGCAGGAGATGGGCATTCGCATGGCGCTGGGAGCGGACCGCGCGACGATTCGAAAACTTGTAGTGCTGCACGGAATGAGGCTGGCCCTGGCTGGAGTGGTGTTGGGCATTGGCGCGGCGTTTGGATTGACGCGGCTGATGGCGAGTTTGCTGTTCGGCGTGAAGACCTGGGACCCGGCGGTGTTTGTGACGGTGCCGCTGATTCTTAGTGCCGTGGCGCTGTTGGCGGTTTGGCTGCCGGCTACGCGGGCTTCGCGGCTTGACCCGATGAGGGCTTTGCGGGTGGAGTGAGGGGCGCGGAGTTATACCCTTTCACGCCGGTCCAGTAGACTGGGAGGGCGATGAATAGGGTGCAAGGAGTTGTGCGGTTCACGGCGGTGGCTACGGCGGGGGCAGGGCTGGCTTTCGGGCTGGTTTTAAGTGGCTGCGGGATGCCGGGTGCGCCGTTGCCGCCTTCGCTCAATCTGCCTGACCCGGTTACGAATCTTGTAGCCACTCGCACCGGCAACCAGGTTTCTTTGGCCTGGACCATGCCCAGAAAGAACACCGACAAACTTCTGCTGGAGGGCAATGTGCAGGTGCACGTTTGCCGCAGGGAAGGCGCTGCGAGGTCGTGTACTCCGGCCGGTGACCTTGAAGTGGCGCCGGGAGCCGAGGGAGCATTCAGCGAGGCGCTGAACTCCGCGCTGGCGACGGGCACACCGCGCGCGGTCACTTACTTTGTGGAACTCAGGAATCGCAAAGACCGCTCGGCGGGATTGTCGAATGCGGCGGTTGTTCTGGCGGGAGCGGCGCCTGAGCCGGTGGCCGGGTTGGACGCTGAGGTTCGGAAAGAGGGCGTGGTGCTGCGTTGGAACGCTGCTGCACAAGAATCGGCGGCGTCGGCGATCCAGTTGGAGCGGAAGCTGCTGACGCCGTTGGCTGCCAAGTCCGCGCAGGGTCCGCTTGCTCTGCCAGCTGAGCCGGTGGAGCGGAAGCTGCTGGTGGAGGCGAGTGGGGAGGCGGGGCGAGGACCAGACCGGGCGATGGACAAGGACATTCGCTTCGGCCAGACGTATGAGTATCGCGCGCAGCGGGTGGCCCGCGTAAATGTGGATGGCCAGACGGTGGAGCTGGACGGGCCGCTGTCGGCGCCGGTGAGAGTGGAGGTTGCGGACGTGTTTCCTCCTGCGGTGCCTGCGGGCCTGGCAGCGGTGGCAATTGCCGGGGAGAATGGCGCGGTGCCGGCGATCGACGTGAGCTGGCAACCGGATACCGAAGTCGACCTGGTGGGGTACGTTGTGTATCGGCGCGAAGGGGGCGGGGATTGGCAGCGCATTTCGCCTGCACAGCCTTTGGTTGGTCCGTCGTTTCATGATGCGCATGTGCAGGCTGGCCACACCTATATTTATGCGGTTTCCGCAATTGATCAGGGCGGGCACGTGAGCGGTCGGTCGGCAGAGGCGGAGGAGACGGTTCCAAACCCCTGAGCGTGAGTCATTGGCTTCTCGCCCTTTCGTCAGAATTGCGAAAAGCAGGTCCCTCGACTCCGCTGCGCTCCGCTCAGGATGAACGGGCTGATTGAGTGACGTGGTATCCCACCCTTTCGCCAGAAAAAAGGCGAAAGGATGGGGCGCGGAGCATTGCAGTTCTGGGCAGGATCATTTTTGCGTGAGGAGACTTTCCGATGAAGTATTGCAGATTTTTGCTTAACAACCAGACGCACTATGGCGTCGTGGAAGAACGCAATGGCGAGCTCTGGATTACCGGTCCAGCGCCGACGCCTGAAGAAGATTTGCGGTTCCGCCTCGCTGTGGGAGAGGTTGCCGCGGTGAGGTCTGACTTTGAGCCAATGGCGTTGAGCGCGGCTAACCTGCTGGCGCCGGTGACGCCGTCGAAGATTATTTGCGTGGGGCGCAACTACCGCGACCATGTAAAGGAGCTGGGTAACGAGATGCCGGCGGAGCCGTTGATCTTTTTCAAGCCACCGTCGTCGCTGCTGAGGCCGGGCGGTGTGGTGCGGTTGCCGGCGGCGTCAAACCGCGTGGACTTTGAAGGCGAACTGGCGCTGGTGATTGACAAGCGCGTGCACAAGTTGAAGCCGGATGCGGACTTGCGCGGCGTGATTCGCGGATACACGCTGGCTGATGATGTCTCTGCGCGCGACCTGCAGAAGAAGGATGTGCAGTGGACGCGGGCCAAGGGATTCGACACGTTTTGTCCGATAGGGCCGGTGGTGACCGATGAAGTGGACCCAATTGTTGGAGTGACGATCGAAACGCGGGTGAATGGCGAAGTGCGCCAGCATGCGTCGACGCTGGACTTCATCTTTTCGATTCCTACGCTGCTCAGTTTTATTACGGCGGCGTTTACGCTGGAGCCGGGCGACGTGATTCTGACCGGTACACCGTCAGGGGTGGGGCCGCTGGCGCCTGGGGATCAGGTGGAAGTGTCGATTGCAGGGCTTGGGACGCTGAGGCACACGGTGGCAGCGGATACAGATTGAGCTGAAAACCGCACCAGGATGCACCCGGAGGCGCGTTGGCGCATCCTAATAAGGGGGGTACACTATTTCGGTAGCGCGCCTTTAGACGGAGCCCCTTCCCAGGAGGAATTATGGCCCAGAATCTGCTTGAACAGTTACGCAAGTTTACCGTTGTGGTTGCCGACACCGGCGATATTGAGGCGATGGAGAAGTTTCGCCCGCAGGACGCCACTACCAATCCCTCGCTGATTACGGCCGCGGCGCAGATGCCGCAGTACCAGCCGATTGTGGACGGCGTACTGAAGGACGCGCGGAAGGAATTGGGCGAAGGGGCGAGTGACCAGGCGGTGGCGAACCTCGCTTTCCAGCGGCTCGCGATTGCGTTCGGCAAGAAGATTCTGGCGATTGTGCCGGGACGCGTTTCAACGGAAGTAGACGCCCGCTTGTCGTACGACACTGCGGCCACCATCGCGCAGGCGCACAGCATTATTGCGCAGTACGATGCGGCGGGGATTAGGCGCGATCGCATCCTGGTGAAGATTGCATCGACGTGGGAGGGCATCCGCGCGGCGGAAGTGCTGGAGAAGGAAGGCATCCACTGCAACTTGACGCTGCTGTTCGGGCTGCACCAGGCGATTGCTGCGGCCGATGCGGGCGCTACGCTGGTTTCGCCCTTTGTGGGGCGCATTCTGGATTGGTACAAGAAGGACACTGGCAAGGACTACCAAAGGGCCGATGATCCCGGCGTGCAGTCGGTGACCAGGGTTTACAACTACTACAAGAAGTTTGGCTACAAGACACAGGTGATGGGCGCGAGCTTCCGCAACATCGGCGAGATTACCGAACTGGCAGGATGCGATTTACTGACCATTTCGCCGCAACTGCTTGCCGAGATGGAGAAGACTGAAGCCGAGTTGCCGCGCAAGCTCGATGCCGAAGCTGCAAAGACGCAAGTGATTTTGAAGATCGAAGTGGACAAGGAGACGTTTGACGCGATGCATGCGCAGGACCGCATGGCCACCGACAAGTTGAAGGAAGGGATCGAAGGCTTCTCGGCTGCGCTGGTGAAGCTGGAGACGATGCTGGCGGCACGATTGGCGGCGCTGGAATCGCGGACGCCTGCGGCGGTATAACGCCTCTCTCAAACAAAAGTTGCAGAAGGGTAGCCATCGCTGGCTACCCTTTTTGTATCTAAGCGGATACGTGTTTGCGTTTGCAGTCGAGGCGGCAAACTGCTAACTAAGTTGGCCCTCGCCACTTGGCAAACGCAACAATTCGGGTACTCTCAGTGTTACAGCAGGATGAACGGGCATTGGCCGGCTTCTTTCCCATGTATGCGCAATGAGCAGCCGCCGGTGCCACAACAGACAACGGTTGTATGCGAGCAACCATGGGAGGCGTGTATGCAAGCTCAGTCTCATCCACTCGAAGCTTTCTTTCAACAGGCGGTTCGCAACAGCTATGAAGGCAAGTTGGGACTCAACGATCCTGACGTGACCGCATATGTGGCGCGGCTGCTGTGCGAATTTTCTGAGTCAGAGAAACTCTACAGCGTGCGCGACGAGGTGGGCCGGCCCATCGAAGAGCTGACGGAGATGATGCAGGCCGCGGACCCAGTTCTCGGCACAGCGCCTTCGTTCGATGCGGAGCGCGCGGTGCGCAAGCATATCGGCGACTATGCGCTGTTCGTTGCAGGGATGTATCCGGAGGCGATGGTGTCGAGCCGCAGGTTGCGCAGGCACCAGCCGAGTCTTGGCGAGCTGATTCGCGCGGGAAAAGAAAGCTACTACATCGTGAGCCAGTTCAACCTGTTCGAGTACGAGCAGGAAGCTTCGCTGTTTGCGCGGCTCTCTGATCGTTTTGAGCGCTGCATTCTGGGGCTGACGCTGGTGCGCGAGGAGTTGGGGCCGCGCAAGGCGCTTATGCTGCCGCCTTCGGTGAACTAGAACGGCTGTTCTGGATGAGAACGGAAGCAGTGGCTTCCCACCCTTTCCGCAAAGAACGCGGTGCCCAGAGGGCGCCCAGATGGGGCACCGAGATTCCTCTGAATGCATAAATCGACAACGTGTTCGGACGTTACTCTGACCAAACTCCAAGCACATTTCCTAAACCATCAGAAAAGTGGAAGCGGCGGCCTCCGGGAAACTCGAAGGTGGGCACGACGATGGCGCCGCCTGCCGCTATGATCGCGGCTTCAGTCGCCTTCAGGTCAGCTGAGTACAGCACGATCAATGGCGCGTAATTCGGCTGCGTCTGCCCCGGCTCTCCGCGCCTGAAGCCCAGAGCGAGTCCTGTAACTTCCGGGCTTGAGTCAATGTAATCCGCGCCCCAATCCTTGAAAGTCCAGCCAAAGACGGCGGAGTAGAACGCTTTGGTGCCTTCAATGTTGGTGGTTGCAAACTCGACGTAGTTGATCTTGTGGTGCTGCACTGGATTGCTCATGCTTTTCTCCTGTGCCTCGTGCTGTCTGGGATCAAAGGCAGCTCGTGCAGAATCGCTAATTGCAGATACCTTAGCAGAGTTTCCTTCGGCGGTGTCATCGAGGGGCCTGGGTCAGGGGCGATACTCGAAAACTTAAAAACTCGAATGCGTTAGCGCCCGGACGTATCGCGCCCGAGCTGAAGCGCGAAGCCGCCGGTGATGGAGCGGCCAGGCATGGCGACGCCGTTGATTTCCTGGTAGCCGGTGTTGGAGAGATTGCTGAGGCGGAGATAGGGGCGGATCCTTCCCGAATCGTGCGTGAGGGCAGCATCCCAGACGGGGTAGACGGTTTGCTGGTAGCGCTGGGCGAGCTGAACGGTGTTGCTGATTGCGAAGACGTGGCCTAGCGCTACAGTCCAGGCGGCATGGATGTTTTCAACCAGGTAGTTGAAGACATACTCAGACTGGAGGCCGTTGAGGGCGCTCTGCGCGCCGTGGAGACCGGTCCAGGAGATGCGCAGGGCTTGCGCCTTTGCCGGAACCCAGGTGAGCGTGGATTCGACGCCGACAAAGTGAAGGCCGCTTAGATTTACTGCCTGCCATTTTGCAGTTGAGTTGGCGCGCACATAGTCGATGGCATTGTGCTGGCGCGAGTAGAAGCCGGTGACGGAAAGCGAGAGATGTGTGGAGGGCACCCAGTCTGCGCCGCCGTCGCCGGACCAGGCCGATTCAGGCTTGAGGTTGGGATTGCCGATGGTGGTGGGGTCTGAGTAGTAGAGGTCAGTGTAAGTGGGAATTCTGAAACCATAGCCGCCGCTGGCGCGCAGCTTGAGCTGATCCGTGATGCGAAGACTGCCGGAGAGTTGCGGAGCGAATGCGGCCTGTGCGCCGCCGGAGAAGATTTCCTCACGCGCGCCTAGGGAGAGATTCCAGCGCTTCTTTGCCGGGCGCAGGTCGAGGTCGATGTATCCCGCACCGCGATTGCGGGCGTGCAGGCCGAGGTTGTTGCTGTGGATGCTGTCGCCGTCTGCTTCAAGGCCGAAGAGCAGCAGCGATGGGGTGGCGATGGGGACTGTGTGGCGAATGGACGCCTGCCAGGAACCGTCCTTGTGATTGTTCTCGTAGACGGAGGGATTGTCGCGCAACAGAATGAATTCGTCGGTGTGGCGACGGTAGCCGAAGGCGGCGACGGTGCGGCTGCCCAGCTCCTGGCGCATGGAAGCGAACCAACCCTTGGTGCGCTCCCACGAATTGTACGGACCGTAAAACTGGTTGGCGCCGAAGGACCGGTCGCTCGAAGCGAAGAGCAGGTCGGTGATGCCGAGACGCGAGCCGAGCCAGTTTTCGGCGGAGACGTCTTCGTTGCGGTAGTCGCGATCGGCCATGAAGCCGGTGGAAAAATTGCGGCTGGCAGTTACCCGGCCACTCCATTGGCCACGCGTTGCACCGGCAAGCACAGACTCTTCGTTCGACTCGAAGCTGCCTTCAGCGGCGCGGAGCAGCAGCGACGCGTGGTCGGGCGCAGCAGTGAGGAAGTCGACAACGCCTGAGAGCGCGTCGACACCATGCAGCGTGGAGCCGGCACCTTCGAGAACCTGGATGGAGTCCATGGCTTCAAGGGGGACGGGGAGGTCGAGGTTGTGGTGCGAGGTCTGGCTGTCGTTGATGCGGAATCCATTGAGCAGGACCAGAGTTTGTTCGAAGCTGCCGCCGCGCAGGACAAGATCGGACTGGGCGCCGCCGGCGCCGCGCTGCTCGAGAAAGATAGAGGAGTCCTGGCGAAGGAAATCGAGTGGGGTTTCAGCGGCGAGTGTTTTGTCTTTGAGAGGAAGCACCACAACGGAGCGGGGCGACTCGGCGAGGGGGACGGGCGCGGCCGTGCCGAGGACCACCATGGTTTCAGAGCGAGTGGGAATGGTGGTGGAAGCCTGAGCGGTGGGGTTTTGGGCGGGAGCTGATTGCAGGCAGAGTCCGAGGAGAACGAGGGCTGCACTGCGGGTCAAATTGGATAAAGACATAGTTTGCTATTCTCTCTAATCCTCTGCGCCAAACGATTGATCTTCAAGGAAGATTTGATATTGTCTTGAATAGTTTAGGTGGTAAACCATTAAAATGATGCCATGCGCATCGATGCATTTCTACATGAGAGTCCCATGTTTGCGGTGAACCGCGCAGCGCGGCGGTTTGAGGCGCTGACGACGCGGGTTCTGGCGGCGGACAGCCTTGGATTTCTGGAGGGTCTAGTGCTGGCGGCCATGTTCTTTGAGTCGCCGCGGCTGATTAAACCGTCGCAGTTGGCGGAGACGTTTGGAACTACGCGAGGCAATGTGAGCCATTGCGTTTCGTCGCTGGAGGCGAAGGGGTTGCTGCAGAGGAAGATCGATCCGGAGGACGCGCGGGCTTATCTGCTGACATTGAAGCCGCAGGGGAAGAGGTGCGCATTGCGCGTGATTGGCGCATTCGACAAGTTGCAGAAGGAATTTGAAGAGGAGATTGGAAAGACGGCTTTGAGCGAGATGCTCAAGGCTATCCGGAAGCTGGAGGCTATGTTTGCGGCGCGGTGAAGGATGCGTGCTGATGCTCCCTTTTCAATTGCGATCGAGGAGAACAACAGCAAAAACAACCGCAGGTCCTTCGACTGCGCAGGTCGCAAAGTGCGCGACCGGCTTCGCTCAGGATGACAGGCTTGGTGGTTTCAGGATGACAGTCTCAGTGATTTCAGGATGGCAGCTTTACGGTGATTCGAGCCTTCTGATGCCGAATCAACGACAGAGACTCTACAGAATGTAGCGCGAGAGGTCTTGATCCTTCACGATGGAGGCGACCATCTGTTTTACGTAGCCGTCGTCAATCAGGAAAACTTTCTCGGGGCCGGAGGCAGTCATGCGTTCCTGGTAGGGCAAGGGCGTGCTTGACTCGTTCTTGATGGCCTCGGAGAGCGCGGCGGCAGCTTCATCATTGGGAGCGCGGCGGGCTACGTCGGGAGCGAGGAAGCTTACATCTTCAAGCACACGCTCCATGATGGTGTGAAGGCGACGGGCACCGATGTTTTCTGTCTGCTCGTTCACCTTGAAGGCGAACTCAGCCATCTCGCGCAAAGCTTCGGGAGCGAACTCGAGGCGTACGCCTTCGGTCTCAAGCAGCGCGGAATATTGCTTGGTGAGCGAGGCCTTGGGCTCGGTGAGAATGCGGAGGAAGTCGTCTACGGTGAGCGACTGCAGCTCGACGCGAATGGGGAAGCGGCCCTGCAGTTCGGGGATCAGATCGCTCGGCTTGGAGACATGGAATGCGCCGGCGGCGATGAAGAGGATGTGGTCGGTGCGGACCATGCCGTAGCGCGTGTTGACGGTGGTTCCTTCAACGATGGGGAGGATATCGCGCTGTACGCCTTCGCGGGAGACGTCGGGACCATGGCCACCCTCGCGGCCGGCAATCTTGTCGATTTCATCGAGGAAGATGATGCCGTTGGATTCGACGCGGTCGACTGCGGTGCGGTTGACAGCGTCCATATCGATGAGGCGGCCTTCTTCTTCCTGGACCAGGTAGTCGAATGCGTCGCCCACTTTCATTTTGCGTTTCTTTGAGCTGCCGCCGAAGATGTTGGGGAGCATGTCCTTGAGGTTCATCTCCATGTCCTCAAGGTTCTGGTTGCTGATGATGCCGAATTGCGGCGTGCCGCGCTCGCGGACGTCGAGTTCAACCATGCGGTCGTCGAGTTTACCCTCGCGGAATTGCTGGCGGAGTTTTTCGCGGGAGCGCTGGTGGCTTTCAGTGCCGGGGAGGCTGAGTTGGCCATCCTGGGGGTTTGGGGCGGCCGGCGGAGGCGGAAGGAGCACGTCGAGCAGCCGCTCTTCGGCGTTCATTTCGGCGCGGTCTTCTACTTCTTCGAGGCGCTCTTCGCGCACCATGTCGATGGCAATCTCAACCAGGTCGCGGATCATGGATTCGACATCGCGGCCTACGTAGCCGACCTCAGTGAACTTAGAGGCTTCGACCTTGAGGAAGGGCGAGTTGGTGAGCTTGGCGAGGCGGCGTGCGATTTCAGTTTTGCCGACACCGGTGGGCCCGATCATGATGATGTTCTTGGGCATGATGTCGTCGGCGATGTCGGGCGGAAGCTTCTGGCGGCGCTGGCGGTTGCGGAGAGCAATTGCAACGGCGCGCTTGGCGGCACGCTGGCCGACGACGTGCTTGTCGAGCTCGGTGACGATTTCGCGCGGCGTCAGCTCGTCAAGCGAGAGGTCTTGTTCTTCGGCTGATGCTGGAAGGTAGATGGCCATGAATGCAAGAGGCAGGCGGATGGTTTCCGCTAACCTTTCAACTCCTCGATGGTGATGTGGTCGTTGGTGTAGATGCAGATTTCGCCGGCAATTTTCATGGCTTTTTCAGCGATTTCGCGGGCGGAGAGGTCAGTGTTTTCCATGAGGGCCCGGGCAGCGGCCGTGGCATAGCTGCCACCGGAACCTATAGCGGCCAGCGGTTCGTCGGGGTCGATGACGTCGCCGGAACCGGAGATAAGGAAGGTCTGTCCGACGTCGGCTACCAGCAGCAGGGCCTCAAGGTTGCGGAGCATCTTGTCGGTTCGCCAGTCCTTGGCGAGCTCGACGGCGGCGCGGTTGAGGTTGCCGGCGTACTGTTCGAGCTTGGACTCAAAGCGCGAGAAGAGGGAGAAGGCATCTGCGGTAGAGCCGGCGAATCCGGCGAGAATTTTGTCCTGATAGAGGCGGCGGATTTTTTTTGCCGAGTGCTTGAGCACGTGGTCGCCCAGGGTGACCTGGCCGTCTGCGGCCATGACCACCTGACCGTTGCGGCGAACGCAAATGACGGTGGTTGAGCGAATCCGGGCATGTTTTGTTGCGGTGATATTGTCGTCCGAAAGCAAGGAAAACCCTCCGCAAACAGGCGTCCGGTGAGTCGGAATTGCTCGCCTGTTGCAACCTTGAGTATAGGTCATCTGCGTGGTCTTCCACCTGTTCTGAATCGAACAGCGAAGCGGACGGGGGCAGCGGATAGCAGTGGCGAATTGGGGTTCGCGGCTTCTGACTGTTTCGTTATGAGAATTGAGAAGCAGGTCCTTTTACTCAGCTGCACTCCGTTCAGAATGACAGAAACGTGGGGTACTGGGCTGTTGGGCTCATCGGATTCCCGGCGGTGTCCGGGCTTCCAGATAGAGTTGACGCGCGGAGGATTGAGGGAGCCAAGGTCGGAGGCGATGCTCCTGCTGCGTTATGCTTTAGGTGGGCCCTTCGGGCGGAGTCCTACCTTACATGAAATTCCTCACCGCATTCAACTGGGAGATTGTAGCCGGGCTGGCCTCGATTACCGCGCTGGCCGGGGTTGCACTCTGGATGGTGCTGCGCAAGCGTCCAACGGCCGAGGAACTGGAGCGCATGCGGCGCGGGTTTCTGGTGCAATCGGGGCGGCTTGTAGACGGAATGCTGCTCGACATCTGCGATATCGAGGCCGAGGATGGACGCACGCTGACAATGCTTCTGTACAACTATCGAATTGCGGGCGTGGACTACGAATGCTCGCAGGACATTACGGATATGGGCGGGGTGGTGGATGCAGCCCAGGTGCGGGCGGGGTTTCCCTGCTCAGTGCGCTACCAGCCCGGCAATGCGCAAAACAGCATTGTGGTGGCTGAAGAATGGACCGGATTGCGGGCGGGGCTTCCGGTGCTGCCCGTCTACGACGATCCCGATCCGATCGATCTGAGCCACCTTCGGCCCGGGCGGGGCTAAGGGGGGAGTTCCGATTTTCGAGCAGGCATTCCCGTAGGGGTTAAGATAGCCGTTGTT
>DASRLI010000176.1:0-20161 GCA_035648535.1 Occallatibacter sp. | reverse complement strand
GTCCCGCTCACGGTCGGAAGTCAAGGACAAACGATCGAGGTTCAGGCAGAAGGTCTTGCGCTGCAAACCGAAGACCCGACATTCAAGCAGACGATCGACCAGAATGCCGTTACTGAGATGCCGTTGAATGGCCGGCAGATGACGGCCTTGATTTCACTCTCGGGAGGCTCGAACGTAGCACCCGCCGGCGACTTTACGGGCAGCAAGTACTCGTATCAGACGATTTCAATTTCGATTGCGGGCGGCGGCGGCAACACAACGCTATGGCGGCTTGACGGCGGCGACAACCAGGACTACATGGCCAACGGCAACCTGCCGTATCCGTTCCCGGATGCGGTAAGCCAGTTCAGCGTTGAGTCAACTGCTCTTGGCGCGCAGGACGGCGGACACGTGGGCGGCATGGTCAACGTGGTTACGCGGTCTGGAACGAACCAGTATCACGGCACCGCGTTTGAGTTCATCCGCAACAACTACATCAACGCGACGAGCTTTTATTCGACATGTACGCCGGTTGCGCCCGCGACCACATGCTCTGCCAAGGACTTTCTGCACCAGAATGAATACGGCGGAACCTTTGGGGGCCCGATCAAGAAAGACAAGATGTTCGCGTTTGCCGGGTACCAGCGCCTGGACTACACGAAGAAGCAGTCGAATACGCAGGCGACGGTGCCAACCGTGGCCAACCTGGCCGGCGACTTTTCTGTCACGGATGGCGTGCCGGGTGTTGCAAACAGCAATGCCTGCAACTCGACACATGCGCCAATCACGTTGGTTGACCCGTTGACCGGTGTCGCTCTTCCCGGAAATAAATACACAACTGCGCCGACCTACAGCGCACCGGCGCTGGCATTGCAGAAGTACCTGCCCAAGATCGATCCAACCTATGACACCAGCGGCTGCGGATTTGTCTCGTACTCCATCCCGCTGCAGCAGAGTGACAACCAATTTGTGACCAGGGTTGACTACACGGTCAGCCCCAAGCAGAACATCTACGGCCGGTATTTCCTTGACGGCTACCAGGCACCGGCGTTTTATTCACCGACCAACATCCTGATCACGACGCAGTCGGGCAACTCGCAGCGGGTGCAGTCGTTCACGCTGGGCGATGCTTACACAGTTTCACAGAACATAGTGAATGCAGCGCACGTCTCGATCATGCGCCGGCGGAACAACCGCGGATACAACCTGAGCGACATCAATGCGGCCACCCTGGGCGTAAACATCTATCAAGGTTCCAAAATAGGCCTGCAACTCAGCGAAGGCAAGTTCACGATCGGTGGCGGCACCAATTCACTGTCGCACTTCAACGACAACACGCTGGCAGTCGATGACGACGTGACCTGGATAAAGGGCAGGCACCAGCTCAACTTTGGCGGCACATGGGTGCAGAACCAGCTCAACATTGGCAACATCTACGAGAGCAACGGCACGTTTACCTTCAACGGCCAATTCAGTGGCAGCGGACCGAACGGCGGAAGCGTGATCGGCGATCAGAACCTGGACTTTTTGCAGGGGACGCTGAGCGCCTTCGAGCAGAGCAAACAGCAGCAGAACGCTCTGCGCGGGCCGATTCCCAGCCTGTACTTCCAGGACACCTTCCACGCCAGCAAACAACTGACGCTGGTTGGCGGGCTGCGCTGGGGACCCAATGTGATGCCCCACGACTACTTTAACCGCGGCGTCGTATTCAGCATGGCCAATTTAGTGGCAAATAAGGTCAGCACAGTATATCCAAACGCTCCGGCTGGAGTTCTGTACTATGGCGATCCGGGCGTAACGAAGCAATTCACACATAGCTCGCTGTTGCAGTTCTCTCCCAATGTGGGCGCATCGTTCGATCCGAAGGGGGATGGAAAGACCGTGATTCGCGTCGGCGCGGCGTTGATGTTCGACAATCCGAACTTCTTCACCGGGCAGCGCAATCAGCAGAATCCGCCCTACGCAACCACGATCGCAAATTCGAAGACATCGTCCTCCGGCCCTATGAGCTTCAGTTCTCCTTGGTCGGTTGGCGCCATTACCACCAATCCTTTTCCGCAGCCTGCGATTCCAACGCCCTCGCAAGCGCAGTACTTTCCGCAAACGCAGTACATTGTCGTGGTCGACCACTTCCACGCTGCCTACACCATCCAGTGGACGGCGAGCTTGCAACAGCAGTTCGCCCACGGCTGGCAACTGCAGGTGGACTACATTGGAAACGCAACGCGGCATGATCCGATCGGCCTGCCGTTGAATCCCTCGGTCTTTATTCCCGGAGTGTGGGGAGCCGGCGGTTCTGGTTGCGCCGGAATCGTTACGACCGGTCCTGCCAAAGTCACTCCAGGCGCGGCTGGAACCAACTGCTCCACAACCGGCAACAAGCTGTCGCGCTACAAGCTGGCCATTGCGAACCCAACACAGGGCAATGGGTACAAGGGTGAATCGGGCGGCTCGGCACTTGTGAGCGACAATGGCACTGCCAACTACAACGGCCTGGTGACGACAATCCAACACCGGCTTTCGTCAACCTTCAGCCTGCTCGGGAACTGGACCTGGTCGAAGTGCCTGAATCTAGAGGACGCGCAGGGAGACCTGGCGGGCACAACGGTGCAGGATCCAACCAACATCGCCGGGGACTACGGCCCCTGCGGTTCCGATTTCCGGCACGTCGAGAACGCCTCGCTGGTAATCAAGAGCAACTTCAACTTCGGGAACAGCTTGGAGAGACTCGCGGTGAATGGTTGGGAACTGGCACCACTGGTTCACATCGCCAGCGGCGCAGCTCTGAATGTACTTTCCGGTCAGGATAATTCCTACATTGGTGTTGGCAACGATCGTCCCAACGTGGTACCGGGTGTGAGTCCGTACATCAAGACGAATTTCAGGAAGGGAACGGGGGCGGCGAACAGGCAATATCTGAACCCGGCGGCTTTTGCTCAAGTGACAGCACCGTGCGGATCGAACCTGAACGGTTGCGCGACCCTGGGCACCTTTGGAAACTTCAAGAGGAACTCCTTGAGGACTCCGCCGTTCCTGCAGTTCGATTCTCAAATCTCCCGCATCTTCACCATGCATGAGAGGTACTCACTTACTCTTCGACTCGAGGCGTTCAACCTGCTGAATCATCCTGACTTCCAGGTTGGCTCGCTCGGCGCGAACCAGACCCTCACCTCATCGACCTTTGGCCAGGTCGGTCAGCTGGCTTCCGGCAACGCCGCCAGAGAATTCCAGGGCAGCGTGAAGATCTCGTTCTAGGCTCTTCGACTTTTGAGCCTCAACCCGGTTGCCTCGCCTACTGCAAAAAGCGGTGGGCGAGGTCCCTCGGCAAATAGAAATGCAATACCGATAAGCTCCTTCATGACCTTCAGCATCTTCTACGAACTCCCGCTAACCTCATTGCCTGGCTCGCGCTTGCCAAGCGGTCCTACAGGGAAAACCTGGGAAGCAACAAACCTGCACTTGACGCCCTGCGCCTCGTGGTCTGACCATGGTCTGTCCGCTTTCAGGGATCGCCACGGGCTCCAAAAGAACACTCCGGTTTCGGTAATGGGTCGGTTTGAGGGTGCATTCCCTCAGGGGCTAAAGCCCGAGATGATTTTTGGCGGATTAATGTACGGGCTGAAGCCCGTACCCTTCAAATTGCACCACTGCACAGGTTTCACCGCTTTCAATGCTGATTTGAGATCTTGCACCTCACAAACAAAAAACCAGCCACTCGGAGGGTCCGGTTATGGAATTGACTAAGAACAATCGCAGGGAATTTTTGAAGGCGGGCAGCGCTGCTCTCGCCGCAACCGCATTTGCTTCAAGTGCCCGCAGCTATGCGGCCATCGCAGGCGCCAACGATCGTGTAAGAGTCGGCATCATCGGATGCGGCGACCGCATGAAGCAGGGCGACCTGCCTGCGTTCAAGGCGAGCGCCAAGGACATGAACTTCCAGATCGTGGCCGTCAGCGATATCTGGAGCCGCCGCCGCGAAGAAGGCGTGGCATTTGTCGATAAGATGTTCGGCTACAAGCCCGAAACTGTTCGCAACAACGACGAACTGTATGCCCGCAAAGATATTGATGCCGTCATCATTGCTACCGCCGATTTTCAGCACGCGTATCACGGCGCAGAAGCAGTGAACGCAGGCCGCGACGCCTATGTGGAAAAGCCGACCGCGCACACCATGGCCGATGCCCGCATGTTTCGCGCCGCCGTAAAGAAGAGCGGCAAGATCGTCCAGATCGGCACCCAGCGCCGCAGCACGCCCAGCTACATGAAGGCCGCCGAGTACATCAAGTCGGGCAAATTTGGTGACATCGTCATGGTGGAGATGACTTGGAACGTGAATCAGCCCGGCCGCTGGCGCCGCCCCGACCAGGTGCCGCTGCTCAAGGAAGAAGACACGGACTGGAAGCGCTATTCGCTCAACAGGAGCATGGGGCCGTTCGATGCGCGCAAGTATCTTGAGTTCCGGCTGTTCTGGCCATTTTCGTCGGGGATTCCCGATCAGTGGCTCGTTCACCAGATCGATACGGTGCATTGGTTCACCGGCCTGCCGCACCCTCGTTCCTGCGTTGCCAACGGTGGAATCTATCTATGGAAAGACGGTCGCCAGAATTGGGACACCATGACCGCTGTGTTCGATTACGGCCCGCTTGACGACCTCACCAAGGGCTTCCAGGTGCAGTACTCCTCGCGGTTCACCAACTCCGCTGGCGGCGTCAAGGAGCTCTACTACTCCAATGGCGGCATGATCGACATGTCGAAGCAGACCGTTACGCCGGCTGGCGGGCTCAATGCCAAGTCTGCTGCCGAAATGAAGATGCAGGCCAACCTGCTGCCCAGCTCTTCGCTCGTGGAAAAAGCCGAGGCCGTGAGCACGGATGCCGACACGCACGGCGACCCGGAGACCGCGGCCAACATGCGCAACTGGATGGAGTGCGTACGGTCGCGCAAGACTCCCAACGCGTCGATTGAGGCGGGGTATAGCCATTCCATCGCGCTGTGCATGAACGTCGCCGCCATCAAGACCGGCCAGAAGGTCACCTTCGATGAAAAGACCCAGCAGGTGATGGCGGGAGGAAAGGTGTATGAATAAATTTACTGTCTTCGAGCTTCTCGCCGCCGGCTCAATGCTCGCGGCGAGCGCCCTCGCTGCACCACCCGCCAAAGGCGTTCAGGTGATAGCCGACGAAGCCCAGCGCCGCGTCGACATCACCATCGATGGGAAACCCTTCACCTCGTACATCTGGCCGACGACGCTGAAGAAGCCTGTTCTCTACCCGCTCATCGATGCGGACGGCGTTACGCTGACGCGCGGTTTCCCGCCACTGCCCGGCGAGCGCGTCGACCATCCTCACCATGTAGGACTGTGGTTCAACTTCTCAAACGTGAACGGATTTGATTTCTGGAACAACTCGGATGCGATCAAGCCGGAAAACCGCGCCAAAATGGGCTCAATCGTCTTCAAGAAGATTGTCTCCTCAAAGAGCGGAGCAGACCGCGGCGAGCTCGTGACCGAGTCCACGTGGGTGACTGGGGCGGGCGAACCCATCATTGACGAGACAACTCGTTTTGTGTTTTCAACAAGCCACGGGGCGCGGGTGATCGATCGCACTGCCACGTTTCATGCCCTCGATCGCGTTGTCTTTCACGACGACAAGGATGGCTTCCTGGGCCTACGCGTGGCCAGGTGGCTTGAATTGCCTACTGCCACCGGCGGCGTGTTCACTGATGCTCACGGCGTTCAAACAAAGGTCTCCGGCGCATCACCCGATGCCAGCGGCGACTATCTCACCAGCGAAGGCGCGAAAGGGGACGCAGCCTGGGGAACGCGCGGGCGCTGGTGCACGCTCACCGGGCACACAGGCGACCATACCGATACCATTGCCATCTTCGACAACCCGAAGAACCCGGGCTATCCGACCTACTGGCATGCGCGTGGCTACGGGCTGTTCGCCGTCAATCCTGTTGCACCCAGTGGCTTCGATCCAAAGCAGCCGGTGCTGAATTACACAATCGAGAAGGGACAGTCAGTCACCTTCCGTTACCGCATTGCGTTCTACAACCAGGTGGTGACGGCGGAGCAGCTCAACCGCGAAGCTGACGCCTTTGCTGCCGCATACAAATAATCCCTTTCATTGAGTTGCATGAAAAGATAGAAAGCCCCGTCCGATTGAAATCGGACGGGGCTTTCTGATTACAGGCTTCGAGCGGTTGCTTAGAACTGCAAGCGCAAGGTGAACTGCAGCTGACGAGGCGACCAGTACGAAGTGGAAAGTCCATTCGGCTGATACGCGATTTCGCCAGTGGTTGTGTTCGGGTTCTGGTAACCCTGGATGTTGAGCGCGTTGAAAGCGTCCACGTTGAACCGCAAGAAAGAACGCTCGGTGATTGGGAAGACCTTGAATACAGAAAGGTCCACGTTGTAGTTGTTCGGTCCGTTCAGGACTGTCCGCGAGTAAGGATTGTTTCCGAAGTTGCTCGGAGACGGCGCGAAGGCCTGGTTGGCGAAGTTGTTTAACGGTCCCTTGATGTCCACGTTGTTGTTGGTGCCGCAGATCGCGCCGCCGCAGGTGCCGGGTGTGGTGCCGATCGGCGACATGTAAGCCGGGCTGGCTGCCTGGCCTGCGACGTACCCCGAAGGCAGACCGCTGATCTTGCCCATGGCGCCAGGTGTCGGAGCGATGTAGCCGTTAAACCACAGCTTCTCTTTCTGACAAGTGCCCTGGCAGTCGGTCACTGTGACGTTCTTGTAGTACTTGATGGGGTTGGTTGCGCCCCAGTTTCCGCTGTTCGGGGAAAAGGTCTGCGAGACAACCTGTCCGGCACCGGAAATTTCCCAGCCGCCGACGGCCTCATCAGCCCACTTGTTCACCCCAGCTAGGAAGCGCTTGCCGCGGCCGAAGGGCAGATCGTAAACGCCGTTAAAAGTAATGTGCTGCTTCGGAACCGCTGTATCCACCTTGTACTGTTCGAACTTGACAAGAGCGTGATACTCCTGCCAAGGCAGCGTACCTGAGGGGGCCGCCGGAGGCAGAGCAGGCGCGGTAACCGTGGAGCCGTTGCTGGGAGTATACGTCGTCCCTGTAGCAGCCGCCGCAACACCCTGGAAATTTGCTGCCGGGTAAACCGTGCCGTCGCGGAAGTAGTTGCCGCCCAAACGGAAGGGCTTGGACCAGACATAGTTGATTTGGTACGAGATTCCGTTGTGGAACAACCTCTGGTAGGTTGCCTGCAGAGCGTTGTCGTTCGACCAGCCGTCTTTTACGTCCCAGGTGTTGTTGCCCCAGGTCTTGGTGTCATAAGGCCGTGTGGCGATGGCGCCGTTGGCCGAAGGCACAGCGGTGTCGGTGTTCAATTCCCACAAGAAATTCGAGGGAGCATTGTTGTTGTAGAAGTAGTGATCCAGGTTGGTGCCATGGCTCCACAGCCAGGTAACGCGGAGAGCCGAATTGCCCTTCAGCGGCTGCTCGATCGTGAAGTTCGTCTGGGTCACGAAGTCAGGAGGCATGGCTTGCGAGTTGCTCCACAAACCGACGCCTGGAAGAATGGAGGTTGTCGTAGAGCTATCAACCACGCCGGTGCTGTTGGTGCCCATGATGGGAGTGAACGCGCTTGATTGTGACCACGCACCGGCGCCTTGCGGATAGCGAAGGAGCTCACTGGTGAGCCCGTCGTTGGTTTGGTTGCCACTGGTGAAGGAACGGCTGTAGCCGGCAACCAGCGGATTGTTTGCTATCGGGTTCTTGATGAAGCTGCGGGTCGGCATCGGATAGATGTACCGGCCATAAGCTCCGCGGATGACAGTACCGTGCCTGCCGCCGAAAGGCTGCCAGGCCATGCCAACACGTGGACTGAACGTCAACGGGTAGTTGCGCATCAACGTCGATGGAACGCCCGCCTGCGCCGGCGTCTCGTACTTGGCGCCGTTGTTCAGCATGTTGGTGATGATGGTCTGGGTTGTGTAGCCCTCAGCGATCAGCGTCGCAGGAGGCGCGGCCAATACTACGGCATCGTTCTTCAGATCGAAGCTGTTATACAGGCCGTACTTGACCCACGTCGAAGGATGGTCTTCCCAGCGAATGCCCAGGTTGAGCGTCAAGTTGCGGCTCACGTGGAAATTGTCCTGGAAGTAGGCGTCGATTTCCATGTCGTGGAAATGCGCATAGGGCGGCTCTTGCGTAACGGAGTAGCTGTTGGCCGCTCCGAGGAATGCGTCCGCATCTACGCCGCCGGTGTTTGGGGTTGCGGTGTAGGTGGATCCTGAACCGGGGTTGTAGATCCCTGTGTCCTGTCCGTTGAATTGAATAGAGTCTGCCGATTCGTCGGGCAATTGACCGAAACGCTCATGCCGATAGCGGCCGCCGAACTGAAACTGGTGCTTGCCCCTGGTCAGTGTAAAGTTCTGGTCGGCGTTGTCCACAATAGCGCTCAAGCCGTAAATGAACTGCGTGCCACCGTAGCCCCAATTGCCATTGAGCAGCGCCTGCGTAGCTGAGTTGGCACCGAATTGGGGGAAACCCGGCTCGCCGAAGTTATTGGGAGTTCCCAACTGCTTCTCGAAATCGGCCGTGGGCGTGCCGCCGGCATAGTTATGCTGGCCCAGCGCCTGCTGGCTGATGATGGTCTCAGAGAAAAAGCTGGGCGTGAAGACGTGAGTGTATCCAATTGCTTCGGCGAAAGATGCCGAAGGGTTATACGCGATCCCGGTGGCATACTGCGGGAAACCGTCGGCAGCGATCGTAGCGTTGTTGTTCGTGTTTTGAAAGGTATAGTTGCGCAGCGAAGTGCTTTGCAAAATGTTGCTGGTATAGCGCAAATACGCCCTGTTGTCTTCGTTGAATTCGTGATCGATGCGGAAAGTCTGCGTGGGGACCACGTTGAAAGTTGGGTTCGCCACCGAGATGTTGCCGCCGCTGATGACACCCCCGTTGCTGGTGGCCAGGATCGGATTGTTCGAATTGGTCGGCAGCGGCGTGATGTCCTGAATGATCTTGAAAGTAGGCGAAAGCCGGCCAAGCGGAATCTGGTTGTTGGCGAAAGGCGCACGGCAATAGGGATTGGCAACACCCGAGCCGTTGCAGTTGGCGGAGTTGGTCGTAGTCTGCGGATCGTAAAGCTGCTGGAATACGCCGGAGCCGTTGGTATACGCGCTGAAGTCGCCTGCCCTCATGGCGGTGGTGGGCACGACAGCCGAAATGGTGGTGGGGCTGGCGAACGAGTACCGCTCGTAGGCATAGAACCAGAAGGTCTTGTCCTTGCCGTGGTACACGTGAGGAATGATGATCGGGCCGCCGGCTGATGCGCCAAACTCGTTGCGGACCAGGTGAGGAGCCGCGAAAGTGGCCAGATTGTTGCGGTTCTTGGCGATGCCGATGGCGTTGTTGCGGGCGGTCTCAAACAATGCGCCGTGCAGCGAATTGGTACCCGACTTGGTGGTGACGATGACCGTGCCCGGCTCGGAATACTGGGCGCCTGTGTTGGTGGTCTCCGCGCGGACTTCCTGTACCGAATCCGGATCGGGGACCTGGGTCTGACCCAAGTTCATGCCGCCAAATTGACGGTTCGTGATCGGCACGCCGTCGGCGACATACTCAAGCGCTTCGCCCATCAGGCCGTTGGCGCGTGATCCGTTGCTCTCGAGGCCCGGTGTGGTTTGTCCCACCAGGGTAATTAGGGTACGGCCGTTCATGGGAAGCTGATTAATTCTGGCGCTTTCCAGCGTCGATGCGATCGTGCCGTTCTCGGTCGTGGTCAGCTGGGCAATATCCGCAGCCACTTCAACCTGCTGCGTTACTGCGCCGGCCGTCATGACTGGATTGATGACCGCGTTCTGGGCCACCTGCAGCTCGAGCGTGGTCTTGTAGGTCTTCATGCCCGGAGCGGTGACTGTAATGGTGTAGCTGCCTGTGAACAGCCCCGGCACCTGATAGAAGCCAACATTGTTGGACTTTGTATCGGTGTTGGAGTTGGTGGCATGGTTAACCACACTGATTGTGGCTCCAGGGATGACTGCTCCGGTTGAGTCGGTCGCAGTACCCTGAATCGAGCCGGCGCCGCTCTGCGCAAATGCGCTGGAGCAGCTCATCGTCATCCCTATTACGACCGCGATGGCGAGTAATAGCAGATTCCACTTGTGGAATCTGCGCGTCATGAAACTGGCTAAGTTTTTCATTCTAAATGGTTCTCCTGAAGATACAGGCCGGCGTGCAAGCGCCAGACGTTCAAAATTAGTTAAGTACATTTGCTAGCGGCACGCACGTTTGCATGCGAAATCCGCAATGCCGTTCGCCGTGCATTTGTGCTGAACCGGATGACAAACACACACCAAAATGGGGTTCTTGGTCTCGATTGAGAGCGTTTTCTGGTGCAGCCAAAAATAAGAACCTTAGCCCCAACGCGTCTAGTTGCGTTCTAGCGCGAGGAAAAAGGGGTCTTATTAGATTGGCTTGAGAAGTGTCTCGCTCGCGAATATCAGGTGTCAAGCTCTATTTCTTCGAGTCTCTAACAATAAAGTGCGATCATTCCGTAATCCGATTTCTCCCCGTTTGCGCCGCGATCGAAATCGATTTATCGTTGTCAGGCACAATTTCTTGAGGTGTCCCATGTATCCAAGGTTCTTTACCGCCGCTCTTCTTGCCGCCTTCACCCTCGCAGCCGCCGCCCAGAGCACCACGCACCGGCCCAAAATCACCGGTATCTCCCACCTGGCTGTCTACACTTCTGACGCCGCTGCCACCGACCACTTCTACGTCAAGACCATTGGCGCTGCAAAGCTGCCCGACCCTGAGAATCCGAAGGGCGTTCGATATGCCGTTAGCCCTACGCAATACATTGAAGTGCTTCCACTTCCGACGGGCACAGGCATCAACCGCCTCGACCACACCGCCTGGAATACCGAAAGCGCCGAAGGCATGCGCAAATACTTGGCCGCCCATTCCTGGAAGGTCCCGGCAAAGGTCGAGAAGGGCGCCGACGGCAGCCGCTGGTTCGCTGTTACAGATCCCGAGGGCAACAAGGTGGAGTTCGTTCAGCCTCCCGTGCATCCGGCGGCTATCGATGCGCCGAGCGCGATCGGCCGTCACATTATGCACGTGGGATACATGGTTCACGACCGCGCCGCCGAGGATAAGTTCTACAAGGACCTGCTCGGCTTCAAACCTTACTGGTGGGGCGGCCGGTCGACTGAGAAGGTTGACTGGGTGAGCCAGCAATGCCCTGACGGCCACGACTGGATGGAGTACATGATGACCCGCGGAACCTCAGGATTCCCTTCCGACATGACTCAGAAGGAGCTGGGAGTCATGGACCACCTCTCAATTGGAGAGGTTTCGGTCCCGGACGCCTACAAGGTCCTGGCGGCCGGCAACCGGCTTGACGGGAAGCATGATCCGGCGCCAAAAATCGGACTCGACGGCAAGTACCAGTTCAACATGTACGATCCCGACGGCATCCGCACTGAAATAATGAACTTCCACGCGACCGAGAAGCCTTGCTGTTCGCCGTTTACGGCGGAAGACCCGGCCGAGTAGTTTTGGGCCTATCGATCCTGCCGGCCAATGGGTCAATTTGAAGGGTACGGGCTCTTAGCCCTTGAGAGAATGTACTTTCAAATTGACCCGATGCCGGGCAGTTAGCCCTGCAACCTCACTTGCGCTATACTGGTTGGAGCGTCAAGAGCGCAGGGAAGTCCCTGTCTCGCGAGGCTAATCGGACGGGGGTACACCCCAGTCCAAAACGAGAAAACAATGCCCAAGTTGAAGACCCATACGGGCGCGAAGAAGCGCTTCAGCAAGACTGGAACCGGCAAAATCAAGCGGGGCCAGACGAAGACGCGTCACATCCTTACGTCGAAATCGCCAAAAGTGAAGCGCAAGCTGGGACGTACCCTGCTCGTTTCAGACGGCGACTACGCGAAGGTAGCGCGCATGATTCCCTACGCCTGATCGCTGTGTCATCTCCCCGACATGGAGATGACGCTTCAGGGCCCCAGCGAACGCGTTGCGCGGGCCCCCGGATGCTCCGGACAGCTTTTGAGTCCGGAACCAGCCGAGAGATTAAGGCTTGAATGAGCGAGTGAAGAGGTTTACCGCGCCGCCCCAAAGGCTGCGCCTCCTGCCTCCAGCCGCGATGACCAACGAACGCAAAATGGAGAACACCAATGCCCCGCGTAAAACGAAGTACAAAGCGGAATGACCGCCGCAAAAAGATCCTTGAACGCGCAAGTGGTTACTTCCTTACCAAATCCAAGCTCTACCAGGCAGCCCAGGAAGCCGTCGAGCGCGGCCTCAAGTTTGCCTACACCGGCCGCAAGCAGAAGAAGCGCCAGTTCCGTTCACTCTGGATTGTCCGCATCTCCGCCGCCGCCAAGCTGAACGGCACCAGCTACTCGCAGTTCATTAACGGCCTCAAGAAGGCCGGCGTCGAACTGGATCGCAAGATCCTGGCCGACATCGCCGTGAAGGACGCCGCCGGTTTCACCAAGCTCACCGAGCAGGCCAAGCAAGCGCTGGCAGCAAAGGCAGCCTAAGATAGCCACTAAGAAACACAGAACGGCCCGGAGCCAGGCTCCGGGCCGTTCTGCGTTTGGGCCACTCACTATTCGGCCAGAAATCCTTGCACCGTCTTTTGCCACATCACCGGCTGATCGACAAAGTTCGTGTGGCCCGCGTTGGGCAGGATCTCCAGCTTTGACCCTGCAATCTTTTCGTGCATCTCGCGGCTCAGCGAGGGGTCGCACTCGTCATGGTCGCCCGCCATTACCAGCGTTGGAACGTGAATCGTGGGCAAGCGGTCAACATACTCAACTGACTTGAGGTTGCCGTCGATGATGAACTCGCCGTGCTCGCCCCACATGACGCGATAAAGCTCCCAGTTGGTTGGGGCGTTGCCCATCGCCGGGTCGTAGTTGGAGTCGGGCCGCGCACCGTAAAGAAACGGAAAATAGTCCGGACCCCAGGCAAGTTTCTCGTACTCCTCTGAATACCGCCCGTGCTCCCACATCTCACCTTTGCCAAACTCCACGTAGTAAATCAGCACCCCGTGGGCGTCGACAAAGCCTTCCTGCTGCGCATAGAGGTCAGAGGCGGTTTGCGCACCCGTAAGGGCCGGTTTCGCCGTGAAAATCACGGCAAGAACGAGGGCGGGAACCAGGCGGATGAGCTTCATGCAAACGAGCATACCCGAATTTCCGTGCCGTAGTGATTTATCCTGCTCTTTACGCATGATGAACGATCCAATACCCAATCTGATGGCATTTGACGATGCTTCCCTCGGCAAAGCCTTTGCCCTGCTGGAGCAGCAGGCCCGCGACGTCGCCCAGGCGCTCGGCAGTCCCGAGGCCGTGGAGGCATTTCGCCTGGAGTGGCTGGGCCGCAAGCAGGGCCGGCTCAACGAAGTCTCCGGCCGCTGGCTGAAGGCTGCGCCTCCCGAGGCCAAAAAGGCGCTTGGCGTGCGCTTCAACGCATTAAAAGCGACCGTGGAAGCCTTGCTCGATGCGGCATTGGGCGCCGGACCTAGTGACGCCGCGCTCGCCGCCGAGACCATCGACATCACCCTTCCCGGCACACAGCGGCTCATTGGTGCCGAGCATCCAATTACCCGCACTTTGAACGAAATTACGAGCGTCTTTGCCGCGCTCGGCTACTCCGTCGGCGTCGGCCCGGAGGTCGAAACCGACTACTACAACTTCGAGAGCATGAATTTTCCGCCCGGCCATCCGGCACGCGATACGCAGGACACGCTTGTCGTCGCCAATCAGGAGCGCCGTCCCCAGCGCGACCGCCTGCTGATGCGCACTCACACCTCGCCCGTGCAGATGCGGACCATGGAGTCACAGCCTCCGCCAGTGCGCATCGTCATTCCCGGCAAGGTTCACCGCAACGACGCAGCCGACGCAACGCACTCGCCGATTTTTCATCAAGTCGAAGGCCTCTGCGTGGACACCAACATCACATTCAGCGATCTGAAGGGCACGCTCGACCACGCTATGAAAGCGCTCTTCGGATCAGCCGTTAAGACGCGCTTCTTCCCGTCGTTCTTTCCCTTCACCGAGCCGAGCGCCGACGTACAGATCAGCTGCATCTTCTGTGGCGGCAAGGGCTGTCGCAAATGTAAGAACTCGGGCTGGATTGAGTTGCTTGGTTGCGGCATGGTTGACCCCGCGGTCTTTGCCTTCGCCGCCGAAAAGCAGCCCGCCTACGACCCGAAAAAAATCTCCGGATTCGCCTTTGGCATGGGCGTTGAGCGTATCGCCATGATGAAGTACGGAATCAGCGAAATCGGCAGCTTCTATGCGGGTGATATGAGGTTTTTGAATCAATTTGTTTAGTACGCCAGCGCGCTTCGCGCGATAGCAAGCCAGCGAGTCAGCAGTATGAGCAGGACCCGGTACTATCGTGATCTCATCGCATGGCAGAAAGCCATGGAACTAGCTCGATCTGCTTACGCACAGACCGAAGATTTTCCGAAATCGGAGACATTTGGATTGCGCATGCAAATTCGCCGATCAGCGGTAAGCGTGGCAAGTCACATCGCGGAGGCGCATGGCAGACTTAACGATATTGAAATGCGCAAAGGGCTCGGCTCCGGCCGGGCTGCACTCAACGAGTTTGAGACACAAACAGAACTCGCCAACAGTCTCGGCTTTTTTCAAGCCGGAGTCGCCGAGACCCTGCTTGACCTTTCATCGGAAGTCGGGAAGTTGATCAATGGCCTGATTGGCGTGCTGGCTCCGGCGTCACGCTGACTTGCTGACTCGCTATCGCGCGCAGCGCGGCTGGCTTGCTAAGAGAGAAAACACCAAATGAAGATACTAACCAAATGGCTCAGAGCGTACGTTCCCGGACTGACGGTCGACGACGCGAGACTCACCGAAGACCTGACCCTGCGCGGAGTCGCCGTTGAAGGCATCTACGATCTCGGCGCAGGCAACGGTTCGCTCTACGAGATGGACATCACCACCAACCGCGTCGATGCGATGAATCACTACGGCATTGCACGCGAAGCAGCGGCCATCTACGGACTCATATTGCCGGCGCTCGATTTCCCTTTGCCCGCAGCGAAGCCCGCCACCAAGCCCTTTTCCGTGAAGATCGAGGCCGAGGACGCCTGCGGTCGCTTCACCGCGCGCGTGTTGCGCGGCATCACCATTAACGACTCGCGCGACTGGTTCGCAGGCGCGGAAGTGGCAACCTACTTCGGCCTGCTTGAACAGAAGCAAATCTCCAACGCCGTAGACGCCACCAACTTTGCCTGGCTAGCCATGGGCCAACCCACCCACGCCTTCGACCTCGACAAAATTGAAGGCGGCATAATCGTTCGCCGCGCACGCAAAGCCGAAAAACTCAAGACCCTCGACGGCATCGAACGCATACTCGATCCCGAAGATCTTGTCGTGGCCGATCACGCCAAGGCCCTCGCACTTGCGGGCGTCATGGGCGGCTGGAACACGATGATCACGCCCTCCACCACCAACGTACTCGTAGAGGCTGCCTGGTTCGATCCCATGGCGGTCCGCCGCACAGCGCGCCGCCACGGCCTGCACACCGACGCCAGCCATCGCTTCGAGCGCGGAGCTGACTTCAATGCTGCACCCGTTGCCTCTGCCCTCGTGAGCAGCATCCTGCTTGCCAACGGCGGCTCGATTGAGGGTGAACTGGTAGATGTGCGGGTCGCTGCGATCGAAGCGCGCACCGCAAAACGCAAACCCATTGCTCTCGCTCTAAGCGAAGTACAACGCATCCTCGGCACAACTGTCGACAAGGAAGGCATCTCCGCGGCAACCGTCGAAGGCGTACTCCTTGCGCTGGGCTGCGGGTTGGCAAGTCATCACGGCGACAAGGCTGCATGGCAGGTAACCCTCCCCAGTTGGCGACTCGATCTGGAACGCGAGATCGATCTCATCGAAGAGGTGGCGCGCGTCTACAGCTACAACGGCTTCGCCAATACACTGCCCTCCTTCGGCGAAGGCGTGCAGGCGCTTTCCTGGGCGGAGAGTGAAGCAGCTGTTCGCCGCACTCTGTTGTCGGACGGATTTCACGAGGCCATCGCCAGCACTTTCTGCTCCGCGGCAGACGCTGCCTTGACCGCCCCGCAGCCGGGACTCTCAGTCCCCCTCGGCAACCCGCTCAGCGAGGAAGCCGGCTTCCTGCGTCCATCGCTGGTGCCGGGAATGCTCACCATGATTGCCGGCAACCTGCATCGTGATGTCAGCGATGTGCGGCTCTTCGAGTTGGGAACGGTGTTCTCAGGAACAACAGAAAAAGTGGAAGAGCGGCCCGCAGTTGCTTTTGGCGCAGTGGGCACGTTCCCCGAGCAGGGAGCATTACACACCGGCCGCGCCATTGATTTTCACGACGTAAAGGGAGCAGTGGAGCAGGTGCTCGCGCGGTTCCAGGCGCGGTCCACATACTTCGACCGCTTTGCTGCCGAGACCGGTCTTACCCCCGAGTGGCTGCATCCCTATCGCTCCGCGCGGGTTGTCGTTGAAGGCGCTACGGTTGGCTGGTTCGGCCAACTGCATCCTCGCGAAGCCGCGGCGCGCAAGCTCAAAGATCCGGTAATCGTCGGCGAGCTCTATCTCGACCGCCTCTACAAGCTCTCTTTGCGCAAGCCCGCCGCGCGGGAGATCTCCCGCTTCCAATCGGTGCGCCGCGACTTTTCGCTGGTTCTTGACCGAAGCATCGAGTGGGAGCAGATCGATCGCGCGCTGGCCGGACTGCGGATTCCCGAGCTAGTCGAGTGGCGCGTGCGCGAGGTCTTTCGCGACGCCAAGCTGGGCGAACGCGATTATTCTCTGCTCATGGGTGCCACCTTCCAGGCTCCTGACCGCACCTTGCGCGAGGAGGAGTTGCAAAACTTCCAGGCGCAGGTGGTCGAGGCTGTTGGCAAGGCAGGCGCGCGGCTGCGGACTTAGTACCCGCCGCATCCCAAGACGCTGTTATCGAATATGGGGCTGCCCGCCGGGCGGGCAGGAATTCATGCTTGATCGGCGATATACTTACTCGGACAAGGTAACTTTTTCATCGAGGCTTTTTCCATGTCAGAGATCTTTGCGGAGCTTCAAATGGCGGAGTTTGATCGATATCAACCGGAAACAAACGAGCAGGAGCCGTCTTCAGAGCCGGTAGCCCTGACTGTGAGCGCAGATGATTTTTCGTCCCTCGAAGAACGAATTCTTCGCGCCGTCGACATGGTGAAGCGGGAGCGGCAGGCCCGCGCTCTAGCCGAGCAGCGCGCCATCCAAGCTGAAACTCAACTGCACGAGCAGGCGCCACGGATCGAGCAATTGCAGAAGGACGTGCAAGCACTCGAAGCCGAGCGCGACCATGTTCGCCAACGCGTCGAGCGTTTGCTCACCCAACTCGACGCCCTCGAGCTTTAACCGAGACACGGAGTGACTGCATGGCTCAAGAGACACCCGGCATTGCAACCGAGTACGTCACGGTTGATATCTACGATCAGACCTATCACCTCTCCGGCCAGGACGCGCCCCATGTTCGCGAATTGGCAGCGCGCGTCGATGCCAAGATGCGCGCCGTAGCCGCGCAGGGCCGCACCGTGGACTCGTTGCGCGTCGCGGTGCTGGCCGCTCTAAATCTGGCCGATGAGCTTTCCCAGGCCGGCTCTGCTGATCCAATGCTGGGCCACGCGCGAGCCGCCTCTCTCCGCGGCCTGCTCGATGAAGTACTCGAAGAAGAGCGCAAGACCGGCTCCTGAAAAATATCGTTGCCGATTCGGGCGCGCCCTTCCCAAAAGCGGCGGCCCGAAACCGTAGCACAATGCGCCACCCTTGCACAAGACTTGTAATTAACTGGCAATACCCCGTACTATCCGCAATAGAAACCGGCCTGCAAAGCAGGTGGGCGATCAACGCTGGTTGAACCAACATTCAATGAACAGGGGCTCAACTCGACAATCGGTTCTGTGTGCCGTGTCCGCCAGTCCGGAATGCCTAATGAACCGCGGAGAGCTCCACCTTCCTAGGAAGGGTTCACCAGCGCATCAACCACGGCCCAGTGGGTCGGATTCTACCTTCCCTGCAAATCCCCTCTGTCGCCGCGCCTGACAAGGCGAATGCCGTATCCTTGCTCAAGTGCATCCAGTCCTCTTCCACATCGGCGCAATCCTCATCCCGTCCTATGGCGCCTTGGCTGCCGTCGGCGTTCTGCTGGCTCTTTTCCTGGCTCAGCGCACCGCGCGCATTGCCGGCCTCAACCCCGGCCATATCTGGAACCTCTGTGTCGTGTCCCTGTTTGCTGCGCTCGTGGCCCAGCGCCTTCTCCTGGTCGTTCTCAATCTGCGCGATCTGCGACGCCATCCGTCATGGCTGCTCACGCTGGCCATGGTTCATCATCCGCTGCTCGTTGCTGCGGGAGCCTTGGCGGGTATCGGCGCAGCCGTAATCTCTGCGCACTGGCAAAAGCTGCCCTTCGGCACCACAGCTGATGTGCTGGCCGCACCCATCACCCTGGGGCTAGCCTTCGAGCAATTGGGCGCGCTTCTCGCAGGATCAGGGTACGGAACCGAGACCGGCGTTCGCTGGGCCGTAACCTACAACCATGCAATGGCCGCGGTGTGGAGCGGGACACCGCTCGGCGTTCCGCTTCATCCCGTCCAGGCCTACGCTGCGCTTGCTTTTCTCACCGTTTCCGTCGTTCTGCTCGTCTGGCAGCCGGCGATCCGGCAACCCGGCGACCTGGCCGGAATGGGTCTGATGGGAACTGGCGTGGCTGTCTACATCACCGAACTGTGGCGCGACACCGAAGGCCGCGGCGAGTTGTTGAACGGCGCGCTCGATGGTCCGCAAATTGGAGCAATCGTCCTGGTGCTCGCCGGAGCATTGGTACTCCTCAAGCGTGAAATCCCGCACACGAATAGCGAGGCCTCCAGTGGCTGAATCCGAAGAGTTTCAAACGCGCACCATCGAAGTTCCCGCCGAAGCCGCTGGTCAACGGCTCGATCAGTTCATTGCCACGCAACTTGAAGGCGTAAGCCGCTCGCGCGTGCAAATGCTCATGGATCAAGGCAATGTGCTGGTCGATGGAGAGCGCGAGAAGGCCTCGCTCAAACTGCGCGGCGGCGAGCGAATCGTGCTTACGGGAGAACCCCATCCTGCGCCCCTGAAAGCCACGGCAGAAGACATTCCCCTGGACGTAGTGTTTGAAGACGCCGACCTGGCAGTGGTCAACAAGCCGGCAGGAATGATGGTTCACGCCGGCGCCGGACAAAGTGAGGACATACGCAGCCGCGGCACGCTGGTCAACGCGCTGCTCTATCGCTTCAAGGCGCTCTCCTCCACCGGAGGAGACCTCCGCCCCGGCATTGTGCATCGTCTCGACAAGGACACCAGCGGCCTCATCGTTGTAGCCAAGAACGACCGCGCTCATGCCGCGTTGGGCGAGATGTTCTCGAGCAGGCAGATGAAGAAGACCTACACCGCGCTGGTCCAGGGAGCCCTGGAGCGGGAGCGAGGCACCATCAACGCCAGCGTGGGCCGCGATCCCCTGAGGCGAACGCGCATGACCGCGCAGCCTAACGAAAATGCCCGCACGGCAGTCTCACATTACGAAGTAGTGCGGCGGCTCGCTACCCGCTTCGGCAAATTCACGCTGGTGCGGGTACGCATTGAAACCGGCCGCACTCATCAAATTCGTGTACACATGGCCTCAATTGGCCATCCGGTCGTAGGAGACACACTTTATGGTGGAGCAGGTCAGCTCACCGACCAGGTTGCCGCACAGGCCGCGCAGTCCAGGGCTGCTCGCCGCAAGTCCGAGCCGGAGGTCCTCAGATTGGGACGAAATTTTCTTCACGCTGCAAAGCTCGAATTTGCCCACCCCGTAACTGGAAAACTGCTGCAGCTGGAGGCGCCGCTCCCGGAAGAGTTGGGAAAATTCCTGGAACGGCTGGAAACCGCCTCCATCTCTTCCGGCGTTCAATGACCCAAACGTGCCAATCCGCATAGCCGTTTATAAGTATGTCGGGTCGGGCGAAATTGGTAAAATAAGGGAGATATGACAAGACCGCTTTTCACCACCTCAACGGCATGGACGCGCCGTTGGGGACTTGGGGTTTCAGGCTTAACGCTTGCTGCAGCTCTCCTTACGGCCGCACTGCCCGCCCAGCAACCCGCAACGCCGCCCGCCCAGCCAGCGCAGACTCCCGCCGCCCAGCAGCCAGCGGCCCAGCC
>DASRLI010000175.1:0-3207 GCA_035648535.1 Occallatibacter sp. | reverse complement strand
CCAGCGCGCAATAGGCCAGTCGATCGCCCACCGGAATCTTCACCGGTGGATGCACGGTGTCGGCAGCGCCCGTGTCCACAATGGTGGCAAGGCAGGTGTTCGGAACCGTCGCCGCCGTTACAGCCTGCGACTCTCTCAACTCTGCCCATTCATCCCCATCAACGGGCGTAGGACTGTGCTGCATATAAAACGGAAGGCCAACAATATAGAAAGGAAAATCGCCTTGCCCAAAGAGCTTGCGCCAATCTGCAATCATCGCCGGCATCACTTTGCGATATTCATAGGCGCGCTTTGCATTAGCCTCGCCCTGGTACCAGATGGCGCCTGTAATTGACAGCGGCGCTACCGGCTCCAACATGCCCATGTAAAGCACCGCCGGCATCACCGGCCAGTTCTCGTATGAAATCGGCAGGTCATGCGGCGGCCGCGCGTCCACACTGATCTTTGCTTTCCAGCCGTCCACCATTGAAATGTTCTTGCCATCGCCAAGCGTCAGGTGCAACTCATCAGGCTTACCTTGAAATCCCCCATCGGACTTCGTCTTCAAAACGCGAATCACTACCGAGTTGTGACCCGGCTTCAATAATCCCTCGGGGATTCGATACACGCGGGGATTCTCAACCCATGAACTGCCGCCCATGAACCTTCCGTTGATATACACCGTGTCCATGCGCTCCACAACGCCCAGAAACAACATTGCGCGCCCGGGCGGAACTGGATCAGGCAGCACCAGGTCTTTGCGGAACCACACCACTGCAGGCGTCTCCGGCACGCCAAGCGCGGTAAATCCGGCGAACAGATCAACGGGCTTCCAGGTCGCATCATCGAACGCAGGATCTTGCGATTTCTCTTTCAGCCCAGCGTCGTATCGGTCATACCACGCCATCACGTAGTTTCCATATTCGGGACCTGTGTCTTTGCCCACCCGCTCCAACTCCGCAAGTGGGACATCAAGGCCGCCAAGCTGCCGCAATGTAGCTGCACTCGTCCAAGTCTCAGCGGGGGTGCCGCCAATGCAATCAACTACCAGCCCAATGGGAATGTGAATGTCCTGCTGCACGCGCCTTGCAAAGTAGTACGCCACGGCGGAAAGCTGGGCAGCAGTGTCGGGAGAGACCACGTTCCATGAGCCGCGCACCAAAGACGCAGGATGATATGCAGCGTGTTGAGCAACATTAAAGAAGCGGATTTGCGGATAGTTCGCAGCCTTCACTTCTTCAGGGCCGTTCAGTGCGCCGCGTAGTTTGAACTCCATGTTCGATTGTCCGCCGCATATCCAAACGTCGCCCACCAGAACGTTGTGCAACTCTACACTCTCGCGCCCGGTAATCTTCACCGTGTACGGGCCGCCTGCTGGCGGCGCCGGAATCTCAACCTGCCAGCGGCGGTCGGCTCCGGCCACGGCCGAAGCGGTTTTGTCGCCGATCTCCACGCGGACCTTATCTCCCGGTTCGGACCAGCCCCAAATCTTGTCAGCCTTGTTGCGCTGCAGCACCATGTTGTCGCCAAAGATCGGGCTCACAAACGGTAGCACCGTGGGGAACGGTACTTGCGCAGGTGGCTGCGCAAACACATTGTTGAAACTTGCAGGAACAAGACCCAAGGCAACGATCGCAATCAGGACACGTCTGGACATCATCAGTAGCAGTCTCCGCTCGAAAATTCGTCCGAATCAGTGTAGCGGACCTCCTTTGCGGAGGGCATTTGAATCGATTTAAATACTTTTGGAGCGGGCTCTCATAATCGATTGCCCGCTCCAGTTAGGAAGTTCGGCGGGTATCAGCCGAACTAGAAGTTAATGCGCCCCGCCATTTGCAGCAGACGGGGGTCGTTCGCCTGGGAGGTGATGCGGCCATTCAAACTATTGCCGATAGCCGTATTTGGGCCACCGAACTGAACACGATTGAACAGGTTGAATGACTCACAGCGGAATTGGAAGACCAGGCGCTCAGTAAGGTGCGTGTCCTTGAAGAGCGCAAAGTCCCAGTTTGCAATTCCAGGAAGACGAAGCACATTATCGGTACGAGACTCGTTGCCGAAGCGGAACGGGCCTGGCGCCGTAAACGCTGCCAGGTTGAAGTAGGATGTCTTGGAGAACTGGTCGCCAAGGCGGTCTTGAATACGGCCATGTGTCTGCTTGTCCACTCCAGTCGCTACGTTCGGGCGGGTAACGCCCGTGCCTGCGTAAGTCGACACCGTGTTCAGGTTCATGGTGACCCCCAGCGGATAGCCCTTCTGGAATGTGGAGACGCCATTTACGCCCCAACCAGACACGAGTTTGTCGGCAACACCGCGAACGCCAGCAAAAATCGCCTGGCCGCGGCCAATCGGCAAGTCGTAAACATAGCTGACGACCAGGCGCTGACGCGAGTCATAACCGGACAGCGCATATTCACCTGTGATGTCATTCGTGTTTTGGAAGCTAGGAGCCGCAACGATCTCGAGCCAGTTGGTGAGTGACTCGGAGTTTGTCATAAGCTTCGAGAATGTATAGGAGCCGAGTAGAATTCCGCCCTGGTTGAAGCGCTTTTCGACCTTCATTTGCAAAGCGCTGTAGTTGCTCACGCCGATGTAATTACCGGTGTTGGCAACGCTTCCGTATTGCGGGAACGGACGGTATAGCTGGAACTTCGGGATCGTAGCGTATTTCTGTGTCCCTTGGTTGAATTTGGTTGCGTAGCTGTCGAAAGGATTGGCGGTGCTGCCTGAGAGGAAGCACGCCGAGGTTACGGTTGGAGCGCAGGTGGGGTCACTTAGGGCCTGTCCCAGCGTAGACGCGGGAACCTGGTTCAGGTTCCGACTTACCGGGAGATTGGCTCCATGCAGGCCGGCGTAAGCAGCCTCGAGGGCCACGCCCAACGGAAGCTGGCGCTGGACAGCCAGATTCCACTGATAGGTAAAGCCGTTCTGCTCGTCTTGATAAAGAGTATTGCCTGTACCACCGAGAAGCAGTTGCTGAAACGAAGAGCTGCGCTTCGGAGTCGCTGTCAATCCGCCTGGGTAAGGATTATCCAGTGTGGTAGATGGCGTGACGCCGCCATTTTGCGAAGAGATTGCAATGTTGTTGAGATAAGCAAGAGGCGACTGAGCCGATGACTCCGGGAACTGCAGGATCGCTGGAATGATGAATTTTCCCCACCCAGCGCGAACGACCGTCTTATCGTTCAGTCGGTAATCCAGGCCAAGGCGCGGAGAGAAGTCAGTAAA
>DASRLI010000174.1:0-4168 GCA_035648535.1 Occallatibacter sp. | reverse complement strand
CCCGCCGACGGACGTGCCCTTGTAGCCGCCGCCGTGGCCGCCTTTGGCCGGCTCGACATTCTCGTAGTCAATCACGGTATCTGGCCCGCCGAGGATGTTTCAATCGCCCGGATGGCCGATGAGCAGTGGCGGCGGACCATGGGCGTAAATCTGGACTCAGTATTCGGACTCGTTCAGGCCGCGGTGGCGCAGATGGACAGGCAGGCGCTGGCGCAAGGCGAGGCCGCTGGCCACATCGTCCTTATCAGCTCAACAGCAGGGCAGCGCGGCGAGGCCAACCACGCTGACTACGCCGTGACCAAAGGCGCTCTCATAAGTCTCACAAAGAGCCTGTCCAGCGAACTCGCGCCCCGTGGAATCCGGGTGAACTGCGTTGCGCCGGGGTGGGTGGCCACGGAGATGTCGGCAGCCGCGGTGGGCGATCCTGAAATGGGTGCGAAGATCAGGGCAGGCATTCCGGTGGGCCGGGTCGCAAGCCCCCGGGAGATTGCCGGGCCGGTCTTGTTTTTGTGTACGCCGCTGGCCGGATTCATCTCCGGCGAGGTGCTCAACGTAAACGGCGGCTCGGTTTTGGTGGGATAGAAAAAGCTCGAAGAGGGAACGATGAAGATAAGCGGAATTTTGCCGGTAGCGGCGGCCTTTCTTATGCTGGCCTGGCCGGTGGCAACCCCGGCGCAGACAGGCGACGACGCAGCAGCAAAGAACGCGAAGCAGGCGCGCGCAAAGCTCGATGCCATGGTGCAGGCTCTGGGCGGCCAGGCCTGGCTCGACATGAAGAACCAGGTGCGGGAGGGGGCCATCGCCGCCTTCTTTCACAGCAATCCCGACGCCGGCACCACCGAATATCTTGAGTACCATCAATGGCCCGACCACGATCGCGTCGAGATTACCAAGCACCGCGATGTGGTGGAGTTCTACGTGGGGTCCGAGGGTTGGGAAGTGACGTATCGCGGCAAAAAGCCGATGGACAAGGAAATACTCGATGACTTCCTGCGCCGTCGCGACCACTCCATCGAGACTGCCGTGAAGGTGTGGCTCAAGGATCCCAATACGATCCTGGTGTATGAGGGGCAGCACGTTGTGGAACGGCGCCTGGGCGACCAGGTAACCCTGATCTCTCCGCAAAACGAGTCCATCACTATCCTCATGGACACCCAGACCCACCTGCCCCTGAAGCGCACCTTCCAGTGGCGCGACCCGCTCTACAAAGACAAAAACACCGACGCCGAGGAGTACGACAACTACCATACCTTCGACGGCTTTCCCACCCCGCTTTCCGTCACCCGATTCAAGAACGACGAAATGTTCCGGCAGTACTACATAAAGAAGGTGTCCTTCAACCAGCAATTGCCGGCCGATTTCTGGAGTGTGGACGCAGCCGACCGGCGCATCAAAAAGTAGCTTCAGCCCAAAAAGTATTCCCGGCGCACGCCTCTTTACTGCGAGAGCGGCCGGTACACCGAGCAGAAATTACCTGGTACCGTGCAAGGAATCCATAGCTCGGGCACCTCGCCACAGGCACGCCCACACATTCTAAACGGTTTATCGCATGGCCCCTTGGTTGCAATACCTCTGGTAGAGTGCCTTTGAAGGCAGTACATCCTAGTCAGGCAGAAACAGAGAGGTTGAAATGCATTTTGGGATTACGAGCTTGATTGGGAGAAGTACGCCACCCCGGAAACTGCCTAAATCGGTGTCGCCTGACCGCGCCGGCATTCTCGCAGCGTCCGCAGACTCGGTGGATCTGCCGGAACGCGATCTGGACGAGGAAATTCGCCAGCTTATGCTGAGGTACGGCCAACGCTTCGACATCCAGACCAGGCTCATGAACCAGCAGACATTTCAGGCGGCGCTGGCGGAGCTTCTGCGCAACTGTCCGGCAGACCAGGAAATAGCCCTGATCTGGATCGACGTACTTAACCTGCGCCGCGAGTTCGCTCTATCTGGTTCCAGGGGAGTGGAAGCGCTGGTTGTCCACATTGCGGATTCCCTGCGCTCCGCCGTGGATAGCGACGCCTTGCTGGGCCGCTTCGGCGCGCGCGCCTTCCTGGTAGCCATGCCGGCCTCCAAATTGGACCGGGGCGACAGGCTGCGGATTCAAATGACCGTGGACGCCCTGGAGCCGATGCGCGTGCTCGGAGCCGAGATTAGGCCAACCATCGCGGCCGGCGTGGCCTTTTACCCGGCCGATGCCAATTCCGATGAAGAGCTGGTGCGTTTCGCGAGCCTCGCGGCCTCCCGCGCCGGCGGCGCCAGAAACGCGAGTGTCATGACCTTCGACTCCGGCATGAACAGCCTGCTCCTCCGCGACCACCAACTCGAAGTCGAGATTCGCAAGGGCCTGGACGAGAATCAGTTCCGTGTCTACTACCAGCCCAAGGTGGATTTGATAACCGGGCAAGTTCTGGGCGCCGAGGCGCTCATGCGCTGGAATCATCCCGAGTGGGGCCCCGTCCCGCTGAGCGAAGTGATTCCCGTCGCTGAGCGCTCGAATCTCATTCACCGCATCTTCGAGTTCGGCCTTCGCACAGCGCTGTGGGATGCTCGGCGATGGCGCGACCGTGGCTCGGCCCTGCCCTGCATCTCGGTAAATGTCTCGCCGGCCAACCTGCGTCGCGACGATTTTGCCCGGCTGCTGAACGATATCCAGACTGAGAATTCGGTTGCGCCCACAAAGTTGGAACTCGAAGTGACCGAGTCGATGCTGCTCGAGGACGAGGAGCTGTTCATTAAACGCCTGCGCCAGGTCAACGCCACCGGCGCGTCCATCGCCATCGACGACTTCGGAACCCGCTACACCGGCTTCAATATGCTGCGCCAATTGCCTCTGAGCTCCATGAAGATCGACCAGTGTTTCATCCAGGGCATTGACCGTTCTCAGGAGATGCAGGCGCTGTGCCATACCATTGTGGCAATGGCCCGCCAGTTAAAGCTGCAAACAGTGGCCGAAGGAATTGAGACTCAAGGCGAACTCCGTGTGATGCGGGAGATAGGCTGCGAGGCGGGGCAGGGTTACCTGTTCCAGCGCCCCCTCCCGGCGGAGGAGTTTCACCAGTTCCTCACGGAGTGGCCTACCCGAAAGCGCTCCTGCGGCTTCGCAGACGCCTATCAGCAGCGCTACGGCATGTGAACTCCCGAAATCACTGAGAGCTTTTTAAACCACACGACAAAACCCTTCACGCCCTGTGACCAGGGCAATCGCATGAATCCATTTTGTTAACCAGGCTGATTACGATCCCGATCGCGCCGGAGGCGCAGCGGTCGTTAGCCCCGCGCTTTAGCTTGGGGAATGCGGTCAACAATAGCCATTCAGCCCCGTCGGGGCGATGCAAACCCCGGTTGTCGCTCCGTCTTTTTTGTTCATGCGATTGTCCTGGATCTGTGCGCTCCTCGCAGCCGCCGCGCAGCGCCCTTGTTTATAATCCTCAAGAGCGCAAAGCACCCAGCCTGCCCGCTCTCTGGAGCCATTGAATGAAGTTCGACATCCAGGAGATCATGGGTTTCCTGCCCCACCGCTATCCGTTTCTGTTGATCGACAGGATCGTCGAGTTTGAACCTCAAAAACGCCTCGTAGCCATCAAAAACGTCACCATCAACGAGCCTTTTTTTCAGGGCCACTTTCCCGGCTATCCCATCATGCCCGGCGTCCTGGTGATTGAGGCCATGGCCCAGGCCGGCGGCATCATCATGATGGCCGAGATGCCCGACCGCGAAAAAAAGCTCGTGGTATTTACCGGCATTGAGCGCGCCAAGTTCCGCCGCCCCGTCACCCCCGGCGACCAGTTGCGCATTGAGGTGGACGTGCTCTCGTTCCGCCCCCGCGCCGGGCGCATCCAGGGTCACGCGTACGTGGAGGGCAAGCTGGCCTGCCAGGCAACCCTCACCTGCGCGGTAGTCACCCGCGAACGCGAGCAGCACGCGCACGAAAGTGCGCCAGCCGGGGAGAGCCAGCCAGGGCCGGAAGCGGAGTCGGAGTGAGCGTTCATCCAAGCGCCGTCATTGCGCCCGGAGCCGTGGTTCCCGCCTCCTGCACCGTCGGCCCTTTCTGCACCATCGGACCTGAAGTCGTTCTCGGTGAGAACTGCAAGCTCATCTCGCATGTAGTGCTCGACGGCCGCACCCGCATCGGCGCGCGCAATGTCATCTATCCCTTCACTTCAATCGGAGT
>DASRLI010000173.1:0-2759 GCA_035648535.1 Occallatibacter sp. | reverse complement strand
GATATATAGCGCTCGGCAAGAGCGAAGCTCCGACGTTTGCCGATAGTCTTGCAGGTCAGCGTGACCGTTCCGCGCCGTTGCGTTCAGTAGAATGCGGGGGCATGTCAATTGCCGCCACCGACTTCCTCGCGCCGCTGCTGACACCGCACGGCCATCTGGTGCTGTTGCCGGATTCCGACGCACCACCATTGCCTGCCGCGCTAGCCCAGCGTCTCACCGATGCCTTTGCCACCGGTTCCGGGCATGGACTGCTGCATCTCGGGGCCGCTGAAGTCGGCAGCGTTCTGCCGTCCACGTGGGCGTGGTGGCGCGATTTTGCCGCGCGCTATGTGATGGCGCTGTGCACCACACGTGAGGGCGACGCCGTTGCGACGCCCGATGACCATGCCTTCGATGTCGTGGTCGCCCGCGCGCCTCCGATGACTGGCGTCGAGTATCTGACGAGCGAAGTGCTGACCGCACTTTGGACTGATCTGGATAACGCCTTGCACGTTGAACTTGTCGCATCGAAGACGTCCCTCCAGGAATTTCTCAAGGCACGCCATCCGGTCTGGAATCTGGTGGGCCGGGTACATTTCAATCTTGCGGAAAACCGCAAGGACCCGGAAGCACCGTTCGCCTTTCTCGCCACTTACACGTCGCGTATATCAACGCACGGCAAGGCGCAGCATTTACCGCTATCGCAGGCGCTGGCGGAGTTCTCCGATGGGAAAAGTCAAGCGCGGCTCCTCTCGCTGCTGATGCCGGTGCAGCGCGTGGCCGAACAATGCGGGTGGGTGCGCGCGATGGTCGACTCCGGCGACATCTATCACCCGTTGCGCTGGCTGCCCGCCGATGCCTATCAGTTCCTCACCGACGTACCGAAGCTCGAGGCTGCCGGCATCATCGTGCGACTGCCGGGCACATGGCGGACAGGTCGTCCCGGCCGCCCGCTGGTCAAGGTCAGCTTGGGCGCAAGACCGCCTTCGTTGCTGGGAACGGACGCGCTGCTGGACTTCAGCATGGAGGTTTCGCTTGATGGCCAACCGCTGAGCGCAACCGAGATCGAAGCGCTGCTCACCCGTGGCAATGGCCTGCATTTGATCCGCGATAGTTGGGTGGAGGTGGACCGCAAGAAGTTGGGCCGTATGCTCGAGCAATTCCGCGCTATCGAACGGAGGGCAGCCGAAAATGGCCTGCCCTTTGCCGAGGCTACACGCTTGCTGGCCGGGGCCTCGCTCGACGACGCGGTCGATCCGGCAGATGCCGACTGGTCGGAATTGGTCGCCGGCCCTTGGCTGGCCGAAACCCTGCAGGGGCTGCGTCAGCCGGAGGGCCTGGTCCAGGTTGATCCCGGGCCGGAATTCAAGGGCGTTCTACGGCACTACCAACAGACCGGCGTTCGCTGGCTGTATCTACTCACCCGTCTGCGGCTGGGGGCATGTCTGGCCGATGACATGGGCTTGGGCAAAACCATCCAGGTGCTCGCTTTGCTGCTGATACTCAAGCGCGAGAACAAGGAATCGCGCCCCAGCCTGCTAGTCGCGCCGGCGTCGTTGTTGGCCAATTGGGCCGCGGAAGCCAAGCGCTTTTCCCCCGGCCTGCGCCTCTTGATCGCGCATCCCTCGGAACTTCCAGCGGCGGAGCTTCGAGCGCTGGATGCACAACGGTTGACTGGTATCGATCTCGTCATAACCACCTACGGCTCTCTGCCGCGCCTGCCGTCGCTGGAACGCGTGCAGTGGCGCGTGGCCGTGCTGGACGAAGCTCAGGCAATCAAGAATCCCCATGCGAAACAGACGCGCGAGGTGAAAAAGCTGAACGCACAGATGCGTATCGCGCTGACCGGCACACCTGTGGAAAACAGGCTGTCCGATTTATGGTCGATATTCGACTTCACTCATCCCGGTCTTTTGGGCACGGAGAAGGCCTTTGCGAGCTTCACCAAACGATTGGCAGCAGCCGAACACTTCGGACCATTGCGCGCACTGGCGCGACCGTACATCCTGCGACGCCTGAAAACCGACAAACGGGTGATCACCGACTTGCCGAACAAGACGGAACTCAAGGCCTGGTGCCACCTTAGTCCCGCGCAAGCCGCGCTGTATCAGCAGGCGGTGAAGGAACTGGCCAATGCGCTGGAGGACGCTGAAGGAATTGGCCGCAAGGGAATCGTGCTTTCCTTCCTCATGCGCTTCAAGCAGATATGCAATCATCCGTCGCAATGGCTGCGCGATGGAGCCTGGAACGCGGATGACAGCGGCAAGTTCGATCGTCTGAACGAGCTTGCCGAGGTTATCGCCGCCAAACAGGAAAAAATGCTGGTGTTCACCCAATTCCGCGAAACGACCGAGCCACTGGCCGCCTTTCTCGGCGCCGTCTTCGGTCGCGAAGGTCTGGTGCTGCATGGGGGCACTCCGGTGGCCAAGCGCCGCGAGTTGGTAAAGCGATTTCAAGAGGACGAACGGACTCCCTTCTTCGTGCTCTCGCTCAAGGCCGGTGGCGCCGGGCTCAACCTTACCGCCGCCTCGCACGTTGTACATTTCGACCGCTGGTGGAATCCCGCCGTGGAAAATCAGGCTACCGATCGCGCTTTTCGCATCGGGCAGCAGCGCAACGTACTGGTACACAAGTTCGTCTGCCGCGGCACCGTCGAAGATCGCATCGATCAGTTGATCGAATCGAAACAGCAACTCGTCAAGGATGTGCTGGAGGGCGGCGCAGAACTTCTGCTCACCGAAATGAGCGACCGCGAGCTCCTCGACCTGGTGAAGCTAGAC
>DASRLI010000172.1:0-10587 GCA_035648535.1 Occallatibacter sp. | reverse complement strand
CCCCTGCGGTGAGCGACTCGAGCGCGGCCACGGCGGAGTCCAGATCGGCGCCGGCTTCGAGCGCGACAGCGAGACCGGCCATGGCGTTCGACGCGTTATGCTCGCCAAGCATGTTCAGAGTGAAGCTGCCTTCGCGGTCGGCAGCACGGTAGTTCACATGCAGTCCGGCCAGGTCTTCAAAGGTGGAAACAATCTGTGGGTCGGCACAGGGGCCCTCGCCGAAGTAGACGACGCGGCCATTAAAATCGCGGCCAAACTGCGAGACGTAGGGGTCGCAGCAGTTGAGGAAAGCGACGCCGTTGGAAGGAAGCGCGGCCACAAGCTCGAACTTGGCGCGGGCGATTCCGTCCTGGCCTTCGGCAAAGTTCTCAATGTGCGCGGTGCCGACGTTGGTGACGACACCCCAGTCTGGCGCGGCGATGCGTGCCAACTCGGCGATTTCGCCGGAGTGGTTCATGCCCATTTCGACGACGGCGATTTCGTGCTCGGGCTCGAGGCGGAGCAGTTGCAGCGGCAGGCCAAATGCGTTGTTGAGATTTCCCTGGGACTTGAGCACGTGGAACTTGGTGGCGAGGGTGGCGGCGACGGCTTCCTTGGTGGTTGTTTTGCCGGCCGAGCCGGTGATGGCCACGACGCGGTGGCCCCACTGGCGGCGAACGTGCGCGGCCAGGGATTGCAAGGCGAGGAGCGGATCTTCGGCGATGAGCAGGGGCACTTCCAACGCTGCGTCAGGCAATGTGGCCACGCGCGCGCGGGAGACGACGGCGGCCACGGCGCCACGAGCGAGGGCGGCGGCCACATAGTCGTGGCCATCGAGGCGCTCGCCGCGCACAGCAAAGAACAGGTCGTCGGGGCCCGCGGTACGCGAGTCGATGGAGTAGCCGGAGACAAGCAGCGCGCCCGCGTTGGCAAAAGACGAAGGCGCTTCAAGCACTGCGCCCGCGCCGATTGCCGCCTCTGCAAGGGTAAGTTTCATTTCCCCTCAAGATAACAGTGAACAGTGAGCAGTGAACAGTGGACAGTGAGTTTCTGCCTGCTCAGTTTCATCGCTCTCCCCTATGGCCCATTTCGCCCAAGATGGAAAGAGCAACCTCGGTGTCGTCGAAGGGAATTGTACGCCCGGCGAGAATCTGTTCCTTTTCGTGGCCTTTGCCGGCGATCAGCACCACGTCGCCGGGCGCGGCTGCTTCAAGCGCGAGGCGGATGGCGGTGGTGCGGTCGGGCTCGATGGTGTAAGGCGTGCCGGTGGCTTTCAGAGCGGGTTCAATTTCTGCGAGTATCGCGAGCGGATCTTCGCTGCGGGGATTGTCGCTGGTGGCGACGACGAAGTCGCTGCCTTCGCCGGCGGCCTGGCCCATCTTGGGGCGCTTGGTGCGGTCGCGGTCTCCGCCGCAGCCAAAGAGGGTGATGACGCGCTTGCCGGTTTGCGATGTCATCTGGTGGGCGAGTGCAGTCAGATTGCGAAGAGCGTCATCGGTGTGCGCGTAGTCAACGATCACCGTGAAGGGTTGGCCTGCGTCGACGGATTGGAAGCGGCCGGGGACGGGCTTGAGAGTGGGGATAGCGGCGACCAGATCGGCAAAGGGAACTCCGCGCGCGTGTGCGGCAGTGAAGGCGGCGAGGAGGTTGAGGATGTTGACTTCGCCAGCGAGGCGCGAGGCAACCTGGGCTGTGCCGGCCGGCGTTTCGAGATTCAGGATTGCGCCGGAGGGAGTGAGCGTGTAGCTTGCGGCGCGCCAATCGCCTTTGCCAATGCCGTAGGTTTGGACTTCTGCGCCGGCTCGCAGCGCGGCGGCGGCGAGTCGCTTGGAGTACTCGTCGTGAGCATTGATGACCGCCGCGCGCGGGGCGGGATAGACCGTGCCGTCGAAGAGCAGGCGCTTGGCGGCGAAGTACTTCTCCATAGTCTGGTGATAGTCAAGATGGTCGCGGGTGAGGTTGGTGAAGACGGCTACGTCGAAGTTGATTCCGGCAGCGCGGCCCTGGTCGAGGCCATGGCTTGAGACTTCGGTGACGAGCTCGGTGGCTCCGCGGCTGACGCCTTCGGCCATCAACTCGAAGAGGTCACGGGATTCGGGGGTAGTGTGGATCGAGGGGCGCACTTCGCTGGCTAAATGATATTCAATCGTCCCGACGAGAACGGTGGTGCGGGCGGCGGCGTTGAGCAGCGATTCAGTTAGGAAGGCGGTGGTTGTTTTTCCGTTTGTCCCCGTGATGCCGGTGGTGGCGAGCTTGCGCTCGGGATGGCCGAAGAAGGCGGCCGAGGCCTGCGCGAGCGCGCGGCGGCCGTGTTCGACTTCGAGCACGGGGAGGCTGGCCTGGTAGACGGTTAGGTGGTCGAAGGTTGGGGCTGAATCCGTGATAATGCCGAGGGCGCCGGCGGCAATGGCTTTGTCGACGTATTTGTTTCCGTCGGTCGAGCCGCCCTTCATGGCGACGAAGACGGAGCCGGGGCGCACGCGGCGCGAGTCGTATTCGACGCCGGTTATGGCGGCGTCGGAGCTGCCGGTTGCGCCTTCGGCGATGATTTCTTCTGTGAGTTCTTTCCAATTCATATAGAAGTCAATTGTAGTTTGTTAAGGGGTGAGGGATCAGGTGTCAGGGATCAGAAAAACCCTTCGGTGGAGAGTGTTGCTATCCCACCCTTGCGCTGGAAAGACGCGCAAGGATGGGGCACCCGGCTGGACGCAGTGGCCGAAGGGGATGTGAGAAGAGCAGTGCACAGTGAACAGTGAACAGAAAAGCCGCTTGTTGAGGGTTGTGGTGTCCCACCCTTGCGATAAAAGAAAATCGCAAGGATGGGGCACGGGGGATTGTTCGATGGAAATGGTGAGAGCAAAAGCAGCCGCAGGTCCTTCGACTCTCTTCGCTTCGCTACGATCGCTCAGGATGACAGCTTTTATAGATGGATGAGAGCTCCTGGTGGTGGTCGCATCAGGATGACAGCTTTTATGGATGGATGAGAGCTCGTGGTGGTGGTCGCATCAGGATGACAGCCTTTATGTATGGATGACAGGTCTTTTTAGTGGCTGCTTATTTGCCGCAGCGGACTACGATTCTTGTGCCGGGAGGGACCATCGTGCCAGCGTCGGGGACTTGCTGGCGGGCTGTGCCGTTGCCGAGGATCTTGACTTCGAGGCCGGCGGCGGCGGCTTGCTCGATGACCTTGCGGACGGGCAGGCCGATGAGCGAGGGGACCCGCAGATGCGTGGCGTCAGGAAGGGTGACGGTCTTTGTCGCGGGTTGCGCGGAAGCTTGCAGCGCGGAAGTGGTTGCCTGCGGCACTGTGGGTTGGCCATTCGCAGGCTTGGCGTTGGCGGCTGGGCTTGCGGCTTGATTGGAAGGCTGCGCGGCGGGCTGGCCGGTGCTTGCGGGCTGGCTCGCGGGTGCGCGCAGCGGATCGTCGCTGGGCAGATCGTTGGCAGCGTCGTAGAGCGCTTGAATGTCGCTTGCATCCTGTGCAGTGTCGTCTTCGCGGACGGGCTTCTCGGGTTTGGAAGAAGCGGTGGACGGGCGCAGATCGATGTCGTGCGGCACGCCAAGATATTCGAGCACCTGCTGCGCCACTTCAGCGAAGACCGGCGCAGAGACGCTGGCGCCGTAGTAGGCACCCTTGGGCGAATCCATGATGACGGCTACAGAGATGACGGGATTGTTGACCGGCGCGAAGCCCGCAAATGACGCTATGTGCATCGACTTCGAATAGGTGTGCGTGGCCGGATCGATTTTTTGCGCGGTACCGGTTTTGCCGCCGGAGGAGTAGCCGTTGAGCTGCGCCACCTTGCCGGTGCCGAAAAGGACAACGCCTTCCATCATCTTGCGCATCTGGGCCGCGGTGAGCGTGGAGATGACGCGATGCGCGCCGGTGGGAAGGGGAGAGGGCACGTCGCCGCCTGGCTTAAAAGGGGCCGCTTGAAGTGTGGCCGGCTTCTGGTTTGGATCTGAGAGATCCACCTGATTGGGAAACAGCACATGCGGAGGCAGATAGACGCCGCCGTTGGCGATGGTGGAGACCATGGTGACCAGTTGCACTGGCGTGACGGCGACTTCCTGGCCAATGGCGATGGAGCCGATGGAGGAGCCGCCCCAGCGCTTGACCGGCTGCAGCAGTCCGCGCGTTTCGCCGGGCAACTCGATGCCGGAGCGGGAGCCGAAGCCGAAGTCGCGAATGTATTGATAGAAGCGGTCCGGGCCGACTTTGAGGGCCATCTTGATGGCGCCTACGTCGCTCGATTCCTCCAGCGCCTTGTGAACTGGGATGACGCCGAAGTGCTCACCCTGGTTGTCGTGGATGACGCGGCCGGCGATGGTGATTTTGCCTCCCTGGCAGTCGACCGGGTCGTCGGGCGTGACGAGCTGCTGATCGAGCGCCGAGGCGTAGGCGACCAGCTTGAAGGTGGAGCCGGGCTCGTAGACGTCGCTGACGGCATGATTTTTCAAGAGCGCCGGAGTAGTGTGGCGAAAGTTGTTGGGGTTGAAGCTGGGGCGAATGGCGAGGGCTAGAATCTGGCCCGTGTGCACGTCCTGCACTACGACCGTGCCGTTGAGTGCCTGGGTCTTCTCCATGGCGTGGTCGAGAGCCTTCTCGGCCAGGAACTGGATATTTCCGTCAATGGTTAGAACCATGTTGAGGCCGGGCTCAGGCTCGCTCTCGCTGGAGCCTAAGACCTGGCGGCGCGCATCCATGGCGGTGTACATCTCGCCGGGAGTGCCGTGCAACTGCTCATCGAATTTCTGCTCGAGGCCGCTCAGGCCGTTGTCGTCCGCGCCCACAAAGCCGAGCACCTGCGCGGCAATATCGTTGTCGGGATAAAAGCGCTGGAACTCTTTCTGGTAGTAGATGCCCTTCATGTTGAGGGCGTGGACGCGCACGGATACATCGGGAATGACGCGGCGCGCGATCCAGGCAAAGTTGTGTCCGGAGTTGAGGCGAGCGAGGATCTCGCTCTCGGTGGTCTTTGCATCTTCGGGGTCGGTGTGAACCAGGGCGGCGAGAATGTGCGCGGCCACTTTCTTGTCGTCGATCTCGGAGGGGTCGGCGTAGATGGAGTCCACCTGCACGGTCATGGCCAGCTCGCGGAGGTTGCGGTCATAAAGCACGCCGCGGCGGGGAGCCACCTCGAATGTGCGCTGCTGCTGCTTTTGTGCGCGCCCGACGTAATCCTGGTGGCGCACGATCTGGAGCATGAACAGACGGATGCCGATGGCACAGGCCCAGAGGAGAAAGAAAAGGCAGATGAGCCAGAAGCGCGTCCGCTTGAGGGGGATGACGCGGGGAGGGTTATTGCGGCTTCGAATGGTTCGAACGGCTGCCTGCATCGAGAATCCAACTCCCAGCTTTCAGCTCTCGGCTCCTGACTTCATCATGCCTGGATACAAACTCTTTCAAGATATGTAATTTAATGGTTCGTCTTACCGGTAAATCTCTATGGTCAGGAGTCGAGAGCTGAAAGCTGGGAGTTATCTTTTACCGTGCCGGCGGAGCCGGGGGCGTGATCTGGGCAACGACAGGAGCTGAAGAATCGGGATGGGCATTGGGATGAATCACTTGTCCGGGCTGCGGCGCGGCAAGACCCAACTGGCGGGCCATGGTGTCGATACGTCCGGGCTGAGTGAGTTCGGCCTCGGCCAGGCGCAATTGGCGGTTCTCTTCGCGAACCTGGTTGAGCGCCTGCTTTTCCTGCTCGACGCGATAGCCGCCTTCGATGGCGTAGAAGTGTTGCAGGCCATAGACCATTACCAGTGAAAAGAGCACGGCGATAGCGCCGGAGAACAGGCGCATTTCGCGGACACGCACAGGGTCGGGAGCCTTGACCAGCCGCGAGTTGTCAATGTGCCGGGCAAAGTAGAACTCTGGCGTGCGTACGCGCCGCCTGAGCTGAGACTGCTGGGCCAGCAACTCGGCGTTGCGCTCGGCAACACGAGCGCTCCAGCTGCGGCCGGCTTCAAAATAGGTTGTTGTGCATGCGGCCATGTTGGTTCTCCCTGACTTTTTTCTGTTCGCTACTTACTTCTTTTCCGCCGCTCTCAGTTTTGCACTGCGGGAGCGGGGGTTTGTTTCTGTTTCTTCTTCGCCGGCGGTGACTGGCTTCCGGGTCAGAATTTCCCAAATTCCTTTTTGTGCTCCGTCCCGCAGGCTGTCTTTTGCGATGCGGTCTTCCAAAGAATGAAAGCTGATTACTACGAGTCTTGCGGAGGGCTTAAGCAATGCAGGTGCGGCCTCGAGCAGGTCTCTGATCTCGTCCAATTCGCGATTTACGTAGATACGGAGAGCTTGAAAGGTTCTGGTAGCCGGGTGAATGTGGCCATGTTTCTTGTCGCGTTTCATTGCCGGGACGGCTGAGGCTACAATCCGGGCCAACTGCCCCGTCGTTGTAACCGGCCGCCCCCGCACAATGGCTCTGGCGACTGTCCGCGACCTCCTTTCCTCACCGTTCTCGTAAATGAGATTTGCCAGCTCGCGCTCGCTTATCTCATTCACCACTTGAGCGGCGGTTGGCCCGGAACGCGTGTCCATACGCATATCCAGCGGCCCATCCGCCTGAAAACTAAATCCCCTGTGCGCCTCGTCGAACTGCAGGCTGCTTACACCAAAGTCGGCCAGCAAGCCATCTACTGAAGCCGGCTTAACGTGGCGGGTGATAGAGCTGAAGGCATCGCCGATTAATGTGACCTTTGGCGCCTGCCTACCCAACTCATTACCGACCCGGCCCAGCCGGACCTCTGCCAGACTGAGCGCCTCGGGGTCCCTGTCGAATCCGATCAGGTGGCCTTCGGGTCCCAGTTGCCGAACAATCCCTTCGGAATGTCCAGCAAGGCCGACGGTGCAGTCCACATATGTCCCTGTGGGTCGCACATGGAGAAAATCAATCGCTTCATGAAAAAGAACTGGCACATGGCGTTCATTTATCTTCGTCATGCGCTCCCCCTGAGGGGCTGTTTCGGTTCAACTGCGCCGGCTGAGAATCGCGGCCAACGCCTTGCGATCCTCGACGGTCATATCGTTCGCGGGGAGACTCTGTTCGAACATCTCCCGGTTGTGCACTTCCAGATAGGTCGTCTTGCCAAATACCGCTACGTCGGAGTCCAGTCTGGCCTTGCCGCGGAGGATCTGCGGCAGCAGGACACGGGCCTGGTTATCCATCTCCACCTGCTGGCCGTAGTAGCTGGTCAGATTCAGGTACTTCTGCACCGCGTCGTCCAGGGTGCTGTACTCGGCCAGTTGGGCTTCGCGCTTCTCCCACTCCGGAAGAGGCCATATCTCGGCGCTTTTCCCATCCACGCTGGTGATGTAGAACTGGGTAACGTTCTGAGCGTCCAGCAGCTGCTTGAACGCAGCCGGGAGCTTCAGACGTCCCTTCTCATCGACCTTCGCTGGATGGTTTCCACGAAACATTGCGTTACCTTTTTGCCCACCGCGGCTGATTCTTCGTCTCTTGCCGCGGCTGGTGATGCCATCTTCAGGGCCCGTTTACCCCCCGGGTTTCTACCACCCCACGGACGAAGACCTGTCCGTGGGGACCCCGGGTTTCCGGTGGCCAAGCTGGTTCCCCAGCGGATTTGGCTCCGGAAATTCGGTTAAGGGGAGGAAATGCGAGTAAGATTGCTTTGGAAATCAGCTGAGTAGCTCCCCTGAACTCCACTCTGCTCCAAATCTGACCACTACACGTGAATAGTAACCCCGATCCCAGTCATCGCCAAGTGGAAAAAGGGCAAAAATGGCCGGAAGCAGCGGGGTAATGTGGAAAATTCGTCTAATAGATTAGAAAAATGAAATGACCACAACATCTTGTGTTAATGAGTTGTGTTCCAGCACTGGACAGGACGGCCAGGCCATGTTAGGGGAACAAAAAGCGAAAGTTAGATAAAGTTAATGGTCAAAAGCCGCACCCGCCTTCTGGAATCCCATCTATATATGACATTGAAGTGACCGGCTGAGAGACCGCGCTTATTTGCGCTTCGTCTTGAGCCTGAACCGTTCGCGATCCGCCACCAACTTCACCAGGTAGAAGAAGACTAGGAGGTTGACTGCGAGCAGGCTCACCCTGACAAGCGTCAGCCTGCGCAGGATCTCGAAGATCTCCCAAGGCAGAAATGAGCCGGTAATGATGATGGTCAGATACTCGGCCCAGGCCTGTTCCAGATAGAGGCCGATTGCCTCGGCCATGCTGATGGCCGCGTAGCAGAAGGCGACCAGGCCGATGCGGCGCAGGATGGGGTCGTTGAGCAGAGATGCTTTGTCGAGGATGAAGTTGACGAGGCGAGACTCGGGGTTAAAGCGGAGGTGGTCGGCCAGCGCGGACAACTCGTCGCCGGCGTCCTTGTGGAGGAGGTGGCGCGCTCCCAGGCCGATCGACACAAACAGCAGTGCCTGGAGCAGCTTGTAAGCCGCAATGAGCACGAGCCATTTATTGTGCGGACGGCGCTTTGAAAGGACGTGCAATAGAGAGCGGGTCATGATCCTTGGGGGAGCTTTACGAAACTGGATGCCTCTTCTTACGTTAAATGATAGGGGGCGGTTCTCCTAATGACGGGGCTGTGCCGGGAAGGGGCCGGTTTGGGCCCAACTCGCGATCAGGGAAGAACGATCACAGTTCATGCTATGGACTGTGATCGACAGTTGAGGATTACTTCCGGTTAGCCGGTGAGAACGAAGCCGCAGGCGCCGCGGCCGCTGCTGCATGGGGCTCCGAGTAGTTCTTAGGCCGGTGTAAGGTGTGGGTCATATGGAGGTAAGATATGACCCGTCTACGCAAGATCATGCTGGAAGAACTCCAGCGTCGCAACTACGCTGACACGACGATCCGGCACTACCTGCGGTTCGTCGAGCGCTTCGCACAACACTTCGGCAAGTCACCTGACAAGCTTGGCTCCGATCATCTGCGCACCTATCAGGCTTACCTGCTTAAGCAGCGGAAGCTGGCACCGGCCACCGTTGAGCATCATATCTCTGCTCTGCGGTTCTTCTTCGTACGCGTGCTGAGACGACCCGAGTTTCGCGAGTTTCTTCCCTATCCGAGGGTCCCGCAGAAGTTACCCTGCATCCTGAGCATGGAAGAAGTGGCCCGGCTGATCAACGCCAGCGACAACCTGTTCCAGCGTACTCTTCTGATGGTCCTTTATGGCACGGGCATGCGCCGCTCCGAGGTTGCTCGCCTGAAGGTCGACCACATTGACAGCCAGCGCATGATCATCCACGTGATCGACGGCAAGTTCCACAAGGACCGCGACCTGCCCTTGAGCGCGGCGTTGCTGGAGACGCTGCGCGCCTACTGGCGCTGGCTCAAGCCGCAGACCTATCTATTCCCCTCACGCCAGTATCGTGATCGCGAGCAGCCCATCACCGACAAGGCGGTGTGGCTTGCATGTGCGAAGGCGGCCAGCAGAGCCGGCATTCGCAAGAGGGTTTGCCCACACCTGGTTCGCCACAGTTGGGCGACCCATCTGCTGGAAGCCGGTACCGACCTGCGCACCATCCAGCTTCTGCTCGGGCATGAAGATCTGGAGACGACAGCCCGCTACCTGCATCTGTCCGAGAAGCACCTGCACCAGGTTGCCAACCCGATCGAAGAACTGAAGCTGTCGAGCGTCGACCAGAGCCGCCTCCTCTTTCACAGTCCGCGGCGTCCATGAACCGCCCGGCCATCGAAGTGGCCGACATCGTCCGTGCCAAGGGCAGACAGTTTCTGGAACGCTTCAAGACCACTCTCAGCTATCAGCAGCTGAAGGCTTTTCGAGCTGTGTCGCGTTGCCGTACTGCTGCCCTCGGCGGACATAAGGACAAGTGTGTCGGCTGTGAGTACGAGCCGCCCATCTCCTTCAACTCCTGCAGATCAAGATGCTGTCCCAAGTGCCAGGCCCAGGCCCGCCGGCGATGGCTCGAAGCCCAGCAGCGCGACCTGCTCAACACCAACTACTTCCACGTCGTCTTCACCCTGCCCCACGAACTGAACCCGTTGGCGCTCACTACTCCGAGGCGCTTCCTCGATCTGCTGTTCGAGGCCAGCTCCCAGACCTTGCTCAAGGTGGCCGCCGATCCAAGGCGACTCGGCGCCGAGATCGGATTCCTCTCCATCCTCCACACATGGAGCGCGAACCTGCTGCCCCATTACCATGTCCATTGCGTCGTCCCCGGCGGTGGCCTATCGGCCGACCACCAGCGATGGATCCACACCAGTCACCCCCTGTTTCTGTTGCCCATTCCGGTGCTGCGCACCGTGTTTCGCGACAAGTTCCTCGACGAACTCAGACAGCTCTACCGCAAGGGGCTGCTCAACTGCCGAGGACCTGCAGCTGATTTCCGTGATCCTGCATGGTTCGAACAACTGATGACGGAGTTGGGCAAGAAGAACTGGTACGTCTATGCCAAGCCGCCCTTCGGCGGCCCCGAACATGTCCTGCGCTACCTCGGCCGTTACACCCACCGCATGGCCATCAGCAACCACCGCATCACCGCTTTCGACGGCAAACACGTCAGCTTCCGCTGGTGCGATTATGCCCACGGTGGAAAGCAGCGCGTCACACCTCTCGGCGCCGTGGAGTTCCTGCGCAGATTCTTCCTGCATGTGCTGCCCAGGCACTTCGTGC
>DASRLI010000171.1:0-10148 GCA_035648535.1 Occallatibacter sp. | reverse complement strand
CTTGCGAAAGCACCAGTGAGCCATCGGTCTTAACTGCCAACGCGCGAGACTTCACCAGCATAAATGCGACTCATGCCCTTTGTTCCTTGCCTGATTGTCCAGACCATCGGTCTGGTACCCCACTGCCGGAGGATATTTACTCGTTCGGCGCGAAGATTCAATAACAAGGCCTGAGGCACTCATCGCCGATACCGCAATGAGATTCAAGCCAGCTAGTACCTTGGCTGTATGATTTGGTAATTGCTAATGGACGAACGCGGGCGTGGACACCCGCGCTACATTCCGGCGATTACATAATCACGTGGCCACGGTACTAGTTTGTTTGCAGGGGAGCAAGCTCATAAAGCCGCGATCGTAGAATGGCCTTGCTGACGGGCACTTCGTGGAGCAAGCGCTCGGTGGATTGAACCAGAGCATTGTCGTGAAACCAACGCTGCACGACATTATCGCGAAGCAGATTCACAATGGCCAGCAGCGACATTCCCTGGTGGTGAGCCATCCACTCACGAACCAGGACAGGCTTGTGCTTGGAAGCAGAGTAGTCGGCCGACTCATAAAAACCGTAAGAGCCGACCCAGCCGGCGGAAGCCATGCGATGCAGATTGTGAAGTGCTTCCGGTGGATCGACGCTTAGTGCGAGGAAAGCCGAATAGGGCGAAATCACAGGGCCGGCATTGGCCTGATCGGAGAGCGCGAGGCGGGGAACGCCGTAAGCGAGGTATTGGTAGTGGCCGGCGTCGTCTTTGGCCGCGTGCCCGGATTCTGAAATGCCCCAGGGAAGATTGAGAGTTTGCGCGAAGGCCCGCTGTACGTGCACGCACGCATCCTGGGTGCGCGCAATGAGAGTGTCGGGGTAGCTGCGCATCCACAACGCCGGCATCAGGTATTCGAACATTGTTCCAGTCCAGGATTGAAGGATGAACTGACCGTAGGCATAAGTATGATCGCGGGACAGCCTGAACCAGCTTTGCTGAGGAAGATGGCCACGCGCGATGGCCAGGAAGGTGGCAATTCGTGCTTCAGAAGCGAGCAGGTCATAACAATTCTCATGAGTTCGATGTGCACCCATGTAGTAGCCGATCGAAAGGATCTGACGGTCGTGGTCGACCAGGAAAGCGAATTCTGTTTCTTCCGCCAAACGTTCGGAGTCCTTTGCGATTGTGCGCAGGTTAGAGGCGAGCGTGCGCAGGTTTTGCGTTGCCTCCGGCAGTGACGCGCGCAGACGATCGCACAATTCTGCCACTGGCGGTTTGTTGGCAAGCACAGGCATGACGCCGGCAATGCGCTTGTTAAGCGATTCGGCGAACTGGATGGCATCTTCGATGGAAAGCGCGTAGGCCGAGTCATCGATAGCGAGTTGAGAGAGCGCGCGGAGCGGTTCGTATGCGGGTAGGGTCCAAGGAAGATAGTCGCGAGCCAAGGTGAGGATGGTCTCAATGCGGCGCTGCGTCTCAGCGAGCCACCATGCCTTATGTGGCTGCTCGGAGAGAAAATGCGCGGCATCCGCAAGCGCGGCCTGAGCAGTTGGCAACCATGCAATCCATTCCGCGGCAGGGGCGGACGGTTCGGGTAGGCTCAGTTGGGTAACAGCAAAGGGTAACTTGATTTCTTTGCGCATCACGTGCCAATGGGCATGCACTCCGATGAACAGTTTCGGAGGGAGCAGTGGCTTTCGTGCGAGGTCCTGCGTGCCCGCATGGAGGGTATAAAGCGAGGCGACGAAGTTGCCGCTGTCAACCGTCGAAATAAAGGGTGCATTGTCAGGACCGGCGCCAAGAGGTTGAAGCGTTTGCGTGTCGTACCAGTTGTAGAGGTGCCCGCCGAATTTTTCCAGGCGGGCAATCGAGGCGAGGCTGTGACTGGAGAGAAAGGCAAACTCGGGCGCAGTCAGGAATCCAAGTTCGCATGCGGCTTGGCGCGCATTCAACAGCAAGCCAATATTCGTTGGTGAGATACGGGCAGCTTCGTAGAGGCCGTCTTCCTCCACGTTATCGGGAACCAGGTAGTTGTGACGTTCCGTGCCGAATTCGCAGAAGTATCGCCAAATGCGGAGAGCTTGGACAAGCAGAAAATCTATGTCGACAGGAGTAAGGCGCTGCCGTTCGCGTGGCGGGCTGTCAAGCCACGTGGTCACGGGGTTTGCCATGGCCCAAAGCAGCAGAATTGGCGCGGCGCAGTAGATGGCCATCTTCCGCGAAGCGAAGAACCACACGAGCATGGCCAGGCCGGCCGCAAGGAATGGCATTACGCCAAGATAGCGGTCGATCACCGTACGCTTGGTGGATCGCAGCTCGGCCTGGGCAGCGGTTTCCCATTCAAGCAAACGCTCACCGGTAACAAACCACCGAATCAGCGAGCGGAAGATAGCATCGAATGCGAGAAATGTCTGTTGGGCGAGAAGGATGAGATGGAGAAATGCGATCAGGGAGGCTGGCCAGAATGCTGATAACGCCTGGCTGTAGTGACCTTTTTGCCCGCTCGCAAAGGCGCGGCCGATGCCGAAGGCTAGTTGCGCAAGCGAGGGGGAGATGAGTAGAACGAGAGGGACAATTGTCCAGTAAAGCGGGCCGCCGGGCAGACCAAGCCAGCCCGCCACGAACAGCAAGAGAAGGAGCGGATCCACGAGGGATCGCCGTATGTTGTCGAATATTTTCCAGCGCGAAATGCCGGAGATGGGATTGGGCACCCAGTGGCCGGATTCTTCCGGAACACGCGAGAACATCCATTGCGCAGTTTGCCAGTCACCCCGCAGCCAGCGGTGCTGGCGTCGGCTGTAGGCGCTGTAGTGTGAGGGGTAGTCGTCGACGAGCTCGATGTCCGTCGCCAATCCCGCGCGCGCATAGGCGCCCTCGATGAGATCGTGGCTGAGCAGAGAGTCGCGCGGAAACCTGCGATCGAGCACGGCATAAAGGGTTGCGACTTCATAGATCCCCTTGCCGGTAAAGCTGCCCTCTCCGAGAAGATCCTGGTAGGCGTCAGAGGTTGCGCGCGTGTAGATATCGAAGCCACTTTGTCCGGAGTAAATTGCCGCGAGCCGCGAGCGCGCCACGGAGCGAACCGTGACACCCATGCGCGGCTGCAATATGCCGTAGCCGGAGGTGACAATTCGCAACCTGGGATCGACGATTGCCTGATTCAACGGGTGTGCAATGGCGCCAACCAGCCGCGCGGCCGTGCCGCCAGGGAGCTGCGTGTCAGAGTCGAGCGTAAGAATATAACGAACCTGTTGCAGCGCATCCAGACCGCCTGCCTTGATGGGAAAAGCGTCGAAGTTGCCGGTGAGGAGCTTGTTAAGATCGAGGAGCTTGCCGCGCTTTCGCTCCCATCCCATCCACACACCCTGGCGCGTGTTGAAGATGCGATGGCGATGGAGAAACAGGAATGCGCCACTCGTATCTGAGCGATACTTCGCATTCAATTCCCCGATAAGGCGGAAGGCAAGGTCGACAAGCGGATGTGTGTCCTTTTCGAGCGGCTTGCTCACCGAGTCGGGGAGATCGGTCACCAGGGCGAAGTGCAGGTTGGGATCGCGGTTGGCGAGATATCGGACTTCGAGGTCCCTGACCAACTCATGCACCTGCTTCTCGCTGAGGAGCAACGATGGAACGGCGACGATGGTTGTGCAGGTGGGAGGAATGCCCTTGCTGAAGTCGAGTTTGGGCAGGGGGTTGGGGTCGAAGAAGGAGGTGACAGCGTTGTTGACCAACTCGACTGCAACCTGCATGGCCGGAAACAGCAAAACGATGATGGCAAATGCGAGCGATGCGAAGCCCGAAGTCTGCGGAAGAACAGGAAAGAGCACAACGGCAATCAGGAAGATAGCGAAGAGATTTATGCCGGTGATGTAGAAGTCCTCGCCGCGGTCAAGCACAAATTGACGGAGCCGCCAGGATACGGTCGGATGAAAGCCAACACGGAAGGCGAGCTGAGAGAAGCCTTTGTCGATGAGGTAGTAGCCGATGTGGACGAGTCGGCGCTGCATACGCGGGTCGTCCGATGGGTGCTCACTGGCCTGACGGGCAAGATCGAGGGCCGTTTGCGCCACCTGAGTCTCGGTGCAATCGGAGCGGCGTGCGATCGTCGCGACACGTTTGCGGTAGAACTCGCGGCTGTCGAAGTCCATGCTTTGGTATGTATCGGCGGGATCCTGGAGGAGCAAAGCATCGAAAGTGATGAGCGGCTCAATGAGAAAGACCCAGTCGATATTGCCGATATCGCGGAGGCTCCTGATGCGCACGGAGAACACGGAGAGGGAAACGGATTCCGGTGCGCGCCGCAGGTCGCGGGCTTTGTCGAGCAGAGACTCGAGCAGGGCAAATTTCAGAAAGGCCGCGATATCCCACAGCTCATCAAGGGTGAGAGGTTCGTGCACTTGCAGTGCATGGATAAAAGCCTGGAAGGTCGATGCCGAGAATTTTCCGTCGACGGCGCCAAGATAGGCGGTGGCTGCGGCGGCGACGCGAGGTTCATCCTGCAGTCCCGCCAAAACCACGCGAGGAAGGCTGGCTACCTGGCCCGGCCTGTCGGACACGGCAGTGACCGCCGAACGCAGAAGGCGGAAGTTTGCGCGAAGTTCATGCAGCGCGGCCCGGCACGCGGTGAGGCGCGGATCTTCTGCAGCGTAGAGCTTGGGCGGCTTGGTGAGAAACTCTTCCAGTTGTTTCAGCTTGCTGCGTGCGGTGCGCACACGTCCAAAAAAGGCGCTGGATGCAGGCGGCCTGGAAACGACTGCCCACGACGCTGCCACGTTCGCCGCGCTTTCAAGGCGCTCGTTCTCGTCATGTGCGAGAGGCTGCGGCGGTGCGGAAATGAAAGCGATGTTATTCATTCGACCTCAACGGTAGTTGGCAGCTTGCATTTCAAACATGGCTGCATATCGGCTGCCGAGCGCAAGCAGTTGCGCGTGACTGCCTTCCTCGACCAGCTTGCCTCCCTCCAGCACGACGATGCGATCCGCCATCCGAACGGTGGAGAATCGATGTGAAATCAGTAATGCCATCTTGCCAAAAGTGAGTTCTGCGAAGCGCTCGAATACTTCGAATTCGCTGCGCGCATCGAGTGATGCGGTGGGCTCGTCCAGGATTAACAGTTGCGCGTCGCGAAGGTAGGCGCGGGCAAGAGCCAGTTTTTGCCATTCGCCCCCTGACAGGTCCACTCCGCCCTCGAAGCGCCGCCCGAGCATCTGGTCATAACCGCCCTCGAGCTTGGCCACCACCTCGCTGGCGAGGCTTTTCTCCGCTGCGTATTCGATCTCTTCCTGCGAGTGCGGCACTTCAATGCGTCCCACCTCAATGTTTTCGCGGGCGGTCATCTCGTAGCGCATGAAGTCCTGAAAGATAACACCGATCTCCGCGTGTAAATCTGCCAGATCGTATTCGCGTAGGTCGATACCGTCGAGAAGAATCTGGCCTTCGCTTGGGTCGTACAGGCGCGTAATCAGCTTCACGACGGTGGTCTTGCCCTGCCCGTTTTCACCAATCAGAGCCACGCGTTCTCCAGGACAGAGAGTGAAATTGAAATTGCTAAGGACGCGCCGGTTCGTGCCGGGATAGGTGAAGGAGACGTCGCGGAATTCAAAGCCGCGCACCACCGGACGCGGCGCGGGCAAGGCGTTCGCTTTTGACTCGACACGCGGCTTCATCTCGAAGAATGCGAGTAGGTCAGTAAGGAATAGTGCCTGGTCGGCGACGCCGGAGAGGGTGGAGAAAACCTGCTGGATATTCCCCATGGCTTGCATGATGGCAGTCGTGATGAGCGTGAGATCGCCAACAGTGTAGCGGCCTTGAATCGTGCGGTAGATGCTGAGGCCATAGGCGGCGTAGTAGCCGAGTTGGCCGACAATGGCCAACAGGCCTCCCCAGAAAAGCCGACGGCGATTGAGGCTTACGTTCTCTTCGTAGATGTTTTGCGAGAGTACGGTGAAGCGGTCAGTTAAATAGCCGCTGAGGTTGAATAGCTTGAGTTCCTTGGCGGCCTCCTTGCTGCCCCCAACTTGCCGCAAGTAATCCATCTGGCGGCGCGTGGGAGTCTGACGGAAATTCTTTGCGTAGCTGAGGAATGCAAAGTGGCTTTCACCGAGGAATGCTGGAATGATGCCGGCGACCAGAAGGAACAGCAGGAGCGGAGAGTAACGCACGAGCACTGCCGAAAATGCAATCGCGGTAACGGACAGTTGGATGAGGCGGCCCATTTGTTGAATCATGGCCAGCCGGTCAGTAGCTTGGACGCGGGCGCGTTCGAGGCGATCGTAGAAGACGGGATCTTCGTAGACTGTTACGTCGAGCGCGGCGGCCTTTCGCATCACCTCCACACTGACGTGATTGGTGTAGCGGTCAGCGAGCAGGCTATCGAAGTAATCGACAGTGCGCGACAGAACACCGATGAGCACGGCCAGTCCCATCTCGGTGCCGACCAGCCACCAGAAATTCTGCGGCAGCGGTTGGTGAAAACGAATGCGGTTGACGCCGTCGATGATGAAGCGTCCGATGATACCGATGCCGACGGGAAGAAACGCCACCACGACGCGAATAGCAATGTTCCAGGAAACAACCGCAGGCCCGGACTCCCACACAAAGTGGAGCACGGGAGGCACATTCTTGAGTGCGCGTACGCGGTCCGACCAGGCGCTCCCGGAACTCTGGGGCGAGCTGGCTGGCCGTTCGCGGGAGTCAACAGTGGGTTTCGCGCTATTCATGGTTGAGGACATGGTTCCCTCGGGACCCCGCTGCGTTTATGCAGGGATTTAGCAAGGGCGCGAGGCGCTGGAATCCTGAACGAAGGCGATGCGAACGCTTATCCGTGTGCGGCGTCTTACCTTCCCTTTATGTCTAATGCGATGCTTGACTGGGTCGGATCGTTGTTCGATGGTGATTTTTATGAGGGTTAATGGCGGTCAGGTTCAAGAGGAACAGGTGCTGCCCGAGCCTTGCATTCGCGGTCAGGCAGCGACGATGATTCAGCGGTCGACACAACCAAGGGGTCTTAAGAAGTCTTGGGCACGTAGGTTTTGAAGCCGGCGATCTCCATGCCGCGCTGCGCCTCAGGATTCTTCATGAAGGTTTCCCAAACAAACCCAGTCCTTGCATTTTCTGCCATCAGCATTGTGATGCCGATGTCGATGCCAATTACGTCGGTGTCGTACCAGTTTCTCAGGGGATTGAAAGCGTCAACAAAGCCGTAGTGGCTCCAGGCCTTGGGGTAATGGTCGTGGATGGTTCGGAGAACGCGCATGGTTTCGCCGGGCAGAAATGGCAGAGAGCCGCCTGCCGCGGCCGGCACGATGGTTCCGTCAATCGGCCCCATCGCAGGCGGTCCGCCCCAGACTACGTAGCCCCTTTCGGAGTCCGATGCCGTAATTCCCCAGAGCGCGTTGCTGTAATCGGAAAATTGCGCGTTCAGTCCCAGGCAAAAGATACGGTGCGCATCGGTGGCTATGATCGAGTTCTTGAAGTAATCTGCAAAGCGATCGCGCTTGTTCCGGAAGTCGAACCAGGCCTGGGAATACTGGTGAACAAAGAGCGGCGCAAACGAACCGATGTAGCGCAGCCCATCATATTCGAAGGTTGTCCGCTTCCACGCGAACCATGCCTCGCTGTTCAGCGGATGGGAAGAAGACCCCATCCCCAGCAGATACAACATCATCAGCTCGCTATAGAAATCCCAACGCGAGGGGATAAAGCCGAACTCGGGTGTCCATCCGTGCGCCAGCAGAGTCGTATCTTCTGAGAGCCACGTCCAATCCACACGATCGAAGATGGCTTGGGCGAGTTCCACGATATCTTTGTCCTGAAAGTACTGGCGGCAGGTTAGAACGCCGCACAGCAGGATTGCCGTATCAGCCGAGGAGACCTCGGAGTCCCACATTCTTTCGCCAGTGTTGACATTGGCGAAGTGAAAGAAGAAGCCTCGATGCGTGGGCACCTTGCGCCAAAGGAAGGAAAGCGACGCGATGACACGCAAGCGCGCCTCTTCATGAGAAATGAAGCCGCGCTTTTCTCCAATACAAATAGCGGTAAGTCCAAAACCGCTGGATGCGATGCTGGCTACGGTGTTGGTGTCCTTTGCGCGGACGTTGCAGCGGTCTCTTATGAGTCCGGTTTTGGGGTTGGCCTGCTCCCAGAAGAAGAGGAAACTGGCCTGTTCGAGCGTATCGAGGAACTGATCGTCCTCGGGCGAGAGCGCGGATGGCGCAGGAAATGGAGCCGGGGTGCTACGTTGCCCAGGCAGCGGCAGTTGCGGGGCCGCTCCACTGAGAAAGGGCAGCGCCCTGGATTGTGCAAGGGGAATAGCCAGAGAAGTGCATGCCAACTGGCGCAGAAGTTTGCGTCGCGAACTGAACGTCCCGTTCGGCTCCACGGTTCTCTCTTTGTCCATCCCGGGTTGCCCGCTGACTCGATATCCGCGTCCATCCTCGCCGCCGACTAGGCATCTTCAAGGGATCTGGATAGCGGTCGCTAGTAGCTAAGATGCAAGAAAATGGCCTCGCGCACTCGCCTGTAGACGGCAAATCGCGAAAAAATCGCATCTAATCATCGAGTAAAAGAATGCAAGATCGATGAATCGAAGCAAGATAGCCATCTTGGTTATTGCCGCTGCGGTGGGAGTTGTCGCCGTGGTTGTGGTCATGCTGCGCGTGGGGCACTGGAGACCTGGGTCGATCACCATCCAAGGAGCGGTAATTCGCAGCGACGAGGACATTCGAAAAGAACTTCCAATTGCCGACACCGTGGTCACGGCATCGGATGGGGTAACAAGCTCCACGACACAATCCGATTCCTCGGGGTACTTCAAGCTGACATTTCGGGAGAGAGTGTGGCCTGGCGAAACGGTAAATCTCAGCTTTCGGCATTACGACTACCGGCCCCTCGACCTTAAACTTCAGATCAGCCTTCGCTCGAATCTGAAGGGCCTTTACATCGCAGCGCTGGAGCCGATCACACAAGTGGCCGACTCCGGCGGGCCATTCAGCGTGGTCTCGAACATTCGCATCAGATATACTGTCAACCTCCAGGCGCAAGCAAACATCGGTACTGCGGTAAAGACCTTTCAAGTGGTCAATGAAGGAAATGTGCCGTGCCAGGACCAGTATCCATGTTCCCCGGATGGAGTGTGGAAAGCGTCTACTGGCTCGACCACCATGGATGCCGGCCCGGATAGCGAATTCCGCAATGTGCGCGCCTCGTGTTTTGCCGGCCCGTGTCCCTTTACGCGAATTGACTCCAGTGGATTTGCCCACGGGGGCCGCATCATCACCGCCTCGGCTCTCGACTGGTCCGACACCGCCACGTTTCTGCTGGAGGCGGAAGTCTTCCGTGATTCTACGGGCTCCAGCGTGCGCGAATCTTATCCCGTCATTTACGGTCGGGTTCTGCACTTCACACTTCCGGCAGACCAGGAAGGAGCGAGTATCGAAGCCGAGATCAACGGCTCTCCGATGGTCTTTCCTCTTGGGCCGGAACTGTATATGAGCTGGGCAACGTGTAGTTCCAGAATCGGTGCAGAGGGAGAAAACTCAACAGCCTACCAGTGCGAGGTCAAGCCTGGGTATCGTTTTTGACTGACACACAATCGGGAACCTGAATGAGCTTTCGCCGGGCTCAAGCTCTCGCTGGTTTCTTTTTGTTCATGGATATCCGCCAACACAGATTCGCCCCTGGAAAATGAGCAGAAATGGCTCCAAAAACATGAGGCCCGCACTGATGGCGGGCCTCTGAGTACAGGCGACTGGTAAGAATCGGATGGACTATCTGTCGGTGCAGGAGTAGCAGGGGTCGATGGAGGCCTGAATCAAGGGTGTGTCGGCGAGGCGGGCACCCATGACCATCCAGCGGACTGCGGGCATGTTGGCGAAGGTGGGTGTGCGGACATGGACGCGGGCCGGGTTGCGGGAGCCTTCTTTCCAGGAGACGCTGTACATGACTTCGCCGCGAGGCGCTTCGACGCGGCTTGTCGCGGTGCCGGTGATGAACTTGAACTTCTCCTCGCCGGTGTTGATTTCTCCGGGGGGCAGTTTGGCGAGTGACTGGTGGAGGATTTTGCAGCTCTCGATGATCTCGAGGGCGCGGACGAAGAGACGGGCGCGGACGTCGCCGGCCTGCTCGACAGGTACGTTGAACTCGAGTTCGGAGTAGGCGGCGTAGGGGGCGGCG
>DASRLI010000170.1:0-21773 GCA_035648535.1 Occallatibacter sp. | reverse complement strand
GTGGGTCTAGTTGATCGTCAGAGCGGCGGGTGGCGCAAATCTTAATTTCCAACCGCAAAAATGGGTTTCCCAGGTCTCGCCTCTTAGGCTTGGGAATGCATCACGTCCGGTTGGTCGGCTATTGGGAAATTACACCGCAGGTAATAGCGATCTCGTTAATAACTCCAGTGTAATTTCTGGGTTGCCGGTGACACGTCCAGAATTGCGCGAACAGCCCCCGCTCGGCTTAAACTTCGTGCATGCCCTCACTGACTCCTCATCGCGTTACGGAATCTCTAGCGTATTTGCGGCTTATTCGACCCCCGCAATCTAGTGTGGACGGTACCAGCTTCGAGTTGAACCCAGTGATCGGCGAGGACAGAGTGGAAGCGTTCGAGCAGGACCACTCATTTCGCTTACCGTCCGAGTACAAAGACTTCCTCATCCAAATCGGAAATGGTGGTGCAGGTCCGTACGGCGGCGTTTTCTCGCTCGGAACCGTCGATGACAACTTCACGGTTCGAGATTGGGCGGTAAACGACGATCTCGTCGGTGACCCTTCAAAGCCGTTCCGGTTCGAGGAAGCGTGGAACGACACATCCAACATGCCGCCAGACGACCTGATTGAGAAGAATGAGAAGGAGTATTGGCGACACATGGAAGACTTTGAGAGAACCTACTGGAGTCCAGACTTGATGAACGGCGCAATCCCGATTTGTCACCAAGGCTGCGCTCTCCGCATCTGGTTAGTTGTGACGGGACCGCAATCGGGGAAACTCTGGGATGATCGCAGGAGCGAATACGAGGGAATTCGTCCGCTTGAACTTGCAGATGGTTCGAGGGCTACATTTGCCGCATGGTACGACGAGTGGCTAGAACAGCGTCTTGCAGCCGCCAATCGCAAATGAGCATTCGGCAGTCGGCCCAAAAACCGCATTGTTCCTTAGTTGTCGCCTATCCGGACATTACTTCTGAAAACCGCTGTCGGTGAGTGCATTATCACCGAATCGCTAATCGAGACGCGATCGCCCTGAAATCTCGAGTTTCGGGCGGGATCACCGCCAATGCAAATCACAACCGAGACAGCACGGAGACCTTGGCGATCACCAGCACTTCGTCGGGAGAACGTCGCGTCCCGTCTCCCACCCTACAGACGACAAAAACCCCGAAAAAGCATGTCAAAAACGCGCAATAAGCACGTTTTAGGGCTCATTTAAGCCCTTTTTGCACGCTTTTCGGGAACTTCCAGGCGACCATGGGCTCACTTTCGCAACCCTGCGAGCGGCTGCCCCCAGCAATCACGCACCCTGCAGGGTTAAGGTCTCGACGAATCGCAACCTCATAAGCCAACCTTTGCGGGGTAAATGACACCTTCTGGGGTTACATTTCGCCCTAAAACCGCACCTTATAAACGAACATTTCGCGTACCCCTAAGCCGGGTGCCCCATGTCCCGCTTTTGGGGACATGGGAAAGCAATCACGCCAGCCCTACGCCGTGGCCCGCTGCTGTTCGTGGGCGCCGAGGCGCACGCTGATGATCTTTGAGACGCCGGGTTCCTGCATCGTTACGCCGTAGATCATGTCGGCGGACTGCATCATGCGCTTGGAGTGGGTGACGAGCAGGAATTGGGTTTCCTTGCTGAGTGAGTGCAGGAGGTCGGCAAGGCGGCCGACGTTGGTTTCGTCGAGAGCCGCGTCCACTTCGTCGAGAACGCAGAAGGGGCTGGGCTGAAACTCGAAGATACCCACCAGCAGCGCCAAAGCCGTCAGCGCTTTTTCGCCGCCCGAGAGCAGCAGGACATTCTGCAGCTTCTTTCCGGGAGGCGAGGCGACGATTTCCAAACCGCTCTCGGCCTGATTCTCCACGTCGGTGAGGCGCAGGAAGGCCTGTCCGCCGTGGAAGAGGCGCGTGAACACCTGGCCGAAGTTTTCGTTGATCCTGGCGAACGCTTCGTCGAACTTGGTGCGCGAGATCTGGTCGATTTCCTTGATGGTCTCCATGGTGTTTTCGATGGACTCCATCAGATCCTTGCGCTGGGTTTCGAGGAATCCGTGGCGCTCGGCAGTTTCCTTGTATTCATCGAGGGCCATCATGTTGACCGGGCCCATTTGCTCGATGCGTTGCTTCAGTGTGCGGCAGGTTTCCTCTTCAACAGTGAGTTCTTCACCGAGCAAACGAACCATCTCGGCATCGTCGCGGAGCACCTGGGCCTCGACGTTGACTTCGGCCAGGCAGCTTGCTTCGAGGTACTCGAGATCGGAGTGGAGCTTGGCCAATTCGCTGGATCGGCCGGCGCGGTTCTCGCGCAGTTGGTCGAGCGCGGCGCGTCCAGTCTTGAGCTGCGTCTCCATCTCTGCCAACTGCTGGCGCAGGGCCTGCGATTGCGCGGCGATGGTCTGGGTGAGAGCAAGAGCTTCAGCGCGAGCGTCTGCCAACTCCTTTTGCCGGTCGACAAGGGCGGCGCTCTCAGCGATGCGCTGTTCCTTTTCTGACGTGGCTGTGGCGCGCTGCAGTTCGATGGATTGAACGCGGCGCTCCAGGTCGGCATGCAGTCTGTCGATGCGTTGGAAGGCAGCCTCCGCTCCGCGGCGCCGCTCTTCAAGGCCGGCCAGTTCCGCCGTGACTTGCGCGGCTTCCTGCTGGAGGCCTTCGCGCTTCTGACGCATCAGCGCAAGCTGGGCTTGCAGTTCATCGAGGCCGGCCTCGGCTTGCGCATGTTCGGCCTCAAGGCGCGCAGCCTCTTCGCGCTTCTGGTCGATGGATTGGCGCTTGGCCTCACAGGCGTCCTTGTTGCGCGCTGCTTGTAGAAGCCAATCCTGCAAACGCCGTTCGATGCGCTGCGCCTCGCCTTCCATCTGCTTGAGAGCCGCGCCCATGTTGGCTGCGTCGGTTTCTGCAGTGCGCCGCTGCTCGCTGCGGGCTTCAAGCTGCGCGGTCAACTCTTCGATGGTCCTGGTGAGGATTGCCGCTTCTGTTTCCGCCTTCGCCAGGTCGACTTCGAGTTTCGCCAAACGGACTTCGGCTTCGCGAAGCTCGCGCTTCAACGCCAGAGGGCCTTCGCTGGCCGGCTTGCCGCCGGTCACGGTGGCGTTGTGGAAACACTCGCCTTCGGGAGTAAGGAAATAGGCGTGGGCGTAGCGCGAAGTCAGCCGCAATGCGTCCTGCGATTCTGTGACCAGGTAACTGTGCCGCAGTTTGGGCAGGATGGATTCAAGCGTGCGGCCAAAGCCGTTCAGCACCTTGATGGCTTCTCTGAGCGGAGTCAAGCCGGGTTCGTCGACCACGCCTGCGCCGTCGTTGAAGAGCACACCCTGCTCATCAGAATGGATCAGGAAAGTTGCTCGTCCATCTCCAGTCTTCAGCAGACGCACGCCTTCCTCGGCAGCACCCCAGCTCTCTACAACTACGTAATTGAGTTCTTCGCGGAGAAATTCATCGACCACGCCTTCATGCTCGCCGCTGACTTCAAGAAAGTCCGCGAGCGTTCCCACGGGCGAGCGGCCCTGCCCGAGTGCACCGGGCTTCAGCAGCTTGCGCACTGAGTCGGTGGAGTAGCTGTGATTGCGAATGAGTGACTCGAGCGAGTCGCGGCGGCCGGCAACGGCGGCCTGTTCGCCGCGCAACTGATTGGCGCGCGTGCGCTGTGCGCTTTCTTCCGAGCGCTTTGCCTGCACGGTTTCGCGCAGGGTGGCGATTTCACTTTCAAGGCGCTTGAGTTCGTTGGCCGCGGACTCAAAGCGCAGCCGCGCTTGTCCGCTCTCGACGCCGAGGTTCTCCTGTTCGTTGCGGGCCTGGCCCATCTCCGAATGGAGCCGCTCCGCTTCGCGCTCCAGCGAAGCCAGGCTCTCTTCGCCCTGCGCGGTAAAGCTGCGGGCGTTGCCGGCCAGGGTGAGCAGGTGCATGGCGTGGCGGCGGCCCGATTCCAACTGCCGCTCGGCGTTGAAGACCTCTTCTGCAGCCGTGCGGGCTTCGTGCTGGCGCGCTTCGACCTTCTGGCGAAATTCTCTTGCTTCTCCTGCGGCGGACTCAAGGAAGCTGTGCTGCTGCGCGCGCTCTTCTGCAATGCCGGTCAACTGCGTGCGGGTCTGCTCGAGTTCGGCTCCGGCCGCGGCAATGCGCCCTTCCAGTTCGCCCACGCGCTCGGTGTTGCTGCGCTCGCGGGCGGTAGCGCGTTCCAGTTCGACCGCCGCTTCATTGGCGCGGCCTTGCGCTTCGTGTCCGTCGCGGTCAAGCTCATAGCCTCGCTCGGTGAGCGAGTGCTGGCTGGCTTCAAGTGTGCCGATCTGCTCGGCGGAGGCGTTGATGTTCTCGGAGAGGGAAGAGATCTCCTGCTCGAGGCGCGCCTGGTCCGCGTCCATGAGCGCCATGCGGCTGGCAAGCACTACGCGCAGGCGTCCGCGCAGCTCGTCGCGGACTGCGGCAAACCGTTCTGCCTTGGCAGCCTGGCGCTTGAGCGAGTTCATCTGGCGCGTGACTTCTTCAAAGATGTCGTCGACGCGGGCGAGGTTCTGACGTGCGCTTTCGAGCCGCAGCTCGGCGAGGCGCTTCTTGGTCTTGAAGCGCGTGATGCCCGCGGCTTCTTCGATGATGGCGCGGCGGTCGTGGGGCTTGGAGCTGAGCAGTTGACCGATGCGCTCCTGGCCGATGATGGCGTAGCTCTCGGGGCCCAGGCCGGTGCCCATAAAGATGTCCTGAATGTCGCGCAGGCGGCAGAGCTTGCCGTTCAGCAGGTACTCGCTCTCACCGGTGCGGAATAGCCGCCGGGTGATTACGATTTCGCCTTTTTGAGGCGTGCGCTGAAAGCGACGGCGGCGAATCTTGAGGACTACGGCTTGCGGGCCTTCGCCGCTGGAATGCGATTCTTCAGGCTCGTCCTCTTCAATCACCTGGCCGGGCTGCTCGTTGGCGATAATTTCCTCGGCCTCGGCTGCGCGGCTGCGGCGCACTTCGTCTTCGTCCCAGTCGGTGGGTCCCTCGTGTTCGACCACCACCTCCGGCTCTACGGGCACAGGCCCCTCAAACGCCTCGGGATCGACCATGGTCAGGGTGACTTCCGCCATGCCGAGAGCCTTGCGGTCGCGGGTTCCGGCGAAGATGACGTCCTGCATGCTTGTGCCGCGCAAGCTCTTGGCGCTCTGCTCGCCCAGCACCCAACTGACTCCATCGAGGATGTTTGACTTGCCGCAGCCGTTCGGCCCCACCACCACGGCAATGCCCGTTCCCGGCACGGCCAGCTCCGTGCGGTCGCAGAAGCTTTTAAAGCCGAGGATGTGTATCTTCTTTAGTTTCAGCATTCCTACTCCGAGATTAAGGGGCTGTGTGCGACTGTTGTTTTATTAGATGTCGATGGCATTTTGCGTGCCGTTCGGGTGGAATCAAACTTGCCACCCGTCTACAGACTCTAAGGAGCGAGAGGGTCAGGGTCAACGGCGGTGGAGGGGGTTTTTGTGGATAAGGGAGGCCGGAATTCCTGTTCTTGGAAAATGATTGAGATTCCGCTCAAAATGAGGAAAATCTAACGGTGGCTGGTGGTGATTTGACCTGGTTTTGGAGCAATGCAGGTGCGGCTGGCGGATCGATCTCGCCGCGACCCTCCGGGGCGCGAAGGATTTGTTGGGGGACGATTACCACGGGGTTCCGTCCGGCGCGGCGGACTCCACCCCGGTCTATTCTCGGATTCACCCTCACGGGAGAAGGAATTTTGTAGTTTCTCAAAACAGCGCCGGCGAGGGGCAGGATGTGGATTTCGCGGCGGCGGAGGGAGTCGTTTGATTTTACTTATGGAAGCGGCGAGACTAGTTTGAGTGAGTGGACTGTTTCCTGAGGCGCGCCCGGCGGTGGGCGAGCCGCAATCCTGAAGTCCAGAAACAACGGCGCAGGGTGCTTAAAAGCAGCCCGGCGCGAAACCCAAACGACATTCACATTTACATGAAGGAGACGTGCCCATGTCTGAACGCGAGACAAAGACCCCCGGACCACCCATAGTCGACGATCAGAACGCCATGTCAGGCGATGCGAAATGCCCATTTTCGAACGGTGCCCGCAAGCACACATCGGCTGGGGCCCAATCGAACGCAAACTGGTGGCCCGATCAACTGAATCTGAAGATCCTGCACCAGCACTCGCAACTGTCCAATCCCATGGGCGCGGCATTCAATTACGCCGAGGAGTTCAAGAGCCTCGACCTGAATGCTGTGATCAAGGATCTGCATGACTTGATGACGACCTCGCAGGACTGGTGGCCTGCGGACTACGGCCACTATGGGCCGTTCTTCATTCGCATGGCGTGGCACAGCGCAGGCACGTATCGCATTGCCGACGGCCGTGGGGGCGCGGGCAACGGAACGCAGCGATTTGCGCCCCTGAACAGTTGGCCGGACAATGTGAGCCTCGACAAGGCGCGCCGGTTGCTTTGGCCAATCAAGCAGAAGTACGGCCGCAAAATCTCCTGGGCCGACCTGATTGTTCTCGCTGGTAATGTTGCGCTCGATTCGATGGGACTGAAGACCTTTGGTTTCGGCGGTGGGCGCGAGGACGTGTGGGAGCCGGAAGAAGACATTTACTGGGGATCCGAGACCAAGTGGCTGGGAGACGAACGCTACAAGGGCGACCGTGAGCTCGACAATCCTCTCGGCGCAGTTCAGATGGGCCTGATCTATGTGAATCCGGAAGGGCCCAATGGCAAGCCGGATCCAGTGGCTGCGGCGCGGGATATTCGCGAGACGTTTGCGCGCATGGCGATGAATGACGAGGAGACAGTTGCCCTTATCGCCGGCGGACACACGTTCGGCAAAGCTCATGGTGCTGCTGACCCGCTCAAATATGTCGATCGCGAACCGGAGGGCGCAGGCATTGAAGAGCAAGGACTGGGCTGGAAAAACAGCTTTGGCAGCGGCAAGGGCGTAGATACGATCAGCAGTGGGCTGGAGGGTGCATGGACCACCAACCCGGTGAAGTGGGACAACAACTATCTGGAAAACCTCTTCAATTTTGAATGGGAACTCACCAAGAGCCCTGCCGGTGCTCAGCAATGGACGCCGAAAAATGGAGCCGCAGCGGGTACCGTGCCAGATGCACACGACCCCAAAAAGAAGCACGCTCCCATCATGTTTACGACGGACCTCTCGCTGAGAGTAGACCCGAGCTACGAGAAGATTTCGAGGCACTATCTCGAGAATCCTCAGGAGTTCGCAGACGCGTTTGCCAAGGCGTGGTTCAAGCTGACGCATCGCGACATGGGGCCTCACTCGCGGTATCTTGGCCCGCTTGTTCCCGCGGAGCCACTGACTTGGCAGGACCCTGTTCCGGCAGCGGATCATGCATTGATCGGCGAGCAGGATGTTGCTGCGCTCAAGGCCAAAATACTCGCGTCTTCGCTTTCCATCCCCCAACTGGTGACGACGGCCTGGGCGTCGGCTGCAACGTTCCGCGGCAGCGACAAGCGCGGCGGGGCTAACGGGGCGCGCATTCGGCTGGCGCCGCAAAAGGATTGGGAAGTGAACCAGCCGGCCGAACTGGCCAAGGTTCTCAAGGCGCTGGAAACGATTCAGAAGGATTTCAACGGCGCGCAATCGGGTGGAAAGAAAGTCTCGCTTGCTGACCTTATCGTTTTGGGCGGCTGCGCAGCGGTCGAGGTAGCTGCGACGAAGGCGGGCCACGACGTTAAGGTTCCGTTCTCGCCAGGACGCATGGATGCGTCGCAGGAGCAGACCGATGTGCATTCGTTTGCCGTATTGGAGCCGACTGCAGATGGGTTCCGCAACTACATCCGGAAGGGACAAGAGGCGTCAGCGGCGGAGTTGCTGGTGGATCGGGCGAACCTGCTGACGCTGACCGCTCCGGAGATGACAGTTCTGATTGGCGGCCTGCGCGCATTGAATGCAAACTTCGGACATTCCGAACTTGGCGTTTTCACCAAGCGGCCTGAAGCATTGACCAATGATTTCTTCGTGAATCTCCTGGACATGAACACGAAGTGGCAGAAGTCCGCCGCATCTGAAGGCGTGTTGGAAGGACGTGATCGGGCGAGCGGCGCGCTGAAATGGACGGGCACCGTTGTCGATCTTGTCTTCGGATCGAACTCCCAGCTCCGAGCCCTTGCGGAATTCTATGCGTGCAGGGACTCGCAACAGGTGTTCGTGCATGACTTTGTAGCGGCCTGGACCAAGGTGATGAACCTTGATCGCTTCGACCTCGGCTGATCTGGAGATCGATTTTCTAATTCGCGATAACCGCAAAGAAAAAGGGCGCGCATTATGCGAGCCCTTTTTCTTTGCTTTTGAGCAGCCTTAGTTCGCCAGCACGGCCCTGTAGCGCACCTTGTTCTTCTTCAGCTTCTCGATGGCTTCGTTGGCCTTGGACATGGCGAACAACTCGGTTGTGGCCTTGACGCCGTGACGAGCGGCCACATCCAGCATTTCGCGTAGCCGGAAGGGGCTGCCGACCGGGCTTCCACTGATGGTGCGCTGCCCGGAGATGAGCGGAAAAGCGTGCACGCATACCGGCGATGGGGGCACACCGACGAAGCACAGCGTCCCTGTAGGCCGCAGCGACTGCAGATATATTCCCCAGTCCTGGTCAGCGTTCGCGGTGTTCAAAATAAAATCCATGGACCCCGCCACTTCTTTCATCGCCTTGGATTCGCGGCTATTAACGAAGTTGTGCGCGCCGAGTGCGCGAGCTTCCTGTTCCTTGTCGGCAGAGGTGGAGAAGGCCGTGACTTCCGCGCCGAATACGCGAGCAAATTGGATGGCAATGTGTCCCAGTCCACCGATTCCAACAATGCCAACCCGCGACGAGGGGTTGATGTCATGGATGCGGAGCGGATTATAGACAGTGATGCCCCCGCAGAGCAGTGGCGCCGCCTGTTCGCTGTCAAGGCCGTCGGGAATCGGAATTACGAAGCGTGCATTGGCACGAACGCGTTCGGCGTAACCGCCGTTGCGATGAACACATGTTCCTTCGGCATCGGGGCAAAGGTTCTCCAAGCCCCGCACGCACCATTCGCATTGACCGCAGGAATTCGATTGCCACCCGAGACCGACTCGCTGGCCTACCTCGAGCGATCGTGTCTCACTGCCCACGGCAGCAACAGTCCCGACAATCTCGTGGCCCGGTATGAACGGAAAATGGCTGATGCCCCAATCGTTGGAGATAAGGTGAAGATCGCTGTGGCAGATGCCACAGTGAGTAATGGCGATCTCAACCTCCTGCGAACCCAGCTTTCCTGGATCATAGTGGAAGGGCAATAGCTCTGCCCCTGCCGCATGCGCTGCTAGACCTTGAATTTGTGCCATATGCTCTCTGTATTCCTCTTTGGGAGTCTGGGTAATGTGCCGGCATGATACCCCAAGGCGCCGGAATGGAACAATTTGGCAACAAAAAATCTGCCAACTCTAGTTTAAACCGCCGCCCGGTTCAATGTGGAGGGTGATCACCTGAAATCCGTTCAGCACCCCTCCGGCTGGAGCCTCTCCGGCGACGACTGCCGACTCCCCATTGAGCCCGGCTTCCTGGACGGAACGCATGGGCTCGAGAGCATTGGCCATGGAAAGGGGCAGGCTGGCAAGGGTTTTGCCGGAGACGCCTGCCTGGGTTTCGGGGACCAGCAGGCTTACATAGATGCGATCTGCCGGGTGCTGGCGCCGGTTTTCGGCGAGTGCCGCATCGATGTCGGGCTGGTGGCCTGAAAAGTGCGGTTGGTTCATAGTCCGGTCCAGTGTCCCGGCATCCGAAACGAGAAGGCGAAGGTTTCCAGCGTCCAGCCGGGTGGGGAGCGTGACGGGAATGCGGACGTTTCGCGCCGGCTGCTGCCATGGACGGACGGTTGCCTCAACCATGACTGTGTCTCCTGCGTGAGCTATGTCGCTTGAAACCAGGCGTGCGGTCACGAGATCCACCTGCACGCGCCGAGGAACCTCTTCGACATGGATGTTGATGCCGCGCACGCTGTTTTGCCGGGCGCTGTTCGAGTAGAGCCTGATAAAGTTTTCGCCGGCCAGCAAGGCTGCCTGCATGGGCGCGGGCATGGCTTCGCCGGGTGATGCCCAGAGGTCGATTGGCGAAGGTGCGTAGCCATCGATATCGATGTTTCCGGTGAGGTGATAACTGCTGGCGGCAGTGCTGTCGTTGGATTGAAGCAGCGAGTCGTAGAGAACCACCTCCATGGCCTGCGGTGTTAGCGAAGGAATATCCATGATTTCAACGTTTACCGCTCGCTTGCCCTCTGGACCATCGATCGCAACATGCATGGGGATCATGTGCGCGTGAGCACCGAGTATGCCGCTGATGGCTGCGCCGCGGTCCTCAGTAAATGCGCCGATGGTGGCGCCGGTATTGATGATCTTGAAGGCGTTCAACGGCGAGGCCAGCGTGGCCACCACTTCGGCGGTGGTCATGGGGAGCGAAACCGGTCCGGCCTGAAGGATGGGGTGTCCGCAGGCGAGGAGGCGTTTTGGGTCAATGTAGGTGACAGTGCAGGTGGCGGAAACCTCGACATCACCGCGAACCAACTGCGCACTGACGGCCGATCCGGGCACAACGCCGGCTTCAGCGGCTGTCGAGAGCTCGGTGTTTCCCAGGGAAGACCCGCCCATTCCGCCAGCTGCTACTTGCTCCAGGCTGGTTCCGGCCATTTTCTGTTGCCACATGCGAATCGCTTCAGGCCGGAATCCGCTCATTACGAGTGGGGTTTCCATCATCTGAAAGTTCATGGCTGGGGTGGGCTGGTTGCTGGGCGACGCGGAAAAGGCCGACTCGGTTGCCCCGTTGGTGGTGATCTGGCTGGCGGAGGCGGACTGCATGGGGCTGGGCAAGCCGTGGGTTGGGAGGTCGCGCACCTCGAGCATTTCTTCAATGGGCGTGATGCCTGCAATCGGCTCCTTGCTGAACTGGCCAATGCGGTAGGAGAGCGCGCCCAACAGTTTGTTGCCGATGTACACGGGGCTGCCGCTCATTCCCTCGACCACGCCCGTGTATTCGGGCTTTGTGCCATGGAGCCGGACGAGGATCATGTCCTGGCCGGGACCGCGCGCCCCGCGCAATACTCCCAGGATCTCTACATCCATCGGTTCCGGCTTGCTGCCTGAGAAGACCGTCCATGCGGTGCCGGTGAGGCCACCGTGTACCTGGCTGAGGGGAAAGACGCCGCCGGTCGAGGGCGGGGGGCCTGCCGTTGCTTGCGCGAGGGATGCAGAATCTGCGGCAGGAACAGGATTTTGTGCCCGAAGCGAGACTGGGCACATAAGGGCAGTCTGGACACCGGCTAGCGTGACGACAATCGCGACCAGACGCAAAACGGTTTGCTTCAGACGAGATTCCACGTCTATAAGAGTACAGCGAGAGGGCTGGCTCCGAGCTTCCGGCTTTCAGCTTCAAGCGTTCAGCTTTTTCGAGCTTGCGTTTGCAGGTTCGCAAGGCGGGCCAAGCTGGCAGCAGAAGGGACGAGCTAGAGGCTGCTTTGAATACTGTCGTTCCCCTCGGCTGATCCCGTATGCTGTTCAACACAGAGGTTGCCATGTTTAAGCCGCACCGATCCGTTTCAGTTGCACGCTGTTTTTCCTACTCCGTGCTGCTTCTTGCTCTGGCAGCGCTGGCAACAGCCCCAATGAGCCGGGCTCAATCGCAGCCTGCCAGCCCGCAGACTCAGCAACCGGATCAGACCGCGCCGGCCTCCGGCGGCCCCGCGGGCGACACCGGGGTCATTGCAGTGCCCAAGAAAAAGGAAGCGCCCGAAGAAGCGCCTCCGCCGGCTCCGGCCGCGCCCAAGATGATCAAGAATCCCGAGGAACTCGGCAATGTCTCGATTCGCCTTGACGTTCAGGAGGTCACGGTGGACGTGGGCGTGCTGCTGGAAAAGACGCACCAATTCGTGCCTGGCCTCAAGCCTGACAACTTCCGCATCTATGAGGATGGCGTCGAACAGAAAGTGGTCGGATTCAAGCGCGTCGAGGCTCCCATTACGGCCTTGATGTTGTGCGAATTTGCGGCCAACGGCTACTGGTGGATCAAGGGCAATGACATGGTCAATGCCGCATATGCGTTTACGCAGCAGCTGCGTCCCCAGGACTATGTTGCGCTGATGACCTTCGACATGCACACTCAGATCATTACCGACTTCACGCAGGACAAGCAGCAGATCATGCAGGGAATCCGCATGCTGCAGGTTCCCGGTTTCCAGGAGACCAACGTTTTTGACGCGATCTATGAATCCCTGGACCGACTCGATCGCATTGACGGTCAAAAGTACCTCCTTGTTATTGCCACGGGCCGCGATACATTCTCAAAGCTGACCTTTGACAAGATTCTGGCCAGGGTGAAGGCCAGCCGCAACATCACAATATTCACAGTGTCTACTGGCGGCATGCTGCGGGCGATGACCGAAGGGCGGGGAGGCATGGAGTCATCCATACGCGACATGGATTATCTGCAGGCCGACAATGAAATGAAGACCTTTTCGAATTTGACCGGCGGCATGAGCTTCTTCCCCCGCTTCTCAGGGGAGATGCCTGACATTTTCGGGCAAATCAATGAGAACATACGCTCGAAATACGAGTTGGTTTACCGGCCCACAAATCCCAAGCAGGACGGCACGTATCGCAAGTTGCGCGTGGCGCTGGTGGATGCCGAGGGGCAGCCCTTGCGCTTCCAGGACCAGAAGAAAAAGCCGCTGAAGTACGACATTATTGCCAGGGACGGCTACCGGGCCAAGCAAGTAGTGGAGTAGCCGGAGGCTGGATCTGCTGAGAATCAAGGCCTATTGCTTCGGCAAATGAATACCAACAACCTTTGGGTGCCCCATCCTCGCCACGTCTTTGTTTTTGTGGCTAGGGTGGGGTAGCACGAAGACAGTATTTATTTGCCGGAGCTATAACGGCATATCGGAACCCTCGGGTGGTAGCCTGTTCGCAGAATTACAGGAGTTCTGAGGGGTGTATCAATAATGTCTACGGTGTCGCCTGCGTCCTCAATCCAAACTCCCGTTCAGCCGCTGCGCGTAGGGGTTGTAGGCCTTGGCCGCATGGGGATGATCCATGCGTTGCATATTCACGAACTGGCGCATGAGTCCGATCTTTGCCGGCTTACCTGCGTCTCGACGACCGACAGGCATGCTGCCGACACGTTTCTTGCAATGACTCGTACTTCGACGCCGGTCTTCGAAAACATCGAGGGGCTCGCGAAATCGGGGCTGTGCGACTTTACGGTTATCGCTACGAATACGCCGCTGCATCGCGAACACACCTTGATGATGATTGATGCGGGGCAGAGGGTCTTTCTGGAGAAGCCTCTGACCGGGACGTTGCAGGGTGATCGCGATTTTGCGGAGTTGCTGGAGCGCGAGCATCCGCGGGCGTTGATGCTCGGCTTCCAACGGCGCTTCGATGCGCCTACGCTTTATGCGAAGCAGCTAATCGATCAAGGCGCCATCGGTCGGATATTCAAGATTTACTCGGCACTCGAAGACTCGGGCCCGGCACCGAATGGGTTTTCGAGCCCCGGAATTCTGCCCGATATGGCGGTTCACAATGTCGACGAGGTTGTGTGGCTTTCAGGCCGCAAGCCCAAGTTGGCGATGGCGATCGGCTCGCGCATCTTCAGTCATCGACTTACTACATGCGACGAAGATTTCGACGATGCGCTGATGCTGCTGGATTTTGGCGATGAATTGATCGGCCAGATTCAAGTGACTCGTAATCATGTTTCCGGTTATCGTGGCGAAACAGTGATCTACGGCGAGCGAGGGCTGATTAGCATTGGATGCTTCAATCAGAAGCTTCTTGAAGTCACCGTTGAGGCGTACGGTACGCGCGAGGCAAAGGAGCCGATCGCGTTCAAGAAATTTGAAATGCGGCGTTATGATCAGCCGCTTCCGGAGTTCATCGATCGTTATGGCGCGGCTTATAAGGAAGAGCTCAGGATCTTCCTGGAGTGCTGCCGCGGAGGGAAGACGTTCCCAATAACGCATCTCGACGGCTTGCGTGCGCAGGAGATTGTTGCGGGCGCCATGAATGCTTCGATCCGAAAAGAAGACATGGCCACGATCGACTATAAGGAACTCTCGAAGGGATAGAGAATTGCTCTCGCATCCCATGTCTCAACGGCGAGACCTTGGGCATCCGGCTATAGGCCGACCCCGTCGTTGATCTGCGCGCAATCCATCCGCAGAGTTCCGTTGTCGTTGCCGATCTGATCCGCGCTGCAGCACCTGCTCCAGGCAGTGTTCGACTACGCCACGGTGCTCGCCAACGGCACGACGCACTGTCCGATATCGGACAGCTCGTCGCGGTAAACGGTCACTCCTGGGACGATCCTACCTTGTTATTCATCGCTCAAGTCGTTTATTTTCAGCGTCAACTGGCGAGATCCCAGTGGCGCCCGACGTGCAAGTACACTACGTGATGGATATAGCACGCCCAGACTTGAAGCAGAAGAGGAAGCGCCAGTTGATCGGTGGGATTGGCGCCGCGTTGGTGGTATTAGCGTTGCTGGGATTTGCGGTTTCGCGGCTCAAGCCGGCCGCACCCACAGTCGATCGCTCCACCATCTGGACTGACACAGTGAAGCGTGGCCCGCTGGTGCGCCAGGTGCGCGCGTCAACGGGCAGCCTGGTGCCGCGCGAGGACTCGATCGAGCTGATTCCGGCGCAGACCGATGCGACTGTAGTTCGCATTCGCGTATTGCCCGGTGCGCGGGTTACCCCGGACACCATACTGCTGGACTTGGCCGATCCGCAGCTTGAGCAGGAGCTGCTGAACGCGCAGTTGGCGCTGAAGGCTGCGCAGGCCGACTACAAGAGCCTGCAGGCGACGCTGCAAAGCACCTTGATGGACAAGAAGACTGCGGCGGCGCAGGTGAACTCCGACTTCACGCAGGACCAGCTACAGGCGCAGACCGACAAGGCGCTTTACGATCTGGGCGTGATCTCCGGGCTTGCTTACAGCAAGTCAAAGAGCACGGCCGACCAACTGGCGGCGCAGCACCAGCTCAGCGGCGAACAACTGGATGTGAATCAAAAGGCGATCGAGGTGCAGCTTGCATCGCAGCAAACCAAGATTGACCAGGCCAAGGCGCTGCTGAATCTCTACCAGCGGCAGGCGGCGGCGCTGCAGGTGAGGGCTGGCATCTCCGGTTCGCTGGCGCCGCTCACCACTCCGCTGCAGGTGGGCCAGCACGTTACGGCGGGAACTTCGGTGGCCGAGGTGATTCAGCTCGATAAGCTGAAGGCTGCTTTGCAGATTGCCGAGACGCAGGCGCGCGATATCCAGATTGGCCAGCCGGCCTCAATCGACACGCATAACGGGGTTATTCCCGGCCACGTTACCAGAATTGATCCTTCAGTAGTGAACGGAACGCGCACGGTTGACGTAGATCTTGATGGGCCGTTGCCCGCGGGCGCGGTTCCGCAGTTGAGCGTTGACGGAACCATCGACCTGGAGCGCATGACCGATGTGCTCTTTGTCGGCCGGCCAGCTCTGGGGAATGAGAACTCGACTCTGAGCCTGTTCAAGATCGATTCCGAAAACAAAGGCGCAACGCGGGTACCGGTGAAGGTGGGCCGCGCGTCGGTCAACGACATCCAGGTGCTCGAAGGGCTGAGAGAAGGCGATACGGTGATTCTCTCCGACATGTCGCGCTGGGACAGCGTTGATCGGATACGGCTGGAGTAAGAGCAGTTGTCAGCGGTCAGTTGTCAGTCGTCAGTGACGACAACGGCCGCTGAGAGCGAATCACTGATAACTGACAACTGACATCTGCAAAGAGGGGGAACGAATGGCATCGAATGGCACATTGATTGAGATCGAGGAACTGACCAAGATCTTCTACACCGACGAAGTGGAGACGCATGCGCTCTCCGGAATTCACCTGACTATTGCACGCGGCGAGTATGTGGCCATGTCGGGGCCGTCGGGCTGCGGCAAGTCCACGCTGCTGTCGATTCTCGGCTTGCTGGACACGCCGACGGGCGGGCGCTATCTGCTCAACGGCAGTCCGGTGGAGAACCTGAGTTTCGCGGACCGCTCGCGCATTCGCAACCAGGAGATCGGTTTCATTTTTCAGAGCTTCAACCTGATTGGCGATCTGACGGTGGAAGAAAATGTTGAACTGCCGCTCACCTATCGGGCCGGCATGCCTTCCGCGGAACGCAAGAAGCGCGTGAAGGAAGCGTTGGAGCGCGTGAACATGGCGCACCGCATGAAGCACTATCCGGCGCAGCTCTCCGGCGGTCAGCAGCAGCGCGTGGCTGTGGCGCGTGCCTTGGCGGGTTCGCCCTCCATCTTGCTGGCTGACGAGCCTACCGGCAACCTGGACTCGAAGAACGGCGAAGCGGTGATGCACCTGCTTGCGGATCTGCATCGCGAAGGCTCGACGATTTGCATGGTGACGCACGATCCGCGGTTTGCCCGCCATGCCGAGCGCGAGGTCCATCTGTTCGATGGCAAGGTCGTTTCTGAAGATGAGCGCAAGAAGCTTGAAGCAGAAGCGGAGGCGTAGTGATGCTGCTCCAGAACGCAATGCACGACCTGCGTTTCGCCTTGCGGCAACTGCGCAAGAATCCGGGATTCACCGCGCTGGCAGTGGGAACGCTGGCCCTGGGCATCGCGGCCAACCTCACCATCTTCAGTTGGATCAACTCGACCCTGCTCAACCCGATCCCTGGAATTGCGCACACCAGCGATATGGTCACCATCATGCGGGGAGAGCGGAGCGAACATCCTACGCCCCCGTTCTCCTACCTGGACTTCAGAGACCTGCGCAACAGCACGCATTCATTTTCCGGACTGATTGGTTATCACGACGACTACATAGCCATCACCGGCTCGGGCACACCGGAGCGCATTTACGGGACGCTGGCCTCGTCGAACTACTTCGAGGTGCTGGGCGTAAGGCCGATCCTGGGGAGGAGCCTTCTTCCCTCGCTAAAGAACGAGCGCGAGGGCGTGGCGGAGGCTGTGCTTAGCTACGATCTGTGGCAGAAGCGCTTTGCAGGGGATCCATCGATCGTTGGCAAGACGATTCAGATTAATCTTCATCCTTACACGATTGTTGGCGTGGCACCCAGGGACTTTCAGGGATGCAAGACAGGCCTGCGTTCCGATATATGGATTCCTTTGGGGATGGACAAGCAGGTGTGGGGTTCCACTCGCATCGAGAATCGCGACGGGTTGTGGCTCAACGTGTTAGGTAAACTCGCGCCGGGGGTCGATCACAGCCAGGCGGAGAGTGAACTCAATGTTCTGATGCAGCGCCTCGTAGCGCGCTTTCCAGATCAGCATCGCGGGCCCAATACGATCTCCTCCGATCCGCTGTGGCGTTCTCCATTTGGAGCCAATGTTTACTTGTATGGAACGCTGCCGATGTTGCTTGCCTTGGCTGTGGCATTGCTGATGCTGGCTTGCGCCAATGTTGCCAATCTGCTGCTGGTACGCTCGGTGGCGCGGCGCCGCGAGATGGCGATTCGTCTATCGATGGGAGCGAGCCGTTGGAGGGTGGTGCGTCAGCTCCTGGTAGAAAATTTGCTGATCGCGCTTGCAGGCGGCGGGATCGCGCTTACGCTTACGCTGTGGACGGCCAGTACGATGTCGGCATTTCTGCCGCCTACAACTCTGCCTCTCACGCTTAACGGGCATGTCGACTCGTCAGTGTTTCTGGCCACGTTGCTGGTTTCAATTTTTACCGCTGTGATTGCGGGCGCGATTCCAGCTCTGCGCGCTTCCCGCCTCTCACCGGTTTCGGTTCTGAAGGATGAGGCGCTCAGCACCTCTGGCGGGCTTTCAAAATCGCGTCTTACCGGCGGCCTGGTGATTGCGCAGATTGCGCTTTCCCTGCTGCTGCTCACATGCGCCGGGTTGTTTGTTCGCAGCTTGCAAAAGGCACAGAACTCCGATGTGGGATTCGATCCCAACCATGTGCTGCTGACGACGTTCGACCTCGATCCGGTGGGCTATTCAAGAGCCACAGGCACTGAGTTCGATCGGCAACTAGTTGCGCGCGTGAAGGCGCTGCCAGGAGTTCAGTCCGCGACACTGGCTGATTTTTCGCCTCTGAATTTCACGATTCACTCCGACTTCGTTCAGCCTGAGGGGTACGTGCCTCGACTGCATGAATCCATGGAAGTGGATCGGGGAACAGTTGGCCCCGACTATCTTGAGACGCTGCGGACACCGCTGATTTCCGGACGAGACTTTACGGCACAGGACAACTCGTCAACGGTGCCGGTAGTGATTGTCAACCAGGCTTTGGTGGATCGTTATTGGCCACGCCAAAACGCAATTGGAAAGCGCATTCAGGTGGCAGGCGGATGGTGCACGGTGGTGGGCGTGGCGGCCAATGGAAAATATCGGCGCATGACTTACGACAGTGCGCCGCTGGTCCTGCTGCCACTTATGCAGCGCTATGCGAGCCAGGTTATTCTCCATGTGCGCGTTGCCGGCGACCCGCGATCGTTTACATCTTCAGTTGAGCAGACGATTCATGACCTCAACGCGGACCTGCCGCTTTATAACCAAGCCACGCTCAAGGCAAATATTCAGATGGGAAGCGTTTTTGAACGCATCGCCGCGGCCTTTGCAGGGGCGTTCGGATTGCTTGCGCTGGTGCTGGCGGCGGTTGGAATCTATGGCGTAGTGGCCTACACCACGCGGCAGCGCACCCATGAGATCGGCATTCGCATGGCGCTGGGAGCCGGCCAGGGAGACGTGTTTCGCCAGGTATTGGGGCAGGGGTTGCGCCTCGCGCTGATGGGCCTGACGGCGGGTCTTTTGGTCTCCTTCGCTTTCACGCGCTTCCTGCGCGGCATGCTGTTTGGTGTTGGCGCGGTTGACTGGATCACTTTTGCTTCGGTTGCCGGCATCCTCTTTCTGGTTACATTGGCCGCATGCTTTGTTCCAGCGCGACGGGCATCTTCCGCGGATCCCATGCAGGCACTCCGAACCGAATAATTGAAGGGCCGAAAACGGCAACCAAGAAGGTACGCGATGAACAGATTGTGGCTCGACATTCGATACGCATTGCGCCAGTTGCGCCAATCGCCCGGATTCACACTGACCGCGGTGCTTACCCTGGCGTTCGGCATCGGCGCGACCACCGCGATCTTCTCTATTGTTGAGGGTGTTCTTCTTCGGCCGTTGCCTTTTCCCGCGCCCGACCGCCTGGTTGTTATCGGCGATGCTCCAGAAGGTGTTAAGGCGGGCTCCGGAACGCCCAACGTTACCGCACCCGCGACGCGCATCTATGCCCGCGATACGCGCGTTTTCACTGGCCTTGGTGCTTATCAGCGAACAGGCTTTGAACTCTCCGGTACCGGCGATCCAGCGCAGGTTTCTGCTTCGCGTATTACCCCCGGCGTTTTCCAGGTGCTTGGAATTTCGCCCTTGATGGGACGGGTTTTTACCGAGCAGGAGGACGATGCCAGGCAACAAGTGGCCGTCATCAGTTACCAGATGTGGCACAGCCGCTTCCATGGAGAGCCGAACATTCTTGGGACCAAGATGGAACTCGACCGCAGGTCTTACGAAATCATCGGAGTCATGCCGCGCGATTTCGAGTTTCCATTGGTTTCGGGCCAATTGAACCGCACAGAACTCTGGGTGCCCATGAGCTTTACCCAGGGTGAACTCGTCAACGGCGTCGGAAGCTGGAACTACAAAATGCTGGGCCGCTTGAAGTCGGGCGTGACGCCAGTGCAGGCGCTCGACGACCTGCAGCCGGCGGCGCAAGAGATCATGCGCAACTTTCCTCCAGGCATGGGCACGCTGCGGATTCACGCGGTTGTGCGGCCGCTGGCAGAGGCCACGGTCGCGCAGGCGCGTCCTTTGGTGCGCACGCTTTTCCTGGCCGTTGCAGTGGTACTTTTCATTGGCTGCGCCAATCTCGCCGGTTTGTTGCTGGTGAGGGTTATTCGTCGACGGCGCGAATTGTCTGTGCGTCTGGCCCTGGGCGCGAGCGGTGCGGTCATTCTTCGCCAGTCCCTGATTGAAGCGCTGGCGCTGAGTGTGGGTGGTGGATTGGCAGGATTGGCCATCGCGTCGGTGGCACTTCGGGTGGGAGTGAGCCTGCTACCAGAGACGCTGCCGCGTGTCAGCGCCATTGGGCTTGACTGGAAGGTTGCAGGTTTCGCGCTCATGCTCGCCGTCCTTACCGGGTTGCTGTGCGGGATCATCCCGGCCATTGCCGCTTCGCATACCGGCGTCAACGACGCGTTGAAGGAAGGGGGGCGAACTGGCAGCGCCGGTGGAGGACATGCGCGCTTGCGTTCGATTCTTGTGATCGCGGAACTGGCAGTGGCGCTGGTACTGCTTACAGCTTCCGGGCTGCTTTTGCGGAGCTTCCAGAAAATGCGCTCGGTCGACCTCGGCTTTCGCACTGATCATGCTCTCACTGCCTCCTATGGATTACCTCGCCGCCAATACTCCTCGCAGGCTGCGGTCGACGCTTTCAACACGACAATGCTGAGCAAACTGCAACAGTTGCCGGGCGTACAAGCCGTGGGTGTGACTACCTTGCTGCCCAACGGGGGGGACAACAGCGACAACGCCTTCGTTGCGGAAGGATACGTTCCACCCAAGGGCGCCGGCCTGAGTCTCGCCTGGGCCTCGCAGATCATGGGCATTTACTTCGAGGCGGCGGGCATCCCCCTGTTGCGTGGCCGCAGCTTCAATGAGGCGGATCGCGCGGATTCTCCATTGGTGGCGATCGTCAACCGCACTCTGGCCGAGCGCTATTGGCCGGGCCAGGATCCCATCGGCAAGCGCATGAAGGTCGGCGTGAAAGAAAGCCAGACGCCCTGGATGACTGTGGTTGGAGAGATTGCAGATATCAAGCAGACTTCAGCCGATGCGGAAACGCTGAATCAGATGTACACGCCAGCGAGTCAGTTAAAACTCTCAATCGCCCAATTCGCGCCTCCTGACATGCTGAATGGCAATTATGGAACGATTGTAATGCGCGGCGAATTACCGCCGGAACAGATGGCAGACTCGCTTCGTGCCGTCGTTCGCTCCATCGATCCGCAGCTTCCGTTGATCCATGTCGAGTCACTGGAACATGTGGTTGAAGAGGGCCAGGCCTCACGCCGTTTCTCGACGGCCCTCATCTCGAGCTTCGCCGTCGCGGCCGTGTTGCTGGCCTTACTGGGCATCTACAGCGTTATCGCCTTTTCCGCAGCGCAGCGTACGCATGAGCTGGCTATCCGCCTGGCGCTTGGTTCGCAGCGCGCAAGCGTGATGCAGCTTGTTCTCGTTTCCGGTGCGAAGCTGGGGCTGGCGGGTTGTGCAATAGGTGCGATTGGAGCTGTATTCGCCACGCGCCTGCTGCGCTCTCAGCTATTTCAAGTCGATCCGCTGGATCCATTTGTCTTGAGTTTGGCGGCAATCGCAATCTTTCTGCTCGCGCCCGCAGCATCCATTGTTCCTGCGCGCCGCGCCGCTTCGATAGAGCCTATGCAGGCGCTCAGGTCGGAGTAATTTTACTGCCGGAGACGGCAACGGAGAAGAACACGATGAACAACGTTTGGCTCGACATTCGTTATGCGCTACGGCAATTGCGCAAGTCGCCGGGCTTCACGATTACCGCGGTGCTTACGCTGGCGCTGGGCATCGGCGCCAATACCGCCATCTTCACGCTGGTTCATGCGATCCTGATGCGGTCGCTGCCGGTGGCCGACCCAGCGCAGCTTTATCGCATCGGCGACGACAACAAGTGCTGCGTCGAAGGTGGTTTTCCCGAAGACGCTGCAACCACCGGGGATTTTTCGATCTTCTCCTTCGATCTGTATCAATACCTCAAGAGCTCCGCG
>DASRLI010000169.1:0-10817 GCA_035648535.1 Occallatibacter sp. | reverse complement strand
GCTCATTGTCGCTTGCCCTCTCAGGAGGCTGTTACACATCCTATCACCGCAATCCCACACCTGAATGGGGCACGTACCCGGCGGGTAAAGAGCGTGCAGAGGTATTAGTAGAAGTCATGCGAGCGCACTTCAGCATGGGAGATGTCGAGAGGGATGATTTCACGTGCTTTCACATGGATGACGCCATCCTGAATCTGGAGCTGTCCATCGATGCGCAGAATGCGGCTGTGGGTGACCACGAGGCGATTCGCTTCAAACACATCCGGAGTAATGATGACGTTGGCAATGCCGGTTTCGTCTTCTAGCGAGAGGAACACGAAACCCTTGGCTGTGCCCGGCCTCTGGCGTGCGATGACACATCCGGCAATGCTAACAAGCTGCCGATTTGTGCAGTGTGCAAGTTCCTCCCCAGATAGAATGCCCTCACTACGGAGAGCTGTGCGGTGATAGGCCATCGGGTGCGGGCCCGTTGTGAGGCCGGTTCCGGAGTAGTCGGCGGCAAGGCGCTCTTCGTCGCTCATCTTTCTTAGTGGTGTTTTCCCGCGAGCTTCGCTGCGCGCATTCCCGGCATCACGCAGCAGAGGACCCACTGTACGCGCTGCCTCCTCGACCTGCCAGAGCGCATCGCGGCGATGCTCCACATCGCCGATCGAGTTGAGCGCGCCGATCTGTGCCAGAGAAACCAAATCCTTGCGGTTAAGCGCAGGAACCCGTTGAGCCATGTCGTCGATGGAGCGAAACTTGCCGGCCTGCGTGCGCGCATTCACCAGCGCATCGGCCGCTGTCCGCTGCAGGCCCTTGGCGTAATTGAAGCCGATACGCAGCGAGAGAGTCGAATCGATTTCCGGTTCCAGCGTACAGAGACCTAGCGAGCGCTGCACGTCGATGGATCGCACGCGCAGGCCGTGGCGTTGCGCATCCTTGATGAGCACAGCGGGAGTGTAGAAGCCCATGGGCTGATTGTTGAGAATGGCACAGGTGAATGCCGCAAGGAAATGGACCTTGAGATAGGCCGACGCATAAGCGATGAGAGCAAAGCTGGCCGCGTGCGACTCCGGAAAGCCGTACATGGCGAATGAGGAGATGCCCTGCACAATGTTGTCCTGTGCAACAGGATCGATGCCGTTGTGCGTCATTCCATCGCGAAGACGTCCTTCAAGGTTGCGCATCCGCTGCATCGACCTGCGCATGCCCACTGCGCGGCGCAGCTCCTCTGCTTCAGCGCCGGTAAAGCTGGCAACGACCATGGCCATGCGCAGCAACTGCTCCTGAAAGAGCGGCACGCCTAGAGTCCGCTTGAGCACGGGTTCAAGCGATGGATGCGGATAGGTGACCTCTTCCCTGCCCTGTCGACGGCGCATGTAAGGGTGCATCATCTTGCCGACGATAGGTCCGGGGCGAATGATGGCTACCTGTACCACAAGGTCGTAAAACCGCCTGGGTGCATTGTGCGGAATCGATGCCATCTGGGCGCGGCTCTCCACCTGAAACATGCCAACTGTGTCGGCCTTGCATAGTGTCTCGTAGACCAGCGGGTCTTCAGGCAGCATGGCGAGGTCAACTTCTTTTTTGTAGTAGCGCGGGATCAGCTCGATCGATTCCTTGAGAACAGCCATCATTCCCAGGCCGAGGAGGTCGACCTTGATAATGCCGAGATCCGCGCAGTCTTCCTTGTCCCACTGCACCACCGTGCGGCCCGGCATCGACGCGCGTTCGATGGGCACAACACGATTCAACATGCCTGCACATATAACCATACCGCCGGAGTGCTGGCCGAGATGGCGTGGCATATCGCGCATGCGCAGGCACAGGTCGAGATAGCGCGCAATGCTCGGATGCCGTACATCGAAGCCAGCCTGATCAAAGTGGCGCGCCATGGTGTCGTTGTCACCGTGCCACTCCCAGCGGCTCACCAGGCTCGAGAGCTTTGTGACCGTGTCCTCTTCGAAGCCGAGCGCCTTGCCTACTTCGCGCGCGGCAGAGCGACCACGATAAGTAATAACATTGGCAGTTATGGCAGCGCCGAGTGCGCCGTAGTGCTCGTAGCAATACTGAATCACCTGCTCGCGCTCGTCGCCAGAGGGAAGATCGAGATCGATGTCAGGCCATTCACCTCGGCTCTCGCTCAGGAATCGCTCGAAGAGCAACTCCATTCCTACCGGATCGACAGCAGTGATTTCAAGCGCATAACAGACGGCAGAATTCGCTGCTGATCCGCGCCCCTGCCCCAGGATTCCATGTTGCTGGCAATAGCGGATCAGGTCCCACACGATGAGGAAGTACCCGGCAAAGCCGAGTTTAGCGATGAGCTTGAGTTCGTGTAGTACCTGTGCCTTCGCTTTTTCAAGCAGGTGTTGTTTGGCTGGATTTCCGTAGCGTTTGCGCACGCCTTCGTCCACACGCTTGGCCAGGAAGCTGTCCATCGTCTCGCCTTGGGGCACCGGATAATGCGGAAACTCATAGCCGAGATTGTTGAGCGTGAAGTCGAGCCGCTGGCTTACGATGCGCGTATTGGTAACGGCCTCGGGAATGTCCCGGAAGAGCGCAACCATCTCGCGGCCTGGTCGCAATAACCGCTGTGCGTTCGCAGCCAGCAGGCGGCCGGCTTTGTCGAGCGTGGTGTGATTACGGATGACGGTGAGCACATCGAAGAGCTCGCGGTCGGCTTCCGTTGCATGGCGAACACCGTTGCCGGCAATCACCGGCAATCGCATAGACGAGGCCAGTGAAAGCAGCGCCTGGTTGCGGCACTCCTGGTCACGACGGCCGTGGCGCTGCAGTTCGAGGTAGAGATGCGCGGGGCCGAAGATGGTTTTTAGCCGGTCAGCGATTTTGCGAGCAGCATCACTACCGCCATGCGCAAGAGCCGCTGCCAACGGCCCCTCATCACCTCCGGTAAGACAGATGAGCCCAGCGGAAAACTCTTCGACATCTTCGAGCGTGGCTGCGCCTTCGGCCTTTGTCGTCTCGCGCATCTTGAAGCGCGTGATGAGTTGACAGAGATTCTGATAGCCAGTTTGCGAAGTGCACAGCAACAGCAGCCGAGGCGGCTGGGCGGGATGCTGGTGTGGCAGCCAGGCTGGCGGCGTGAGCATATTTCCAAACGAGCGCACTGCAATCTCGGCGCCAATATGCGCTCGCACGCCACAGCGGACACCAGCTGTATGAAAACGCGCCGCGCCATAAAGCCCATTGCGATCGGCTAGCGCCAGCGCGGGCATGCCGAGTTGTGCGGCACGCTCCATGAGCGTTTCAGGCTGCGACCCGCCATCCAGGAAGCTGAACGCGCTGGCGCAATGCAGCTCAACATATTCGCTTTCTTCAGCAAGTCCTGCTGTTCTCAGACCTAGAACGGAATTCGTATGCCCTTGAGATGCGGGTGACTGGTAAGCATCGTCAGGATGGCAGACCGGTGTTCCCGGCGAACGCGTGTTGGCAATTTTATGGCCGAGGTTAGTCATAGAAGGCCTCGAGCCGCCACTCGTGTTTGCTGCGATCCATCACTAGAAGACAGGCAACCCGCGTACCTTGCGACTCGGCCAGCACGTCCCACTCGTCGCTGTCCCAGCCATCTACTGACCACCAGCAGCCACTGCTGCGCCACGGACCGAACGATGTGGCGATCTTGTAACTTTGGCGTCCGTCGTGAAAGAGCGCCGGCTGACCGGCATTGAGTGCGACGCGCACTGCAAGCGGAGGGCGAAGGCGGCGCAGTGCCATGCGTGGCGGGGCTTCTTTATCTTCTTCGGCAAGATTTTGCGCGTTGAAGGCTGACATGCGGAAGCTGCCTGCGCGGTGCGTGTCTTCGAGTACTGGCGAGCCGACGCGGTCTTCTCCTGCGATCGCCTTCAGGCGCGCGATGGTTACATCCAGCCGTGAAGGCTCCGGCATCTGCGGCGCAAACAGTCCCAACTGCACCTTGTTGGACTGGCCGGCTTCCGCCGTAAGCGTGAGCGACAAAACGGCCGCAGGCGGCGGGTTGGCTGCAATCTCCAGTTGCAACAGCTTGAGCAGAAATTTGCGATCGACAGTGGGCAGCGCAGGACGAATCGTAAGCTGATGCACGCGCTTTCCCTCCAGCGCCAGATCGACAGCGACAGTGGCCAGCGACATGGCTCGCGTGGCGGCGCGCAGGGCGAGACTATCGATCATGCGAGCGCCAACGAAGAGCAATGAATCCATCTGCTCCACAGGAGTTTCAAACTCGCAGAACTCGCGGAGCGAGAACGCGGCCTCGATCGGTTGAAACGTATGTGCGTGCGCTGCAAGCGCAAGGTTGCGCCAGCCTGATGCGCTTTGGCCGAGCCGTGCAATCAGGTCAACCTCAGGCAGTGCCGCCAACTCGCCCAGCGTGCGAATACCCCAAATCGCAAGGGTTTCGGCGTGGTCGTCTGGCATTTCGAGCAGCGCGACAGGCAGGTTGGCCAATGCAGTTGCTTCTTCACCTGCGGTGATCACGGTGATTCCGCGTGACGATACGGCAAGCATGCGCGCTGCGTGGAAGTTTGCGCTGACGGCAATGCTGGCTCGAAAGCAGGAAGACTTGAGTGCGTTGCGCAAGCGCTCGGCAAGAGCGCGGGGTGGACCAAACAGACGCTCTGTGCCGGTTATGTCGAGCACGAATGCGCATGCGGTTTCACTACTCGCTTCTTCGATGCGCGGGGAAAAATTGGCCACACACTCGAGTAAGACAGCGCGCGCCGCGGCCTCACTCTCAAGGGAGCGCGGCAGCAGGTGCAGTCCTCCATTTTGGCTGGCGAGGGCTTCGCCCTCGAGCCTGGTCATGCCTGTGGCCGCGCCCTGCAGACGTGCAAGCGGGTTCATGGAGCAGACCTGCTCAATCGGCGCGCGACCCTGAAGCACAGCTACAGGCAGCGATTGCAAATCCGGTCGCAGACGCAGCAAAGCCTGCGAAGGAAACTCCGCTGCATGAAGGCAGGCATAGAGTTGCTGGCTCATGCACTGTTCTCCATTTCCAGCACTCTGGCGCACTCAAATGCAGCGTCGTCATCCGAAAGTTCGGCGACATCCCATGCGCAGGCGGCTGGCCAAACAGAGGCTGGAGGTTTCTTTCGTCCCGGAGCGAAGGGAGTAAAGCGCTGCCGCTCGTTGCGCACCTCAAAGCGGAAGCCGCGCAGAACCGTTCCGCCGGCAACCACTGGGCTCATTGCCGCGCACCCCAGGGCCACGGCTGCACTGGACTGGGCATTACTTCCATGGGCTGGGCTTGTCTGTGCGGAACCAGTCTGCGCCAAAACCACGAGGGAGGTGCGCGCCCGGTCCGCCGCCTGACGAAAGCGGAACCACGTCGCGAGTGGAATCCGTCGCGCGTGCTCCGCCGCTGTATCGCCCAGGTCGAGCACAATGGCGGCAAACCCGCCGGCTTGCAGCAACAGGTCAGTCGCTCGCAGCGCCTGGTCAAGCTGCGTCCATGGTTTCGCCGCTTGCTTGCTCTGAACCAAGCCCCCAGCTTTGCGGCAACGCACCCACAAGAGCTGCCGCAGATTCACACCGTTGGCTGCGGCCGATTCGGGATCGAATGCGTCGTCCGCGTCCACCCATGCGCACACCTGTCCAGACGCTGTTCTCTGCGCGAGAAAGGAAAGCACCAGAGTCGTGCGGCCTGAAGACTCCGGCCCGTTGATTTCGCTGATGGCACCAACCGGCAGGCCGCCGTCGAGCAGAGCGTCCACCTCGGCAATGCCGGTAGACGCAGTTTCGCGGATCGTACGCTGCTCAGGGGTCAGCGCCGCCGGAAAACTTCGTTCCAGGGCATGTTCGATTTCGAGACGAAGAGCGGTGGCAGAACGGGCTGACATATTCGCCTTTTATTCGCTCTAGATTCAATCCAACAGCACCCTCTTGTCAACAGTCTTTCCTGTGAATTCGCGCAGGCTGTGCGGTATGCTGAGGGAACCATGTGTGGCCGATTCGCCAGAAAATCGACGCAAGACCTTTTAACAGAATGGTTTGGCGTAGAGCTTGAGGATATGCCCTGGTTTGCGCCCAGCTACAACGTTGCACCGCAAAGTGTGCAGCCTGTCGTGAGGTCAAACCGCGAATCCGGCAGCCGCGAGTTCGCCCTTTTGCGCTGGGGGCTGGTGCCTTTCTGGGCGAAGGACCCTAAGTTTGGCTACTCCACCATCAATGCGAGGGCCGAGGAAGTGGCAGCTAAACCCGCCTTCCGGGATGCCTTGAAGAAGCGCCGCTGCCTGGTGCCTTCCGACGCTTTTTACGAGTGGCAGCGCATCGATCCCAAGACAAAACATCCCTTCGCCTTCGCGCTCAAAAGCGGCGAGCCCTACGCCTTCGCGGGACTCTGGGACAGGTGGCAGGGCAAAGACAAGGTAACGCTCGAGACCTTCACCATCCTCACTACCGACCCGAATGAGTTGATGGAGCCGGTTCACAACCGCATGCCTGTAATCCTTGAACCAAAAGACTACGATCGCTGGCTCGATCCAGAGACGAAAGAGCGGCCTCCCGTAGATCTGCTTCGTCCCTACCCGGCCGAGCGCATGCGCTCCTGGCCTGTGAGCGACCGCGTAGGGAATGTGCGGAATAATGACGCGGAGCTGCTGGAACCAGCGCCCGCTGCGGAAGAAAAATAACAGCAGTTCTATTTGCCGTCGAAATCACCGCCGCTGGTTTGTGAAGATACCGCTGCGGAAGAACGCCACATACAGCAGCAGTACTCCGACTACTACATAGACAACCGAGACCAGCGCATGATTCAAGCTCTGACGAGCGCGGGCGAAGCAATCTCAAAAAAAGAGCTCACAATGCAGAATCAGGCATGCGCAGGCGAACGTTTTGGAGTATGCGTTAGAAACTGATCCTTGCACTCAACTGAATCTCGCGTCCAGGTGTGGAGACCTCGGTGATGCTTCCAAAGGTTGACGTATTGACGAAGCGATTGGGTATTCCCAGGTTGGTGTGGTTGAGCGCGTTGAAGAACTCGGCGCGGGCTTCGAACCTGGCCTTTTCCGCGAGGCTGAAACTCTTGACCAGCCCAAGGTCCATTGACTGCAAGCCGGGGCCATAGACAGAGTTCCGGCGGGCGCTTCCATATGTATAGGCGGGTGGCGTACTGAATGCGGCAGGGTTGAACCACGTTGTGGAGTTCCGCGTTCCCGACGGAAATATCTTCTGACCAGTTACGTTTGCACGGATAGGATTCTCGCCGACCACAGTTCCCGCATTCGCCGTATCGCCGAAGACGGAGATGGTGAGCGGAAAGCCTGTCTGCACCTGGTATTCGATGGAACCGCGCCAATCGCTGGTCAGGGCCCGGGTCAAGTTGTTCCGGTTGTAAGTCGGCGGGTTGTAGACCGCGCTCAAGGCAAAGCGATCGCGGATGTCGCAGCCGGGGCCCTTCTCCGCATTCAGGTTGTTGTTGTCCTGTGGAGTGGCAGCTTCAAACATCGGCGAGCGAAAGTCCGGTGCATTTTCAAGTGACTTGGCGAAGGTGTAGTTGGCCAGCAGACTGAGTCCGCGCGCATAGCGGCGGCGAACATTTACGTATCCGGCGTCATACCAGCTTTGCGATGTGTTCTCGAGCAAATTGATAGTGCTCACGGGAAATGTGGTGCTGGAAACCGTGACCGTGGATGGGAGAACAGTGTTGGGTACAAAGCTGATTTTGGGAAACGGACGGCGGGGTTGAATAAGACCTGCCCCTGGTTGCGCGTTGTTGATGAGATGCGAGCGTTGCAGATGGAATCCGCCCGAACCCAGGTAGCCGACTTCGACGGTGGTCTGGCTGCCCAATTGTTTTTCGAGCGAAGCGCTCCACTGCTGGACGTATTGAGCCTTAGCATGCAGCTGGACTGAAGTAAAGCTGACCGCTGTTGTGCCGAGCACAGGAGAGGGGAGATTCAACGTAGTGATGCTGGGAATAAACGGATCGCTCTGCGCGGTCTCAGGGAAAACATAGGGAACGTTATGCCGCTGATTGCACCAGGTATTCATGTCCACAGGCGTGTAGAAAATTCCGTAGGCCACGTGCGCAACCAGGCCTAGCCTGGGCAAACTCTGCGCCAGCCCCAACCGAGGCGCGAAGTTGGTGTGGTTGGCATACATAAGGCCGCGCGGATAGCCATTCTGGCCGCCAATAAAGACTTGAGGCGTTCCGGTCGAAAGGTCGAGATTGCTGTTCGTGTAGTCGAGATCGACGAGCGGGCTCATGAACTCGTAGCGGAGACCATAGGTGAGCGTTGTGGTCGAGGTCAGTCTCCATGCGTCCTGTCCATAGCCGTCGGCGTACCACTGGCGCAACTGCATTTGTGGAATTCCGACCTGGCCCTGCCGCGCCGCCGGGAGCGCCAGAAGGAAGCTTGCAAGCGCCGACCCGGTTCCATCGTTGAGTGCTGACTTGGTGGTGAAGCCGTTAGTGAACTGGTAGTAGCCACGATTCTGAAAGAAGCCCCACATGGGCCAAATAAACTTCTGGTACGCGCCGCCAAATTTGGTGCTATGGCGGCCGATCTGCCAACTCAGCGAATCCCGGCCCTCGATTACTGTGTCCCAAGCGTGCATTGGTGTGGCCAGGTAATTGTCACCGAGTGGCGAAAAGCCTTGAACGTTGAAGTAGGGAGCGCCCCACGCATTGATGCCGCCGAAGCCTGTTCCGGTGATGCCAAGCTCGGTGACAATGTCTTTCTTGCCCGCGCTTTCAGTGGTGTGCATCATCACCAGGCGCGAGATGGAGACTGATGCCATATTGACTATGCGCGGTGAAATAATCCGGTTCCATGCCAGGATTCCGTGCTGCGAGAGATTGTCATGATTGAAACCGAATCCAGGCAGTCCCTCCGGCATGAAGCCATACTCACTGGCAGCCGAGTAACGGAAGAATGCGGTATCGCCGTTGCTAAAACTGTGATCGACACGAACGCTTCCCTGGTTGTCGGTCATGCGCTCCTTGCGCGTATCCAGATAATTGTTGGCGTCGTTGCCTGCGCCTATCACAGTCGGCTGTCCCATCATGGTTGAGCTACCCATGTTCATGGTGTTCGGCAGCGGCGTGTATTTATTCAGCATGATTGAGGCCGCCTGGGTCAGGCGTCCCGGCGGAATCACATTGTTCACGCCGTTGTAAACGAACTGTTGGCGGATGTATTGGGGATTAGACAGGCTGACCGGCAAGCTGGGGTTATAGCCAGGATTCGTGGTTGTGGTATTTGGATCGTAGATGTTGACTCCGCTTTGGCTGAAGTCGCCGGTGTCTTCGATTGAGGTCGGCACCGTGTCCACCATCGCATCTATCTGAACGTGCCGCAGAGCCTCGTAGTTCAAAAAGAAGAAGGTTTTGCCGGTGCGCTTGACGGGGCCGCCCAGCGAAGCGCCAAAGTTGTTCTGCACAAGAAAATTCGAGGTGCCCATCTGGTTGAAGGAGTGAGCGTCCATGGCGCCGTTGCGCAGAAACTCATAGGCGGTCCCGTGAAAGTGACTGGACCCGGAGCGGGTAACAATATTGATCTGTCCGCCGCCGGCACCGCCCATCTCCGCCGAATAGCTTCCGGTCTGGACCTCGAACTCCTGGACGGCATCCGGCGAGGGACTGAGATTCTGGGTGCTGAATGTCGGGTCGGTGTTGGTGGCACCGTCGAGCAGAAAGTAGTTTGCGTTGGGGCGGCTCCCACCGATACTTACAGCTGAACGCTGGCCCGGCCTCCAGTAGAGGGAGTTCATATCACCGGCCGCGGCGCCATGGCTCAAATGCGCTCCGGGGACGGTCAACACCAGGTCGATCAACATTCGGCCATTCAGCGGCAGCGAATCCACCGATCGCTCATCTACCACTTCGCCCACGCTCGCATCCTGGGTCTTGAGCAACTCACCCGAGGCCTGGACCATGACGGATTGCTTATCGGAGCCAAGACGCAATTGCAGGTCAAGCGTGGCCTGCTGGCCCACCTCGAGGTTAATTGCTTGAGTAGCTTGCAGGAATCCGGAGCTATCGACAGCCAATGTGTACGCGCCCGGCTGCAACCCTGCAATCTCGTAAAGTCCCGTGCCATTGGACGCAACATCGCGCTCAGCGCCGGTGTCGGCCGCAGTGATGTGGACGCGCGCTCCAACAACGGGACGATGCTGCGGATCCAGGATGGAACCACGAATGACCGCGTAGTTGCTTTGAGCCTGGGCTGTGGCCAGGGCGATAGCAAGACCAATGAGAACCGTGACAGCACTTCGCATCGTGACGCTCCATTAAGGTAGGGCTGAATGTCAATAGACTCGCGGACGAAGGCGGGGCCCCTTGAACATGTTCTTCCGCTGTGTGTCTGAAATCGCTTTGTGCCGAACTTCCGTGTGCTTGGGCGAAAGGGGAAGCGGGCGCAGAGTATTCGGCGATCAACTAAGTGGCAGTCTAGGCTCCAGTTGCACTGGTGTCTTCATCCAATCGTTGGGATGAAACCTCGTCCTTTAGGTGGAGCCGGAAAGGGAGAGGGACCTTTCCCTCCAGCCAGTCTCGACGCAGCCTGTCGAATGGAAGTCGGCAAACCTGGATGTGAGTCAGATGTAGGTCAATCGCCTTATCATGAACTGACCGCCTGAGGATATCGTCATGTGCCTGACTAACCATGCGGGCGAGGAGCGCGAAAAGGAGAATCGCATGAAGGCTGTTCGATCGCTGTTTGCATGTTGCATCATTTCCTGTCTTGGTGTCAGCTCTGCCCTTTGCCAACAGAGACCGCCGGCGACGCCGCTGATTACGCACGACCCGTACTTCAGCGTCTGGTCTACAAGCACCAATCTCGCGGATTCAGAGGCGACCCATTGGACGGGGAGCCCGCAACCGATCAACGGTGTTG
>DASRLI010000168.1:0-10377 GCA_035648535.1 Occallatibacter sp. | reverse complement strand
GCTGGGCTGGCCGGAAGATAGACAGGTTCTCATCAAAAGCCTGCCCGATCGCCAAGGTAAGGCAGAACGAGTTGGCATTCTGGGGGCCAATGAACGCCTCCACTTCGAACAGACAGCGACGGGATTGAAGGTAGACTTGCCCCTAACGCCCGTCCGCAAGGAAGCATTCGTGCTGAAGATCGAAGGCGTCATTTAGTGAATTGACATCAAGACGCCCCGCAGAGCCAATCCTGCGCAACCTTCCGGACGCGCTGGACACTACCTGCCTTGCAAGAATTCAGCGGAATCGGTTTTTGATCACGAAAACAGGCGATAGGAAGTGAGGATGCTCTTTAGGAACTTGCATGAGCCTTCCCTCGAGCAGGGTTCGCTGGGTGGTCGACTGATAGGTTTTCCCGTCTCTATTGAGTGAGCGCATTATCGCCAGTGCGCTCACCGAGGACTGATCCGTACCAAGTCGGTCAAGTGTTCATCAACTTCAATCGTCCACGGTGTCGGGTACCCCAAAGAGGCCTCTCAGGGGCTGGCCGCTGCGATCAAATGTGCGCGCGTGAACAACATTGTTAATCCACTGGTTCTTGACAAAGCTGACCGTCTACGATTGATACGCAACCCTTTTATTCACCTGAAATCATTTGACCACCAGCACACGATCGCCCAGCGAATGGCGAAAACACGCAAATTTGATATCCAGGCACAGCTCGAAAGCGATGCCAAAGAAGCGTTGATTGCCATGTATGGGGTGGCGGATTTTGCGTTTGCATACTGAGAGGAACAACCGGGCACTGGCAGGTGACCAGGTTCCCAGCTATGCTGCTAGCTTTGCTTTGGGGTGCCCAAGTTCCGGATTCTTGAACCTGATTTCTGTTGAGTCAGACCCAACAACTAGCTTGCGAAAATCATAGCTCTCATTTTCGGATTAGTCCCGGCAAGTCGGCTCCGCAGAAGCTATTCAATGGCGAGAAGCGTTGTAGCGAATTGTTGCTCTTACCGCTAAACCGAGGGTGAAATCACCGCTACAAAATCGTCTACAGTGACGATGCGGGGAGACCAGGGGGTCCAGGCCAAGCCCTTACAATTTCAATCGGTTCAAGGAAATCAGCACTCCCAGACCCTCTGATTCCAAGCCAGATGCTCTACCCGTGGCTGCATGAGGGGGTGCCTGGAGACGTTTGATCCAATGATCTCGAAAGCCGACAGTTTCCGCAGGTATCTGGGATGCCAGCGCCCGGGAACTTAGTTCTCTCGGTCACCGGCAGGCTGGGCGCGATGAGACAGGGCACTGACTGGCCATCAGCAGATCCAGTTTGCCTGCTGCGCGTGGTTGCTGTGGCGGGCGATCCCGGTGGGCGAGAGGGTGTGCCGGAGCTCGGAAATCGCGCTGCTGGACGGTCCATGACACTGTGCTCGCAAGCACCGTCTATTGAGATGCACTGGAATGACTAGACACTGGCCGACATTATCAGGATTACTCCCCGTAAACGCTGCAGTGTCCAAGTGAAGTTCCGCGTGTAGGGCCGAGATTGGAAGCACGCCTCCCGCACTTCAGCACGCGCGCATTCATCATCGCAGCAGGGCTACGTGCGGATCACTTCAGCTCCGTGGGGTTGTATTTTGCGCCTGTGCGAAGGCTATCGAGTATCTGCTGCGTGCGCGCCGGGCAAGCTCTCCCTTTGTCAGGCGTGAAGTTATCGTGCTCCGATTCGAGGAGCGGCAATGGTTCCGTGGGACCCGGGATCTGGTTCAGGGCCGTCCAAATTCCGGCGGGCGGAGAAACAGTATCGATGAAGCCCATTCCTGCCATGACCGGAGCCTTGATGTGCGAGGCGAAGTTGACGGGGTCGAAGTAGAGGCCGGTCTGCATTGCCTTGGGATTGTCTGAAGGCCAATTGGGAAAGCCGCTCTTGCGGCCGTGCAGATCCCCGTTGGTGTCCGCACCCGCAGGAACGCAGACGAGCACCGCGGTGATCTTCTCCGGGCGCAGACCCGCAAGCGCTAAACTCTGCTGGCCTCCCTGGCTCCCTCCTGTCAACACGATTGTTTTCCCATCCCAGTCTGGCCGCGTGAGTAGATAATCGAGAGCGCGCGAATCGCGCAGGTACATGTTCAGGAAGTAGGATTTTTCGCGGTCGGTGTTGCCCACCGCGACGTACGCCTTTGGAATGTCTCCGGAAGGGTCGGAGGGCAGCTTGTCGTGTGCGTCGACATCGATCACCAACCAGCCATCTGAGGCACGTTGCGCAGCCCAGTGCGGATCGAGCGCGTAAATCCCCGCATACTGCAGTTGAATGATCGCGGGGAATCGTCCTTGCCTGGCGGGCTTCGCAACATACCCGTGTACCTTCGATCCCAATGCGTCGAGTGCAAACGCGCTCTCCTCGATCCCGGGCATGTCGGACTGGATCGGTGTCTCGGTCGGGTTGATGGGAACCTTGGCCTGAGCGGCCAGTTTCCCCGCCCAGAATGCATCGACATCCGGCGGCCGCGGCGTGGACGGTTCGAGTTTGTGGGGAGCAACGGCGGCTCCAACCGCGTAAAGGCCATTGTTGCGGCCTGTATTGCCGCCGACAAACGCGGGTGCGGCGCCGGGGTTGACGTTCGTCCCAGCCGATGCGCCATGATCGTTTAACGCGTTGTCTCCCGCGAGGTTCGCGTACGGCTCAATCGCGACATAAATCATCTCCGGCTCGTCGCCGACGATTTCGATCCTGTCCTTCCCTGAACTCAGGTCGAGCTTGCCTTCCTTAAGGACGTCTTTGTTGTTGCGCCGGATCGTCCATTTATAGGCATACGTGGGCGCTGTGGGACCCGGAGAAACAATCCAGCCGACTGTATCGCCAACGTCGTACAGGCCGCTCGCGTGGTAAGGACGAAACACGAGTTGTTGCGCCGGAGCCACCGGTTGGGCGTACACGAACGACGCAAAGAGCGGCAGCAGAAGCACGAGTCGAATGGCTCGACCGAACTGACAAATACCAACGTGGCAACTCTCGCTTGGGGTCCGCCTCACACGTCCGTATTGGGCCATCACTGCCGCCATTATGCCTCCCTGCACATTGTGCTGATACTTACAACCAATGAGGATACACTGCGGGACAGCACACACGAGCGCGTAGCAGTTTGTGGAGCTATGTGCGCGAGAAGCGCAAAGCCAAGGATCGGAAGAACGGTTCCGATCTTCGCGGAGAGGTTCGTGCCCAACATCTCTTCGATGATTCCGTCTCGTCCTGAAAAACGCCTCGGGGTCCAGTAATTCGGGGCCGCGAGGCGTTTCCAGGAATGGCTCTACTTCGATTCTTTCGTAATCGCGTCCGCAGCGTTGCCGGCCACGACCCAGCTTGCCGATCCCGCCACGACCGCTTCATCCTCGAACCACAGAAATCCAAAGTCGTCGATGCACTCAGGAAAATCCGGCTTGATGATGACGTATCCCGGAATCACTGCGCCTGGAATGTACGCGTTGTCGGCGCGATTATTGCTGTACGTCTTCATCTTCGAGACCGTACCCACGCCAGCCACATACGATGTGCTCGATACCGGGTGCGTGCCGAGAATGTAATTGACGGCACGGAGCGTATATTCGGGGCCCACAAGATCAGGAAACGTCTTGTGCAGAAAGTACATTCGGATGGCCATGTCAACCACGGCGCCCGATCCGCCCCACGTGTCCAGGCTCGGCGGCACGCCGAACGGAGTGGCATCCAACTGCTTGTCCAACCCCGCCATGTAGGTCTTCACCGCTTCCCGCATTTGATCCTTCGCGCTCGCGTCGAGATATGGCAGGGCGCGCACTGCCGTCCAACCACGAAGGCCCATCTGCTGCGGAGTGATCATCTGAGGGAACAACTCCTTCAGACGGGACTTGTAGGGCTCGGCTCCGTTCGTTGCGATGGTCAATTCCAAAGCTGCAGCCCAGTCGAGTCCGGTGTTAAACCCGCCACGCGCTGCGCCTGCCGGCGGAGCTGCCGGTGCGCTCGTCGTGCCAGAACCTGCCGGAGCACTCGCGTTCTGACGGCCAGACACCACACCCTGCGACGCAGCCAGCACACCACCCGGAGGAGCGCCCGCCGGAGCCGCTCCGCCAAAGCCGCCGCCCGAGGGAAAAGGCGTTGGGTGAGCCTTCTCGTCGTTCCATGCTTTGATCGCGGTCTCGAGGCAGTCTTTCGCTAACGCGTCATCCCACCCCTTCAGCACATCGGCCGCGGCCGCCAGCGCCGCAATACCGTTCCACTGGAAAAACGGATTCGTCGAAGTAAAAATCCAGCGGTCGTCCGGCTTGCCTGAGTAGTCACCCTTTACTTCATTCGGACCGAGCGTCGGGTTGTAGATGCGTCCGTCGGTTTTCGACGCGCCGTCGCCCAGGTGCGTATATTGGCGCAGATCCGGTTCGTGCGTGCCGCGGATCGCGTGCCCAATATTGTGGTACTGCGCCAAAATGAGCAGCGCGCCGTGCCTCACTTGCTCCACCGTGTCCGGCACGCCATCGGGACGGTGCATCTCAACCTCACGCGCCGTTTCATCCACCGTGAGCTCGTCGTATTTAAGATTGAATTCGCGATACGCCAGCGCCAGGCTCTGAATCACATTCAGCTGCGCGGGTTCTTCCAGATCGTAGTCGCCGGCGTCGTACCATCCCCCCACATTCATCCCAGGAATGTGGTCACCGCCTTTGTACTTCCCGTCCGTTGCCGTAGCCTGATTCCAGCCGTCGAATTGTTCTCCAACCACTGGCGCCATGCGGCCATCATCCAGGTGCGATGCGCCGTGCCATATCCGGTACCCCTCGCGCACAGAGACATGATCCATCTGCTCAGCCAGGTGATGGTCAAGGCTGTCCTGCCAGATTTTCGCGTACGCGCCTTTTGAGATGGGGAAAGGGGGCGTGCGCTGGCCCGCGTACTCAATGACGTAAAGGCCAGGGTCTTTCACCGCCGTGAAGTCGAATTTCGAATAGACGTACCGCAACCACCGCGTCGAAGGCGTGATCGGGCCCTCGAACGCCTCCTTGTACGATCCGTCCTCCGTCAGGCGAAGCACCTTGGCCCTCTTCGGCCCTTCGTACTTCGGGTCGAGCTCAATTACCGCCGTCTTTGAGAATTCCGGCGCATAACCCACCTGGCTGTGCGCAATCATCGGCGGCCGCGTCCAGTTCGGAATCACATCCGGCCGGATGTGCCACACAATTGCGTTTGTGGTCTTACCCGAAGGGATCAGCGAACGCAACACGAACCAGCCGTTCTGCGCGCGGTTGCGTCCATCGAACAACATCAGGTCACCTGTGTCCGAAACCACACTCACGCGCGCCAGCGCGTCGTCCACACCCAGCGTGATGCTCCTGCCTTCGGCGAAGGGTAGCGGCTGAGTGTAGCCCTTGGCCTTATCCCAATCCTCCAGGTAGTACGCCTTTTTCGGTTCATCAGCCAGCGGCAACACCTTCACCATCTCATCGTCTGGCGTTCGCGGAAAAATTCCTGCTTTGCTCCCGTCCACCAGGTAAGCCTTGCCCATGTAAATGGAGGGCAGAAACTCCAGGTTGAAGCCCGCGCGCCCCGCCAGTTTCTCCGGCAGCGGCTTATCGAGATTGATGGTCACCTTCACGCCGCCCGGTTCCGCAGCTACTTCTAGGGTGTAGCTCAAATCGAAGGTCGGGAAAGCGAGGCTGGCGATGAGCCGGTTGTTCGCCTTATCGGCCTGACGCCCCTTGAGGGTTGCCACCAGGTCCCACTGCTCGGGCGTTGGCATCAGGCGTACATCGCCATTCGTAGCGATACGCTGGCCGTGGAGAATCATCTCCATGGCGGTGTTCTTCTGGTCTACGAAAACGGGATGGTACGTGCTGTCGTAAAGAAATACGCTAAAACCTTGGGTATCGAGATAATTCTTGTCAGTCACCTTCATGGCAAAATCGGCGCCGAACATGCTTGCGCTTGAGGTCAGGACCAACAGGAGACACACTTCGATTCGGGTAAGCATAGGTTTAGAATAGACCGCTCCTTTGCCTCAACCTAACATGGCATGCTCACCCCTGGGCGGCATTTGTTTCCAGGATTACTCCCGGCAAACGCCTTTCCGGCCAATGATCGCCAGTGGCGAAAGTCAATGAGTGCCTCATCGTCGCTGCATACTCTCTAAAAGCCCGCTTAGGTCCAGCGAACTCGCGCAGCATGAATCGCAGTAATCAGAGAACCGTGAAAAACCGTATACGCACAGCATCCGGTTCGAAGCCACACCCAATGAAGGAAGCGCCCAGAGCAGTAATGCCTGTTTCCACTCAACAGCTTTATGTATCGGAGATATCATATGCTCATAGGCGTGCTGGTCCTGTCTTGCATATGCGCAGATGATTCGTTGTCGCAGGCCCTTGAGTGCCGGCAGATTACAGGAACCCTCACGGCCCGGTCGGCGGTCGTTGCTGTCGCTCTTTCCTCGGTGACCGCGATCGTGAACCGTTAAACCAGTTTTTCGAAAGAGGACTTATGACCAGAAAAGCAACCGAATTGCATCCGCGGCGCGAGTTTCTTAAGATGGCGGCGTTTACTGGCGCGGCAGCGCTTACGGGAAAGAGAGCGGAAGCTGCAGCGGAACAAACCGCCAGCCCACAAGCAGAGGAGGCTTCCGGCGGCGACAACAAAATGGAGTTCCTTCGCGTCAGCGGCCGTCACATTGTCGATGCTAAAGAGAAAAAGGTTCGCCTGAGAGGAACTTGCCCTGGCGGCTGGATGAACATGGAAGATTTCATCAATGGGCATCCAGGCGCAGAACATACTCTCCGGGCGCAGATGGCGGAGGTGCTTGGTCCAGCCAGAGCACAGTTCTTCTTCGACCGCTTGCTCGACTACTTCTTCAATGAAGACGACGTAATCTTTCTCCGCAAGGCCGGCGCTTCCGTCGTCAGATTTCCCCTTAACTACCGCCACTTCGAAGACGACGCCGCTCCCTTCAAATACAAAGAGACCGGTTTCGCCCGTCTCGATCAGGTGTTACGCCATTGCGAAAATCACGGCCTCTACGTCATCCTCGATCTCCATTCGGCTCAGGGATGGCAGAATGTCCATTGGCATTCTGACAACGCATCGCGCATCAGTCTTCTTTGGGAAGTTCCCTCCTATCAGGATCGCTACGTCGCCCTTTGGCAGGAGTTTGCGCGGCGCTACAAGAACAGGGCCGTGATCGCCGGCTACGACATCCTTAACGAGCCTTGTTCGAACAACGATCTCGGCGACTACCCCTGGAACATCAACTCCAGTTACAAGCCCCGTTGGGACCGCATGAATGCCGTCTTTAGGCGTGTTGTCACAGAGATCCGCAAAATCGATTCCCGCCACATCATCTTCCTTGAAGGGGATGACTATGCAAAGCTGTTCTCGGGATTCGACCAACCTTTTGACGACAACCTCGCCTACAGCTCGCATAACTACACGGTACCCGGCTTCGGACCTGGCCAATACCCTGGCGCCATCCATCCCCGATCCGCTGCGAAGAACAGTTCTGAGGTCTGGGACCTGGCAAGACAGGAGCGTTTTTTCCTCGATGCCGAAGGAACGAAATTTACCCAGCAGCATAACGTTCCGTTGTGGGTGGGCGAGTTCGGATCGGTCTTCAACGGGCCACCCGACGAGAACCCTGACCGGCTTCGCGCGTTGGACGATCAGATCGGCATCTTCGAACGGAACCAGGCGCACTGGACAACCTGGAATTTCGAAGATGTTGGCGTGATGGGCATGCTCGCACTCGACCCCTCATCTCCGTACATGGAGCGCATCGGAGACCTTCTTCGCAAGAAGGCCGCTCTCGGCACAGACGATTGGATGAAGTGGCTGCCACCAACGCCGGTCAAGGACGCGACGGCTCAGCTTGCTAACCAGATCCTTCAAGTGGTGGGTGATCCGGGGTTAGATGCGCGACTCAATTCACGGTGCATGAGTCAGGCCTTGTTGTGCTTTTACACTGGAACACTGATGCAGCCGCTATACGCCTGCCTGTTCAAGGGCCTGTCGGAGAATGAACTGGATCATATCCTTTCCTCCTTTTCGGCAAAGCAGTGTATTCCCAACCAGGGTCTTGTCGGCGTCCTCAGCAAATACATGGCCATGCGGGCTTAGGTTGCGAGTACCAGCGGGGTTCCACATCCTTGCGCAATCTCATCGCGCAAGGACCGGGATCCCCATGATCAGGTCCTCGTCCGCGGAATGGAAGGGTGGGAGAGCACCTAAGCGAATCCAAAACAACACAACCGGTGTCATCCTGAACCTGGCCGCTCGGGGCCCCGCGAACTTCAGTTTGTGGGCAAGGCGTAGTGAAGTACCTGCAATTGCTTTTCACTCTCCCGGGTGCCCCATGTCCGGATTCTCGGACACGGGATAGCGATGAACTCTCCACTTCAACTCTTCAGAGCGCTCGAAGACCACCTTTAATAAGGGAATTGAGCCGTACGCTTCAATTGAGTGCCGGACAAGCCGTCCAAAGCACACAAGCCGACTTTTGAGTACCGATCTAATTTCAGCGAGTGATTTGGCGATTTACCGTCAAATGAGCTATTCGGGCTCCAGGGCGGTTTTCGCATGCCAGACATGCATAGAGAAAATCCCGGGATTGGGTGGCTGGTATACTCCAGTCGGAACAAATCGAAGGCGGTTTAGAGTATGTCGGAAAGAAAACAGCCTAACGTGGTGATTCGGACCGCCAAACCGGAGGACAGCCCCGTCTGCGGGCAGATTTGCTACGACGCCTTTTCCACCATCAACGCGGCGCACGGTTTTCCTTGCGACTTTCCCTCGCCAGAGGGTCCTACCGGCTTGTTTTCGATGATGTTTTCGAGCCCCGGCTTTTATTGCGTTGTGGCGGAAGTCGATGGCCGGATCATGGGCAGCAATGTCCTGGACGAGCGTTCGGTAATTCGAGGCGTCGGCCCCATCACCATCGACCCCGCCGCACAGAACCTCAGAATCGGCCGAAAACTCATGCAGGCCGTGATCGATCGGGCGAACGAGCGCGGCGCCGCTGGAATCCGGCTGGTGCAGGCGGCTTTTCACAATCGCTCGCTCTCACTCTACACGTCGCTTGGCTTTGACATCCGCGAGCCTCTGAGCTGCCTGCAGGGACGGACACTGGAGCGTAGTATTCCCGGATGCGCGGTGCGTCCGGCCTCCCCTGACGACCTCGATGCCTGCAATACTCTTTCGCTGCGGGTTCATGGGTTCGAACGCGCTGTCGAGTTGGCGCAAGCAATCCGGCAGGGCACAGCATGCGTGGTAGAGCGCGGAGGCCGCATCACGGGATATACGACGCACCTCGCGTTCTTCGGCCATTCCACCGCGGAGACGAACGTGGACTTGCAATCGCTCATTGCCTCGGCGGAGTCCTTTGCGGGGCCGGGAATTCTCTTGCCCTCACGCAACACCGCTCTGCTGCGCTGGTGCCTGGTCAACGGCCTGCGCGTTGTACAGCCAATGACACTGATGAGCATGGGGCTCTATTCCGACCCGGCGGGCGCTTGGCTGCCGTCCGTATCGTTTTGAACCAGTGAGGTGTGCCTTTCAGAACGAACCCAGCCTGATTTCACGGGCGAAAAGGTGGAACTATGGCCGCACAGACGAACAGGTCAGGTGAACTGTCCGCACCGCAAGGCGTGCCCGAGAACTACGGGCTCCATGCCGGTGTGCTTGGACCCATCGAAACCTTGGCGCAGTCGGTCTCCGCCATCGCGCCTTCCACCTCGCCGTCCATGATCATTCCACTGGTCTTCGCAATGGCCGGCAACGCCACTTGGTTTGTCTATCTGTTGGCCACCGGAGCAACCCTGCTGGTTGGTTTCTGCGTCAGCCGGTTCGCGCGGCTCCAACGTGGAACACATCCGACAAGGTCAGCGAACACCCTTCTCATGCAGCGCTGAACGTCCACGGAAGCAGGAGACTCATTTCGATCACGTAACCTGGTTGGCTTGGTGACAGAGATTGCTCATCCCACGATCCGCAATACCCGGCTGGTCACCTCCCCATTCACGGAACGGATTCATAGACATAAGCCGACTTCTCGCGACAAATCCGTTCCTCGACGAGCGCGTTGGCGGAGATTAGCGGCCAATATTTTTGAATCTAACAAATGTGAAATCGCTTCATGTAGCGCAGGTGAGAGACTCGTTGTATTATTTTTCAGCTGGATTTCTTACCTTCAAACAGAGTCAGTTCACTTCTTGTTTGAGTGCGGATCGGCCGTTGCTGAAACTAGAGTGCCGCATAGGGGCAAGAGTTAGCCTCGTGGCGGCCCTCAGCTACCTGGAATCCATCGTGCGTTGCAGAGGCGCAAATGAGACTGGCATTCTCGTCCTTACGCGGAGTATCGGGCTGGTGAAGATCTAGCCTGATCGGCCTCGCAGCG
>DASRLI010000167.1:0-10830 GCA_035648535.1 Occallatibacter sp. | reverse complement strand
CTTGCGAAAGCACCAGTGAGCCATCGGTCTTAACTGCCAACGCGCGAGACTTCACCAGCATAAATGCGACTCATGCCCTTTGTTCCTTGCCTGATTGTCCAGACCATCGGTCTGGTACCCCACTGCCGGAGGATATTTACTTTCGATCCCTCCCTACAGGACGAAGGGCCGCTTTCGACCCGTCGATGCGTCAAGCCGAATCAAGCGTGCCAATTAAGTACGTTCATGCGATTGCCCTGGGTGTGTCGATGATTTATCAGAACCTCATCCGCAGGCCAAACTGAATCTGGCGCTCGCGATAGTAGTTGGTACCGTTGACGCTGAGCGGCTGGCCGAACGCGGTGGTGTTGGCTTTGAGGCCGGTGAGGAAGGTGAGAGTAGGGAGGGCGCCGTTAAGACTTCCGGGGCTGATGCTGTAGCCGGTGGTTTCAGGCTGTGTAACGTTCTGGTGGTTGAACAGGTTGAAAGATTCCGCGAGCAGTTCCAACTGGCGAAGTTCGCCTAGATCGAAGTGCTTTCCCAGGCGCACGTCGGCCTTCCATACGGATGGGTAGCGGAAAGTGTTGCGGCCGATGTTGTACGCGACCTTATCGTTGCCAACGCCATAGACCAGATTGTTGCCGCCCGATCCATTCATCCCCGCTCCCAGGCCGGCGATTGCGTCTCCGTTGATCTGGCTGAACTCCTTGGGCAGTGAACCGGCGGTACGCATGCTGTACGGCATTCCGCTGCGGAACTGGCCGATGCTGGAGAACATCCAGCCATTCGCGATGTGACCGGCCAGGCTGTGCAGCTTCCACGGCGCGTTGTAGATGATCGTGCCGGCAACGGAGTGGCGTACGTCCAGGTTGCTGGTTCCGTACTCGTGGCTGAAGTTGGCGGGGTCCAGAACGTCGCTGCCGGTCACCACAGTACTCTCGTTGGGATTCCAGTCCATTGCGTGCGCATAGGTGTAGTGTGCGTTGACGCTCAGGCCGCGGCGTCCAAAGCGGGAGACTCGGAACATCGCCGCTTCGTAGGTGGAGTTGGCGCGGCTGAAGATCTCCGCGATCTGTTGGTAGTTCGGATTGAGGCGGCCTGCAGTTCCTGTTCCCGAAGTTGCCGAGGGCCAGGTCGCGTAAAAAGGAACGGTGATCTGCGACGCCTTGATGGGGCCCTTGCCGGTACCGTCGACTACAGCGTAAGTGATGGTCCCAGGATTGACGGCCGGGTCGAAGTTCGTGTCGATGGAGATGGGTAGCCGGCGGCCGAGGCTGAGCAGCCCGCTCCCGGTCACCTGGATGTGGCCTGGGAATGTCTCCTCGATTGATGCGATGGCCTGGTGTATCTCGGGATTGCGGAAATTGGGCGCGATCTCCACCGCGCCGGCCTTGACCATGGTGAGCGGTTCACCGGCAAAGACGTATGGGAAGGGTGGAGCGCCGCCAGCATTCAAATTGTCAGTGGGCCGCATGAAGAAGTTCAAGTCGCCTTTGGGAGAGCCGGTCTGTGTGAGCACCGTCTCTAGGGTCGCGTTTTGTGTGCGGCCGTAGTACATGCCATAACCGATGCGCAGCTGGGGCCAACCAAGGCTCCGGCGCCCAGCGTTTCCAATGGCCAGGCTGAGGCGCGGACCCCAGTTATTGCCAAGGTTCGGCGGCTTCCCGGCAAGCGGAAGCTCAGGGTTGGCCAGTGCAACGATTGGTGGAGGCAACTGTTCGTGCTCCCAGCGCAAACCTGCAGAAAACACGATGATCTTGTTGGGCTGCCACTGCGCAGTGGCAAAGCCGGCCAAGTCGGTTGTGCTTAAACTTCATTGAGTCGGGCCCATCATCTGCGTGTAATAGCTGTAGCAAGGCAGGTAGCCAAGGCCGCGCAATTGGCTTGTCGAGTCACGCCAAACCTTTCCCGTTTGATCGCAGTTGTGCTGGTTGAACTTGTCAAGAGCATTGGAGAACCCGAATGCGCCAAACACCAGTGCATCGGTGACGAAGTTCGCCAGGGTGGAATAGTGATACGTGCCGGTCTGGTTGCGGAGCAGGCTTGTGGCGTCGGTGTTGTGACCCACATCTCCACCCACCCTGACTAGCAGGTTTCCGTGGACCCAGTCGATCGACTCCTGCACCCTGTAGAGGCGCTCGTCCGGATAGCTCCCCTGCCCAAAGCGCGATGGATTGCCGATGGTGAAGCCGTAGCGGGAATCGACGACGATTTGCGGCAACTGCCCCCAGACATTCTGGTTCAGTGTCGTCTCGAATGCCGATGGCGTTTCTGCGTGCGCGGTGCGAATGCTGCGTCTCGTAGAGGCCTGGGTCACTGACAGCAGGTTGGGCGTCAGGAAAGCTTCCCAGCGGCCAAGCAGCCACTGCTCGCTCGCCTGGCTCGATCCCAAGCTATGGTTCCCATACGCTTCCGAGACGCGCGTGAGACCGCCGCCGGGCGAGTTCCAATTGGCGCCGGTTCCCTGGAGAGCGAAGCTGTGGCGCTCGGTGGCTTTCCAGTCGATGCGGGCAAAGCCATTCCATCGCGCGGAAGTGCGCGGCGCGGGGCCAAGCAGTCCGTCGAGGGTTTCAAGCATCTGTGAGTACTTGGCCAATGCAGAGCTTCCGGCCCCAAGCTGTGCGCCCAGCAATTGCATCTGGTCGTTGGTGGGCTGAGCGAAAAAATTGATTGCCACTTTACCGTGGACACGCCGGGATCGTTGCGTCGGTTGCTGTCGAGGGCTCCAAACCAGAAGAGCTTGTTGCGGCGAATATGTCCCCCCACGCCGACGCCCCATGCGATTTCATGGTCGGACGGCGTATACGACTCAGAAGTAAACACCGGAACCGCGGTCGCCGTGGCCGGGGCGGTCTCTTTCACCCACTGCGAAGAAGGATTTAGCGCTCCCCAGTTGTTTTGACGGTCGAAAAGAAAACCTTGGCCGTGAAGGCCGTTGGAACCGCGCTTGGTTTCCACGTTCATGCGTCCGCCTGCTGCGCTCGCGCCTTCGGCTTCGGCGTTGCCGGCAACCGTCTGCACCGTTCGGACGGCCGACTCGCCAATGGCAAGATCGCGACCGCCGGACCAGGCTTGCCCCATCCCGTGCGGCTCGTTCTGGCCCTGCCCGGACGACGATTGACCCTGCGAGCCGGCCGAGGAGCCGGACCCGTTGCCAAACGCCAGTTGTGTGCTCGCGCCATCGATGGAAACATCGGGAGGCTGCTGGCCGGCACCGCGCAGTGAGGCTTCGGAGGAACTCTCTGGCGCCGCGGCGGTTGGTGTATCAAGGACAAACTCTTCCCAGCGACGTCCGCTCGAAGGCAGCGCTTGCAGTTCCGTGTCGGTGAGTGTCGTAGTAACCGCCGCAGCCACCGGGCCGGCCTGTTCCGATGCCACTTGAATGCGGCTCTGATTCGGGTCCGGAATACGGTTTCGATTCGGTTGGCTCCACTGCATCGCGGCTTGCAGTCCGCGCGCTACTGATTCGCTTGTAGTCAGATTTGGGTTGCTCGCCGCCGCACCGGACAACACGATTCTTGGAGAGCCGCCAGTAGCAGGGATTGCGGCTGCGACTGCCCGCGGTAGCGCGCTCGTGGGTAACGCACTGAAGAGGACTGGCAGCCACGGTGCCGGCTTGAGCGTATCGCTGAGCAGCGGCGCCTCGGTCGGCAATTCGTGTACTTCACCGGCCACTAGCTGCCCAGTGAGCGGCAGTTGTCGAGGCTTCTCGATCGGTAGTGCTGCGGCCAGCGCCGTGGCCCCTGTTGCATTCAACTCGGGATTCCTGAGGAAGACCGCCCGCACAGGCGTGGACGGCGCAAGGTCAAACTGCATGGCCGTCTGCACGCGTGCGTCGTGCCCAGCGGAGACCAGAATGCCACTCAGCCGGCCATGGCCAACTCGCCCGCTGTCGGCCTCGATGGTGTACGTGCCCGCATCCAGAGCAGTGAACCGGTATTCGCCATTCCTGGTTGTTGTGGTGCGCATCTCGGCGCCGGTGGCCTGGTTGCGCAGAACGACAGAAGCTCTGGCCAGCGGGGCCGAATGCAGGTCAGTCAGTTTGCCGGTGAGGGAGCCGCTGCGAGTGGATTGGGCGTGCATGTGCATTCCCGCGCCAAAAAGCAGCACGGCTACCGCAAGCGGCTTCACCCATCCCCGCTTTACACCTGCCATCGAGACACCTGTCCGCGGCAGACCATGGGAAAATGCACAACACACACTCCGGCCGCCCGCTCTTGCGGCGAGTCAGGATTTGGGCATGACCGCAGACGCTTCTTGAAGCGCGGTTTCGGCCGTTCAAATGACACCCAAGTGGAGTTGCAAGGGATTCTATGCTGCTTTGGTCCGACTGGAAAGTAGCGCGCATCACATAGGGCTTTTTCGCTGCGCATCGGTAAGTGAATCCAGCCTGCAGCTGGACCTGCCGCATGGCCCGAAGCCTACTAATTGCAGCTCTGAATAGGGTAAAGTGGCAAGGTTCGATAGACTGGTAAGACGGACTTACGGTTCTGCGGCCTGCTGGTACACAACCGGCGAACAGATCCCTGACCCCTGATCCCTGAAACCTGGTCTCTTATGTTTATTGATGAAGCAAAAATTCGCGTGAAAGCCGGCGACGGCGGCAACGGCTGCATGGCCTTCCGGCGCGAGAAGTTTGTGCCCCGCGGCGGACCCTCGGGCGGCGACGGCGGGCGCGGCGGCGACATAGTCATGGTGTCCTCCAATCGCCACAACACGCTGATCCACTTCCGCTATAACCCGGAGCACAAGGCGCAGCGCGGCGAGCACGGCATGGGGTCCAACTGCACCGGGCTTGATGGCCACTCCAAGACTCTGCAGGTGCCGGTGGGCACTTCGGTCTATGACATGGACACCGGAGAGCTTGTACACGACTTCCAGGAGCCCGATGAGCAGGTGGTCATTGCCAAAGGTGGGCGCGGCGGCCGCGGTAACCAGCACTTTGCCACCAGCACCCATCAGGCCCCGCGTGAGCACGAACTGGGCCGCGCTGGCGAGGAACGCAACTATCGATTGGAGCTGAAGCTGCTGGCCGATGTGGGTCTTGTCGGCTACCCCAACGCCGGCAAGTCGACGCTGATTTCGCGCATTTCCGCCGCTAGGCCCAAGATCGCCGACTATCCATTTACCACCCTCGAACCCAACCTCGGAGTTGTCACGGTGGGCGAGGAGCCAGATCTGGAATCCTTCGTCGTTGCTGACATGCCTGGCCTTATCGAGGGCGCGCATCTTGGCTCCGGCCTCGGCGTCCAGTTCCTGCGCCACATCGAGCGCACCCGGCTGCTGGTTCACCTGGTTGACGTGTCTGACGCATCCGGCCGGCTCGACCCTGTGGAGGACTTCAAGGTCATCAACCAAGAGCTGGCCAGCTTCACCAGCACTGCCGTTAGAACAGAGCCTGACCCCTTTGCCGACGATGACGGCACCATCGAGCCCAACCACCCCTTGGCCGACAAGCCGATGATTGTTGTCGCCACCAAAATCGACTCTGCCAACTCGGAGAAGCTGAAAAAGCTCGCCGCGCACGTAAAGCGGCGCAAGCTGGAGTTCCATGCCATATCAGCAGTTACGGGACAGGGAATCGACGAGCTAAAGTGGGCGCTTGCCAAGCGACTGCGTCCGGGAAACAAGGACTGACGCTTTGGCAAGTTGAGTAGAGGCTTCCCAGGTCTCAGAATCGCGACCTCCAACCACCGTCGTAGACCATCCGCTTTGCTCGGCATAGCCCCAGCCTGGGAACCAGGCGTCAGTACATGCGATCTGCTTTAAGTGTTGAGAAAACTTTCAATCAGCCTGGCAACTTGCTCGGGAGCATTGCGCGTGGCCATATGGCCCTGGCCTTCAATCGTTTCAACGCACGCATTGGGCAGAACCGCAGCGAGCGCGCGCGAGGCATCGCGGAGCGGATGCTCTGGACTGCGGCTGCCAACTAGCATCAGCACCGGACAATCGAGAGTAGCATAGCGATCGACGCTGGGATCGAGCGTGTCCATGGCCTCCAGTTCTCGAATCCAACTGGCGGCCAGAGTCCGCAATCGAGGCCACGCCTTGGAGACGCGCATCGCCAGAATTGCCTCGGCGGGGAGACGTGTGAAGCGGCTGAGGCCAATTTCGAGCGCGAGGTCGAGATCGCCCTCGCTGATCGCGCGCCTGTAGGGCTCGAGGAACTCCCCAGCGATGGGGCTCCCCGTCGGCAGCGGCGGCTCATAGACCACAAGCCGTGGAACGGGATGCCGCAGCGCCGCGCCGAGCGCGCAGATGGCTCCGTAGGAGTGGCCGATGAGTGCTGCAACCGGCCCCGCCTCAGCCATGACTGCAGCAACATCTTCATACTCGCGCTCAAGCGAGTAGGGCGAGCGGCCGTTGCCGCTGCGCGCGCGCCCGCGCCGGTCCATCGCATAGCAGGTATAGCGCGGTGCCAGCAGCTTGGCAACGCGCATCCAGTCCGTGTGGGTAGAGACGCTGCCGTGAACAAAAACCAGCACCGGCCCGCGACCAAGACGGCGATAGCCGATCCGGGTTCCGTCCGCGGACGTGACTGCGCCCTCCGTAATCACGGGCTGGTGTTCCAAAATTGCTGGAGGCATTGATTCAATGGTAGTCGCTCTAATGGGATGCTGTCCCGGAATGTGACGGAGTGCTTGAATGCCTTGATGGCTTGGTCAAGGGTGGACTGTCCCGGCTCATTGACCAGCATATGAACGTGCTCCGGCATCACCACGTATCGGGCGACGAAAAACTTGTACTTTTTCCGGATACGTTCCAGCACGTCTTCAACGAGATTTCTTGCTTCGGGTGAGGTGAGAGGCATCGATTCAATCGCAGTCCCCAGCCGCGAAACGAATCCCGAAATGAGGAACGGGCGTGCGAAGTTTCGTAATCTCTCACACCTTCGCAAAACGCACGAAAAAATGGAGCACCACGGCTGCAATCTTTTCTTTTGATTTTGGCATCGTACGTACGTGTGCGAGGAACAAACGGCTCCGAGCACAAACATGAAGGAGGCTTATGGATAATCCAAAGAAATGCGCGAATGCTGCCTGCAGTTGTCCTGCGTCTGAGAAGAGCAAATATTGCAGTGCTCACTGCGAGGGAATCGCAAAGAAATTGGAGATCGTCTGTCTTTGCGGCCACGCTGGGTGCGCCGGGAAGGCTACATAGCTGAGACCCGCACGCGATCGAATCTAGCTCCGTTAAGAGGACGTCCTCTTGTCGTGATGGCAGCAGGGTGCCGGGTGCCCCAGGTCCGGATTCTCGGACCTGGGAGGGAATGTCCCCGTACTCCCGACGCCAGCCGGTCCAAAAGGACTCGATCTCCACGGTTCCTTCCACTCCCGCGGAGTAATGGCGGAAGCTTGACCACGCCCAATCCTCCGGCTTCTCGACCAGGCCGCGAACCACGGGATTGCGATGTATGTAGCGGAGCTTCTCGACGCGCTTGTCTTCTGTGAAGACATTGAAGTCGTAGTAGCGGGCCTGCCAGAACGGGCGCTCGCGCCGCCGTAGCGTGACGGAGAGCTTGATTGCCTTGATGGCCTGGTCAAGGCTGGACCGCTTCGGCTCGTTCACCAACAGGTGGACGTGCTCCGGCATCACTACGTATCCGGCGACGACGAAACTGTACTTCTGCCGGGTGCGTTCCAGCGCGTCTTCGAAGAGGTTTCTGGCTTTGGGTGAGGCGAGATACGGGAGACGGTGGTAACAACTGAAGGTGAGAAAGTGCATGTCACCGGTCTGCTGGTAACGAACTAGCCTCTCCGTCATGGGGTTGAGGATACACTTTCCTGGTAGGGACCATCGAAGGATGTGGTGGGGGAATGAGATCCCGCCCAGGTCCGAAAATCCGGACCTGGGGCACCCAGTTGGTTGGACGGTATGGGGACATGGGCCACCCGCCTAGTTGAGGAGTCGAGCGCTTGGTCCCAGATGCGAAATCAGGCGGCTCTGACTGCGAGGCGCGCCGAGCGGGAGCGGGGCCTGGCTGTGATGACAATTTCCACGTCTTGGCCGAGGACGACCAAAAAGCGCATCAACCGCTCCACGGAGAAGCCTTCAAGCTTGTAATTGAGCAGGGCAGATACCTTAGGCTGATTGATTGCGAGGGCCGCGGCGACTTCGGCTTGCGTCAGCCGGCGCCGTTCCACGATGCGGCATATGGCAGCTCCGAGGCGGGCCTTGATGTCGAGCTCGGCGGCATCCGGCAGCTTCATGTCGGCAAAGACGTTGCCGCTGCTGGGAATCACTCGCTCTGCGGTTCGATTAGGCATATCTCTCCTCGTAATCCTGTTGCGCCAGCCTCAAGCGTTCGCGTACCAGGCGAATGTCCGACTGCCGCGTTTCAATTCCCCTCGGCGACTTCTTCTGAAAGGTGTGCAGAACGTAGACGGCGCGTGCAAATCGAACCGTGTAAATCGCTCGATAGGTATCGCCGTCATAGTCCTTAACGACCTCCAGAACCCCCGGTCCTTCGCCCTTCCACGGCTTGGCTGAGGGGTGCTTGCCTCCGTACTGCGCTGCGCTTAGAGCAAATCCGATGCTGCGCTGCACCTCGGGTGGGAATCGAGTGACTTCCTTGAGTGCGGAGCCGATCCAGAAGAGCGGCTTCTCGTCTGCAACGTACGGCCTTGCCATTATTATCCTACTTTTGGGATATTTCGTCGAGTGTGATTTTAATGTTCTTGCGGAAGCCGGCGGTCGAGGTTTGTGCTTTCCCACCCTTCGCTAGAAAAAAGCGAAGGATGGGGCACCCGCCATCGGTGAACGCGTCTTAATATTTCAAAATGGTATTTCAGAGCACCCAATTGTAAGGTGTTTCAGACGCTGGACTCGGTCCTGGGAATAGTTTCTTTCTTTCGCAAAATTCAGCCAGGCTTCAATATGTTTCTCCACTTTAGTTTTGAGCTCGGGAGAGCTAAGCTCGTCGTATTCGCTAATCAGCAATGCAGAAAATCCGTTCTGGGATGCTTCGATGCCCGAATTCACAAAGCGAACACAAATATTTGTGAACTTCAAGATATCCTGATCGTCCAGATGTGGGCCGATTCCCTTAAGTGTTTCTAGGGGGTCGGCGGGGTAGTCGCCGCTGACTTTGAGCTCTTCCATCCGGGAGAATATATGATTCTTCACAAGTGCGCAGTCACTTGCATTCAGGTGCTTTATCTCTGCGCATGAAAAGAAAGCGTCTGCGTAAGTCGTAATCTTCTCGGATGATTCCTTTCTCACCAATTCTGCGAACTTCTCTGCCGCCTTAACCTGATAGCTCTTCGGAAGAGATGAGAGCGCCAACCGATAACAGGTCTTGAGCGTGTTCAGCGTTGTCTCATTTTTGAGCCAGTCTTGGCTCTCGATTGTGAACGTCTCTGAAATTACACTTTCAACTAGACGGCGGCGCTCATGTTCATTTGTCTCGGTAAGCAAATGTGGGAGCAGAGATCGTGCTCGGGCGTCGATTGAGATCTTCCTGACGATTTGTTCAGCCGTCAAACCGTAATTCTCTTTACGCTTCTGAGCAACTTCACTCGTAATGATCCCGACCAAGGCTGCAACGATCTGTGCACTGCCTTCGCCATATTGATCTTGAAGTCTAATTAGTCTCCCGGGATGTATAAGGTTTCGGTAGTCCTTGATAACTTCGCAGAGAGATGAGGTCCGCTCCGAAATTACCTTAGCGTCTTCGCAGGCATTGATCGCTTCGCCAAGAGTGACAGTAAGAGGATCTTTCCCTTTTGGTTTTAATTTGGAGACGACCAAGTACTCGATAAGGAGTGCTTCGATTATGCTCCCTGCTAGAACATGAACAGCCTTCCATGCTCCGACTTCAGCTGCTTTCGCCATCTCTTGATGGTCTGATTGCAGAGAGAGGCGAAACTGATCGTCCGTGATGAAATCAAAGGTCAAGTTACTCATTGCGGCTGTCCGGCTCACCCCTGAAGTGCATTGTTCGATTCTATCGACATCAATCCTAATCAGCTGTGAAACTTGGTACCCCGAGTTTCGAGTTCGGGAACAGGAGTACCAAGTTTCAGCAAACCAGTTCGACCTGAGTTACTCTTCCTCTTCTTCTACGGGCCGTTTGGCGTTGGCCAGGATTTTGTCGGCTACTAACTGGGGGACTATGTCGTAGTGGTCCATTTCCATGCGGTAGCTGCCTTTGCCTTGCGTCATCGACGTGAGCAGAGTTCCGTAGGTCAGCATCTCGGCCATGGGGACCTGGGCGTTGATTACTGTTGTGCGGCCCTTGGACTCCATGCCGGCTACACGGCCACGGCGGCTGTTGAGGTCGCCCATCAAAGTTCCGGCGAACTCATCTGGCGCCTCGATTTCTACCTTCATTACTGGTTCGAGAAGGCAAGGCTTGCAGGACTCCATTGCCTTGCGGAAGGCGAGGCGGCCGGCCATCTTGAACGACATTTCGTTGGAGTCGACGTCGTGGTAGCTGCCGTCGTAGACGGTGACTTTGTAGTCGACGACCGGGTAGCCGGCGAGGTAGCCGCGGGCGGCTGACTCGACGATGCCTTTCTCGATAGCAGGGATGAAGTTGCGGGGAACCGAGCCGCCAAAGGTCTCGTTGGCAAACTCGAATCCGCCGCCGCGGGGCATGGGCTCCATGCGGATCTTGCAGTCGCCGAACTGGCCGTGGCCGCCGGTCTGCTTCTTGTGCCGGCCCTGGGCTTCGGCCTTGGCGCGGATGGTTTCGCGGTAGGGAACCTTGGGCGCCTTGAGGTGGACTTCGGCATGGTAGCGCTTCTTGAGACGGCTGACGATGGCCTCAATATGCGGCTGGCCGGCGCCGCCGATGAGGAACTCGTTGGTCTGCGGATCGCGGAAGAAGCGGATGAGAAGGTCCTCTTC
>DASRLI010000166.1:0-10259 GCA_035648535.1 Occallatibacter sp. | reverse complement strand
GTTGAAGACGCCGGGCATGGAGCTGACTTCGCGGCGTATTCCTTCGCCGGGACAGATAAACAATGGATAGATCAGGTCACCGGGCTCTAGAACTGTTTCGCGCACCAGGGCGCGCATGGAATCGCTGCGCCGGAGGCGGCGCATCCGCGTTTGAGGGAAGCTCATGGGTAAATTGTACTGCGCGAAAGCAGCTTCTACCTGCTAGCTTCTAGCGCGTTTTCGGCCTGAATGTTTACGGTCGAGATGGGCTTCTGTGGTCTCCCACCCTTTCCGCGCTCTTTGCGGAAAGGGTGGGGCACCCGAATTTCTGTTAATGCTTGAATCGAAAATGCTCTAGCCTCTAGCTCAAAGGCGATTGTGGCGGCGAAACCGGGCGCGATCGATCTTCCCGGTAGCCCTGAAATATTGCGCGAGAACTGAAGGCTGGCAGCTAGAGGCTAAGAGCTAGAAGTTGCTTTTATAGCTGGTCGTACAACGACGAGTTGCGGTAGCCGAGTAGGACGACCAGGGTCCAGATGCCGAGGGCGGTGCCGAAGGGGAACTTGAGGAGGCTGAAGATGGCGGCGACAATGGCCACAAGGCGGCCCCACTGCGCGTGCTCCATGAGGCCCCAACCAGCAGCCAGGGCGAGGCCCGCGCGAAGCACCAGAAACACCCAAATGAGATGGATGAACGCCGGGCCCATCCAATCCGGCGACATGGGGCTATGCATCCATGGACGGTGCATCCAGGGGCCTCCGGACATGAACGCCTTTGCGAAGGTGAGCCCGGCTAACCCCAGCAGCAGGGACAGACCCGCATAGACAAACCAGAAGATGCTGAGAGCTCTTACCTTGCCTGCGTAGCTCTCCAACAGGAACTGCAAGCCGGGAACGGGAGGAACTGTCGGCGCCAAGGGGCGACCGCACTGGGGGCAATATGCCTGCCCCGGCGCCATAGCCTGACCACATCCACTGCAAAACATATTGCCTCCTCGTAGGGAAACCTTGTCGAATCTGCTTCGAAGATTACTACGCAAGCCGGGCGCGGAGGGTTCCCGACGGCTTCCAACTGCTAGTCTTCAGCACTCTCCTCCGCTCAAAAAGCAAGTATCCCAGGTCTCATCCGCCGCGGCGGACGAGGCCTGGGGCACCCGCGGTTAATGCGGTAACAAGCAGTCAGAAGCCGTGAACTAGTGGCTGGAGGCTCCGATCCGCTTCTCCCATCGTTCTTCATGTCGGTCGTCGCGGAAGAGCATGGCGGTGATGTGCCCCGCGTTATCTCGCTGGGCGACGAGCCGGGTGATGCTTGAGCCGTCAGGATAAAAGAGCTGGGTAGTCGACTCGGCAGCCAACTCAGAGATGTCGCCAAATCGGTCCCTGCCGTAGAGGCGTTCGCCCTGCCAAAACACAGTCAAGGCAGTATTGCCGTTCGGCTCGATGTATTCGCCCACGAGATTTTCCACCTGCGCTGGTGCCAGGCGCATGGCGACCGGGTGTAAGGGAATGACGAGACGCTCGGCAAAGGCGCGTGGCTCCGGCACTGTTGCAGGGCCGTGACCTGGCTTTGAAGACTGCTCGATTTGAATGCGGTGTTCGAGCAGCCAGCGTGGCAACTCCGGCTCGCCGTACGCGCGGGTCCAGGAGTCGTGTTTCAGGCCCTGATAAAGCCACAGGCGGATTCGGCCACCGGCTGCTTTGAAAGCCTCGTACATTAATTCGCTCTGGCGCGGCGCAACCATGTGGTCGTCGATTCCGTGAAAGAGCCAGACCGAGGTGTGGCCCAAGGCGCGGGCGTACTCGGCGGGCAGGGTTGCGGACTTCTGCCAGCGATCCGGGGCATAACTCCAAAAGACTCCGCCAGCGATGATGGCCACCGCGGCCCAGCGATGAGGATGAAGGCGGGCCAGCTCCCAGGAGCCGTATCCGCCCATGGAGAGGCCGCTGAGGTAAGTGCGGTCGGGGTCGCCGTGGAACTCGGCTGTTTCCCGATCAAGCGTTGCCATGGCCATGTCAAGCATGTCGGGATCGGTCCAGTAATGCCCCTGCTGGCACTGCGGGATAACGATGACGAAGGGCCAGCGCTCGGGGTGGTCGCGCACTGCGGCGGGAAGTCCTACCTGGGTCTGCCACATTCCCTCGGAACCGCGTTCACCGCGACCGTGGAGAAACAGGATGATGGGCCAAAGCCGGTTGTCGTCGTGTCGCCAATCTTCAGGCAGGTAGACCTGAAAGCGGTAGGTGGCGCCGCGGATCTGGATCTTTCGATTGAGGAAGCCCGTATCCTGTGGTGCCTCTCGGCGGTCCTTTGCTGCTGCGGCGCGGGCGATGCAGGGTGACAGAACCCCCGCGAGGGCGAAAAATACCGCAAGGCAGACAGCGCAGAATCGAGGAGAACGGAGCATGACGGGATCCAACCACAACTATATCTGGCGGAGCGCGGGTTTCCGAGCGGGGAGAGGGCTGAGTTCCCGACCAGTAACGAAAGCTCGGGAGGTGGGTGCAGACCGATTCGCAGATTCCAGTGGCGTTTCACACTTTAGCGACAAATTGGAGGAAAGCAGATTCTTCGACTTCACTATGCTTCGCCCAGAATGGCGAGGGCAGAGCACCCATATTCGAGTAACGCGAATGTTTCCAGTAAGGTGAGCCCGGGATCTGCGGCGAATTTCAACGCTTTCCATGCGATTTCCTTTCGGGTTCTTTACGATCCGCATGAAAGGCTTAGGTTGTTATGCTGGATGAACTAATGACCACGATGGAAGCTGGAGACACTCTGGACCATTACCGCCTGCAGGCGACCGTTGCCCGGAGCGGGATGTCGACGCTTTATCGGGCGACTGACCTGAACAGCGGCAGGCAGGTGGCCCTAAAAGTTCCGCATGCGGAGATGGAATCGGACCCGATTCTGCTGGAGCGATTCAAGCGAGAGCAGGAGATCGGGCAGGAACTGGATCATCCCGGTGTGGTGAAGACGTACAACAGCGAGCAGCGGAGCCGCCCGTACATGGTGATCGAGTGGGTGGAAGGAAGACTGCTGCGGGCAATTTTGAACGAGGAAGGGCTGGATAACAAGGGCAGGCTGCCAATCGACCGCGCTGTGAAGGTTACCCTGGGCATTTGCGACGCTCTGGACTACATGCACAAGCATGGCGTGGTGCATCGCGACCTGAAGCCGGAGAACGTGATGGTGGACGGCGAGGACCACATCAAGCTGATCGACTTCGGGATTGCAATGAAGGAAGACGCGCGACGCCTAACCTTTGCCGGTCCGTCGCCGATGCTGGGCACGCCGGACTACATTTCGCCGGAACAGGTGAAGGGCCAGCGCGGCGACCAACGCAGCGACATCTACGCGCTTGGCGCGATGCTTTATGAAATGGTGACCGGAGAGCCGCCTTTCAGCGGGCCCAATCCGCTGGCGGTGATGAACGAGCGGGTGTTGACCGATCCCAAGCCGGCGCGCAAACTGAACCCGGAGATTTCGCCCCAGCTGCAGGAGATTCTTCAACGGGCACTCGAGCGGGATCCACGCCACCGCTATCCGACAGCCCTCGAGATGGCGTGGGAACTGGAGCACCAGGACCTGGTGGGCGTAGAAGAAGGCGCGCGCCGGCCGCCATTGCACAAGCGTATTTTTCCCGGTGGGCGGAAGATGCTGCTCTATGCTTGCCTGGCGCTGGTACCAATTCTTATCTTTGGGCTGATGGTGATGCTGGCGCGGCGGTAGAGCAGGAAGCCGGCGGACCTACTTACGAATTCCGAGAATGCAAGTCCTTAGGAAATCGGCGTACTCTTTTGTCTATCGCCGGATCGTTGCGTGGATTTGCGGGCAAGCAACCGGTTTCTTAAATCGGAGGTGCATGAATGAAATCCCTCAAGGTGATGGTTCTGCTTCTGCTGTTGCTGCCCACCGTTGCCGCAGCACAAAAGAAGGGGAAAAAGCCCAGCATTCCAGAAGCCTTCGACCACGCACGCTATGTGTATGTGGAAGCGATTGACGGAGACGAATTCAAGCGAGGTTTGTATACGGCGGACCGGCTGGCCATTGCGGATGTCAAAGATGCTCTCAAGAAATGGGGTCGCTATACCCTGATCTATGATCGTGAGAATGCCGATCTGGTCTTCGTTGTTCGCAAGGGACGGCTGACGAGCGCTCGGGCGGGCGGTGATATGAACGACGATCAAGATCCCATGGGCGGTGGCCCGATGGGGGGGCAGCAGGGCGGCGGGCGTGGCCCAGGGCAGCAACGGACGCGCGGGCCAGAACTGGGTGTTGGCGGCGAGATCGGCCCCGAGGACGATCTGCTCGAGGTACGTCAAACCACCCCAAATGGAAAGCTGAGCGGGCCAATCTGGACGCATACATTCGCAAACGGCCTGAACGCGCCTCGCCTGATTCTGTTCACACAGTTAAAGGACGAAATCGAGAAGACTTATCCGAGACTGCCCGCCAGCACACCGGCTAAGCCCTGAGGGCGGTTGAAGCATAGTGCGGAAAACCTTGCCTGATCCGGTACAAGCCAGTCGAGAAGTGCGTAGGCGTGAATGTATGATGCTCTATTGAGATTTTTGTGTTTTTGAGAGGGAGTATTTGCATGCAGCGCAGCCGCCTTGGCCTATTCTTGTGTCTTATCGCAGTTCTTCTTACTGCCGCGCCCGCGGCGATCGCCGCCGAGGCGATTCAGCTCACGGTTGATGCAACCAAAACCCAACAGAAACTGCTACGCGCTCATGAAGTCATCCCGGTCAAGCCCGGCGCCCTGACCCTCTACTATCCAAAATGGATTCCCGGAGAACATGGACCGAATGGGCCCATCGCAAACCTCACTGGACTCAAATTCGAGGCGGAAGGCAAGACCATTCCGTGGAAGCGCGATCTGCTGGATGTTTTTACGTTTCATCTCGACATCCCTGCCGGAGTCAGCCATCTCGACGCCAGGTACGACTTTATTGAACCGGTTGGTGGCTCGGCTACCGAGAAGCTGATGGTTCTCGAATGGAATGACGTCATTCTCTATCCGGCAGGCACTCCTGCTCAGCAATTGACGTATGATGCAAAGCTCCTGATGCCTGATGGATGGAAGTTCGGCACGCCGCTTCCGATCGAAAATCAATCCGGCAATCAAGTCTCATTCAAGCCGATTTCTCTGGACATGCTGGTGGACTCACCCATCATTGCCGGCGAGTACTATCGCGTGATTGACCTTACACATGCGGGCGAACCGATCCACCATGAACTAAACATGGTTGCCGACAGCGAGACCGCACTAAACATGAGTCCCGAAAACCAGAAGGAAATGATCAATCTGGTTGCCGAATCGGGCAAGCTTTTTGGAACGCGCCATTATCGTAACTATCATTTTCTGCTTGCTCTGAGCGATCATGTGATGCACTTCGGGCTTGAGCATCACGAGTCAAATGATAGCCGGCTGCCTGAGCGTGCCTTGCTCATGCCGACTTCGGGCATGTCGCTGGGTGGCTTGCTGGCACATGAATTCGTTCACTCATGGAATGGAAAGTTTCGCCGTCCTGCAGATCTGACTGTTCCGTACTACGAACAGCCCATGGAGACGGATCTGCTGTGGGGTTACGAGGGGCTGACGGATTACCTTGGGCCCATGCTGGCTGCACGCAGCGGCTTGTGGACCGTGGAGCAATATCACGAGCATATGGCCAGCATCGCGGCGATGCTTGGACCGGGACGCCCAGGGCGCACCTGGCGCCCGTTACTCGATACCGCCGCCGGGGAGCCCGGCATGGGCGGAAGAGGCGGCTGGATGAATTGGCGCCGCGGTACCGACTACTACGACGAAGGCGACCTGTTGTGGCTTGAAGTGGCCACCATCATTCATCGCGAGTCGCATGGCCAGAAATCAATTGACGACTTCTGCTTGGCATTCCACGGCGGCCCGAATAACGGGGCAGAAGTGAAGACCTATACGTTTGACCAATTGGTGAGTGACCTGAATGCGGTGGCGCCTTTCGACTGGGCCACCTTCTTTCACACCCGGTTGGATTCAACTGCGCCAGAAGCGCCTGTGGGCGGTATCGAAAACGGTGGCTGGAAGGTAGAACTCAACAGCCAGCCTTCAAGGTCAACGGGACGCCGGGGCAGCGCCGGAAATGTCTATTCTATCGGCGTTCAGGTCGGCGCCGACGGCACCGTGAGCGATGCTATCGTCGGTGGTCCCGGCTTCGAGGCTGGGATCTCTTCCGGGATGAAGATCATCGGAGTGAATGGCCGCGTGTACACGCAGGAATTGCTCGACGACGCCATCAAAGCCGCCAAGGATAGTCCGCAGCCGATCGCGCTGCTCGTCGTAGTGGACGAATACATCCGCGCAGTCACGATCAACTATCATGGCGGCGTACAGTACCCGCACCTGGTCCGTGTGAATGACAAGCCGGACTATCTTGACGAGTTGATAAAGCCACGCGCCGCGGGCCAATAGAAGGCGCTTAAATATTTTCGATCGGGGGCGGTTCGGTAGGGTGGATCTGCGGATGAGCCGCCGGGACGGACCGCGCCCCTCTCTCAATCATCCGCAGCCACTCGGAAATTTCTGCGGATAGAGGCGTGACGGCAATCCCTCCAAAATGCGAGGGGCAGCGCTCAAGCCTGCGCAAGGCTCTCCGCAAGAGTGAGACCGTTCCCGCGGAGTTACCGGCATCGAGATGGTGGAATGCGGCAGTCATTTGAATCAATGCCTGTAGAAAGCTCTTCTCGGGCTCTGCTAGTGTTAGCCAGACTTGCTCCCAATGTTCGTGAGCCTGGAAGAACTCGCCTTTTCTGTAGCAGGCAAGGCCTTCAGCGAGCGCTCGGCAATTCCAGTCAAGAGGCACGCTTTCAGCATATGCGATTTTGCTGGTTTCAATGTCCTCACGTTTTGTGCCGGAGCCATTTCGAGCCGCGTATGTTTGCTCGTGACATTGTCAGTTCCGACAGGTGAGAGGCTTCAATATGCAGCACATTTCTAAATGCTAGGATTGCTTTCAGGCAATCGAAGGCGGAACTGGTACTTATGGAAAGATGTTCGATCGAAGTTTCTCCCGTTTCCACATTCCGCTGGACCGTCTGTGCGCTGCTCTTTGCAGCAACCGCGATTAATTACATGGACCGCCAGGTACTGGGGATCCTGGTCATTCCTCTGCAAAAGGAGCTGGGCTGGTCAGAAAGCCAGTACGGCATGATGATCGCCGGCTTTCAAGCCACCTTCGCGCTCGGCCTGCTCGTGTCCGGGCCGGTAATCGATGGAATAGGAACGCGCGTCGGCTACGCGCTGGCGGTGACCATCTGCAGTGTCGCTGCAGTCGCGCACGGTTTTGTGCGTTCTGTGATGGGCTTCGGTAGCGTGAGGCTTCTTCTCGGTCTCGGAGAAGCGGGAAATTTTCCTTCCGCCGTGAAAGCGACGGCCGAGTGGTTTCCGGTGCGCGAGCGTGCGTTTGCGATGGGCCTGTTCAACAGCGGGTCAACCGTTGGTGCAATCCTGGCGCCGCTGATTGTTCCGTGGATCGCTCTCACCCTGGGATGGCGCGCTGCATTCATTCTCATTGGGATGATTGGCTTTATCTGGATTCCTACCTGGCTTATTCTTTATCGCCGGCCTGCGCCAATGCTGGATGCAGCCGGGCTCGAGGTCGCTTCCGAGGCTGCTGTCCCAATCCGGCGTCTGCTGATGCATCGGGAGACCTGGGTGTTTCTTATCGGCCGATCAATTACTGAGCCGGTCTGGTGGTTCTATCTTTACTGGGCGCCCAAGTTTCTAAGCGAAAGTCGGGGACTAACTCTCCGTAACGTGGGGCTTCCGCTGATGGTGATGTATGCAATCGCCAATCTCGGCGGGCTGTTTGGCGGCTGGCTTTCTTCGACACTCCTCAAACGCGGATGGACCGTTAACGCTGCGCGCAAGACCGCGGTTCTGGCATGCAATCTCCTGGTGGTGCCGGTGGCGTTCGACAGTCACTTTCAGCACGCATGGGTCGCCATCGGCGTCCTCGGCCTGGCGATGGCGGGGCACCAGGGATGGGCTTCGAATCTTTATGCGATGCTGGCGGATATCTATCCTAAGCAGGCGGTCGCTTCTATCACTGGACTTACCGGCACTGGCGCTGCCATTGGAGGCATGTTTGCCGCTGCCATCACCGGGCTCATTCTTAAGCGAACGGGAAGCTACCAGCCAATCCTCACCTGGGCCAGCATGTCATACCTCATAGTCCTCGGCGGTATTTGTCTCTTTATTCCGAAGATCGGTCGTATTGAGATGAAGCTCTAGTGCGTCGTTTCCCGGTTGCATTAGTTGAGGCAAGTGGAACTCAAGGGACATCAGTCAGAAGTTTCAAATAGGAGTGCGATATATGTTTTCATCGGACGACGAATTGTTTCAGTCGGCGCGCAGTGAACTGTTCTCTGCGGTGATCGGCGACGTAATGGACAAGCTGGGTTTCAAGCATCAGTTTCTGCCTCCAGCCATTGTGCCGCTGGAACGCAACATGGTTGTGTGCGGAAGGGCGATGACTGTGCTGGAAGCGGACTGCCTCGATGAAGCAATTGTGGGATCGCACAATCCGATCTCGGCGCGGCCGTTTGGGTTGATGCTGGAGGCGCTCGACGATCTGAAGACCGATGAGGTCTATATCTGTACCGGTGCCTCGCCAAGTTATGCGCTCTGGGGCGAACTGATGACCGTGCGAGCCATGAAGTGCGGAGCGGCGGGGGCTGTAGTGGATGGATTTTCGCGTGACACGCGCGGAGTTCTCGGCCTGGGATTTCCGACGTTTTCGCACGGCAGCTACGCGCAGGATCAGGGGCCGCGCGGCAAGGTGCTGGACTTCAGGATTCCGATTCAACTAGGGCAGGTGCGCGTATCGCCGGGAGACATCGTCTTCGGCGATCTGGATGGAGTTTGCGTGGTGCCACGGGCGGCGGAGCAGGAGATCATAGTTGCAGCGTTCGACAAGGCACACAAAGAGAAAGTGGTACGCAAGGCCCTGGAAGAAGGCTTGCCCGCAAAGGACGCCTTCGAGAAGTACGGCATCCTCTAAGCGTTGCGTTGAAACAGGATTCTCGTATTACTGCACTGAAGGTTGCAAACTGAGAGTCAGCCCGCATACGCGAGTTGTTTCGGAGACTGGCGAGAGTATGAAGTGAACCTTTCCTTCGACTGCTCGGACATTTATCTCCGAAGCCGATGTTATTGCCTGGCGGCTGACTCCCGATTCAACGTCAACCTGGGCACCATCGGGTATGTTGAGCTTCATGCGATAAGTTCCCGGCGACAATTGCGCGCCCGCCAGTCCGCCTATCGCGAGTTTGACTGGAGAGCGCACCTCGATACCGGTGGAGCACTTTGCGCCGGCCTCGAATTGCTGCACGTCCACGCCCAGTTCGGCAGATCCAAGGACTTCAATTACTTTCTTTGAAGCGTCGAAATCGAAGCTGTAGTGGCCTGCACCCTGGGCCAGTGGTTCATGATTCGTAGGCGCAAACTCAACTTGAAGCGGCTCCAGCCCTACTGCCTGGCGTTGGGCTTCAACAAGAGGAAGCCAGCGCAAGTTCAGCGTGATAAGTATTCCTTTCTCACTGGGGCTTATGTTTCCGTGACGGATCGTCTTCGAGTACTGATCGATGACGCTCTCTGGCTTTGCCGCTGAAATCTCGCGTCGCGCTAAGTCAAGGTCGCCGGCCTTCAAGGCAGCTTGTGATTTTTGCATGGCTGTCTGCGACTCGTAGAAGCCTTGCGCGTAGCGCTCCCAGTCTTCAAAGTAGCCAATCCAATCCCGCGCCTTTTCATCCTGCGCAAGGGGTCGCATCTGGGCTAACAGGTCAAGCCGTGTCTTCGCTCCGTGCGACTCATTGTCAAGGTCGATTGCCTGGTTGATGAAAGTATCGGACGTCTCCATTCCAAATGCCGGAGCGTCGTAGATCCATGCGTACAAGTAGCGCTTGCCTAGCTCCTGCGCGCGCGGACCGAATGTGCGCTTCGCCATCTCCGAGGCGGTGGCATCGAGCGATTCGTTCTCGGTTGCATCCCATACCTGATCTGAAACGCTCTTGAAGTAGAGATCGAGCGGCCGCGCGGTCCAGTGAATGACGCCGTAGCCGGCGCTATTGCTCCACCGCAATAATGATCCGAGACCGGCAAAAGGCGTGTACGATCTGCCGGCGTATTCGCGATCGTCGTGTTGCGCCCAGACGATTGGCACCGTCGGGCGGTGCCTGCCGATTAAACGCAGGCTCTCCTGCACGGGATCACTCAGAAAACCATAGTCGTAATCGAG
>DASRLI010000165.1:0-3088 GCA_035648535.1 Occallatibacter sp. | reverse complement strand
TTCTGGAGGTCCCCATGAGCGAAACCCCAACTGACCCTGCCGCCTTCAAACCCAAGAAGTCTGTGGCTCTGTCTGGCACGCCCGCCGGGGAAACCGCACTGTGCACGGTGGGCCGCAGCGGCAACGACCTGCACTATCGCGGGTACGACATTGTGGACCTTGCCGCGCATTGCGAGTTCGAGGAAGTGGCGCACCTGCTGGTCCACGGCAGGCTGCCCAACGCGAGTGAACTCGCCGCGTACAAGGAGAGACTGGTGGGTCTGCGTTGGCTGCCCGAGGAAGTAAAGCAGGCGCTGGAATTGCTGCCGCCTCGCGCGCATCCGATGGATGTGCTGCGCACCGGCGTGAGCGTGATGGGATGCATTCGGCCTGAGGGTCAGGAGCATGGCGAGTCCGGTTCGCGCGCAATTGCTGACACGCTGCTGGCTGCGCAGCCCTCGATGTTGCTCTACTGGTACCGTTTTGCGCACGACGGCAAGCGCATCGATGTTGAAACGCCCCTGGACTCAAAATCCGATTCCATCGCCGCGCATTTTCTTCACCTGCTGCACGGCAAGGCGCCCAGCACGCTGTGGACCGCGGCCATGCAAGCTTCGCTGATTCTTTACGCCGAGCATGAGTTCAACGCCTCCACGTTTACAGCGCGCGTCATCGCCGGAACGGGATCCGACATGTACTCTTCCATCGCCGGCGCTATTGGTGCGCTCAAAGGTCCCAAGCACGGCGGCGCCAACGAAGTCGCGCTCGAAATTCAAACCCGCTACGCAACTCCCGATGAGGCCGAGGCCGACATACGCCGCCGCGTCGCCAACCGCGAAGTCATCATCGGCTTCGGGCATCCTGTTTACACCATCAGCGATCCCCGCAGCGACATTGTCAAGGAAGTTGCCCGCAAGCTTGCTGTTGCAGCAGGCGACATGCAGCTCTTCTCTATCGCGGAGCGCATTGAAGACACCATGCGCGACGCCAAGAACATGTTTCCCAACCTCGACTGGTACTCGGCCGTGCCTTATCACCTTATGGGCATACCGGTCGAACTGTTTACGCCGCTGTTCGTCATCGCGCGCACGGCGGGGTGGTCAGCGCACGTCATCGAACAGCGTCAGAGCGGCAAGATTATCCGGCCCTCGGCCATCTATACCGGGCCGGAGAGTTTGGATTTCGCGCCCATCGGCGAACGGACCTAGAATTAGGTAGACCAGCCCATGCACAAGGAGATTGCGTGTCCTCGCACATAAGCAATGAACGTCCCGCGCCTGACAAAGTCCTGACCGACATCGCCGACTATGCGCTGAGTTACAAGATCGACAGCGAGTTGGCGTACACGACGGCGCAGTATTGCCTTATGGACACGCTGGGCTGCGGCCTTGAGGCACTCGAGTATCCGGCTTGCACGCGCCTGCTGGGTCCGATCGTGCCGGGCACTGTGGTTCCCAATGGTGCGCGCGTTCCCGGTACGCCATATCAGCTCGACCCAGTGCAGGCGGCCTTCAACATTGGCGCCATGATTCGCTGGCTCGACTTCAACGACACGTGGCTGGCTGCCGAGTGGGGACATCCTTCCGACAACCTGGGCGGAATTCTCGCAGTTGCTGACTGGCTCTCGCGCAGCGCACCTGTAGAGGGCAGGGCTACGCTGACGATGCGGGATGTGCTGACGGGCATGATCAAGGCCCACGAGATACAAGGATGCATCGCGCTTGAAAACTCGTTCAACAAGGTTGGCCTCGATCACGTGGTGCTCGTCAAGGTAGCATCGACTGCCGTGATCTGTCAGTTGCTAGGCCTCACGCGCGAGCAAACCATCGCGGCACTCTCGCTGGCCTGGGTTGACGGCCAGAGCCTGCGCACGTATCGACATGCGCCCAACACTGGCTCGCGTAAAAGCTGGGCGGCCGGCGATGCAACCAGCCGCGCTGTGCGCCTGGCACTGATGGCCCGCGCAGGCGAAATGGGCTACCCCTCCGCGCTCACCGCAAAAACGTGGGGCTTCTATGACGTTTCTTTCAAGGGCCGCGAGTTCGACTTTCAGCGCCCCTACGGTTCCTACGTAATGGAGAACGTGCTTTTCAAGATCAGCTTCCCTGCCGAGTTTCATTCGCAAACAGCAGTTGAAGCCGCGATGATACTGCGCGCACAACTCAAAAAACTTGGCAAGTCCGCAGAAGATATTCGCTCCATTATGATTCGGACTCACGAGGCTTGCCTGCGCATCATCGACAAGAAAGGCCCGCTTGCCAATCCCGCCGATCGCGACCACTGCGTGCAATATATGGTTGCGATTCCGCTGCTGTTTGGCAGGCTCACGGCCGCCGATTACGAAGACAAAGTCGCCGCAGATCCGATACTTGGTCCGCGCATCGACGCGCTCCGCGCCAAGATTGTTTGTGTTGAGGAGCCCGCCTTCACCGCCGATTATCACGATCCCGACAAGCGCTCGATCGCCAACGCACTTCGTGTTGTTCTCGAAGATGGCACTGTGCTGGATCAGACAGTTGAGTTCCCGATCGGGCATCGCCGCCGCCGCGAAGAGGGACTGCCTTTGTTAGTTGAGAAATTCAAGACCAACCTGCGGCGCCGATTCCCTGAGGAGCAGCAAAAACGGATTCTGGATGCATCACTTGACCGGAAACGCCTCGAAGCTATGGCTGTTAGCGAATACGTGGATTTATACGTTCCCTAATGCAGGTCTCCTGATGGTATAGAGGCAGAAACATCCCTCAGGGGCTAAAGCCCAACTAAAACCTTGGCATTTTCGGCACGGCGACCCAGAGGGTACCCCGGCCGTGCCCTTTCAAGGCCCCTCTACACCAATTGGAAAACTGCCCTAAGAGTTTGTAGAGGATCGTGGTCTCACTGACCGTCATTTCAAGGGATGGTAATGTCGACCTTGAAGACACAAAACGCGGACCGAAGTCCGCGTTTTGTGTTTGTTGATTGTCGATTTGATTTACGCTGTGACGGGAACCGGTCCGGCAATCCGCTCCCTTACGAGCTCGTGCCCGCGCGTGAACAGCTCTTCCAGCGGAAGCTTGCCTGCATCTACGTCAGCCAGGATTGCTTTCTGCGCGAGGTATTCCTTGTTGAC
>DASRLI010000164.1:0-2246 GCA_035648535.1 Occallatibacter sp. | reverse complement strand
GTGGACTGGAGATGACGTTTATCGGTGCCCTCGAAGGAGCCGTCACGTACGTCATTGGCGTCGGCATTGGCCACATAGCAGGATGATGACCCGAAGGGCGAATCATACATGGCGCCAATCTGACTCCCGATGTGCGGTCGTGCGACGGTCAAACTGAGTCCGAACCGATTCCGTGCTCTATCTGTCGGCGTTCTTTCTTTGAAGCGACGCGGCGAGACTACTACGAGGGCCTGCGTGGTTAGTGAGCGTGGAGCGTGGAATGCTTTCCGCACGCTGTCGATCTCCGCTTCGCTGAAGCGAAGATCGCAACACTTCTCGCGTTGCGTCTGGTTGGGTGACCAATCCTGTACAACTGTGGCGCAAGTCGTCCATCAAACAGTCGGCTCACAATTGCTGATGACAAGCCCTCGGTAGTGGATTAGTCCTTAGAAGCGTGCAACTGGCCTTGGCCAGACAGGATGTAAAGGAACGCGAGTCGAGCGATGATATTTGCAGCCGGTCGGATGACAGTTACAGCCCGCGCCGACATTGGTGCCCGGTTTGAAGCCCGACCGAAAAGCGTGGGTCTGGGGTTGCGTACAGACGTGTGATGACGGCTGCCGGTTTCCGGCAACGATCTCGATTGGGAGTTTGCTCTGTGTCCGCGCCCCGGGCATTCGACCGGCATGATCGGAGGAGCAAATGGCCAAGAAGGGCAAGAGAAGATGTGATACGCTGCCGGTCCTGCATCCAGATGCTGCGGGAATCGATGTAGGTGCAAGTGAGTTGTTCGTCGCCGTCAGCGCTGATCGAGATCCCCATCCCGTCCGCAGCTTTCCTACGTTCACTCGCGATCTACATGCCCTGGCCGACTGGTTGGAGCAGTGCGGGATTCATTCTGTCGCGATGGAGTCTACCAGCGTGTACTGGATTCCGATCTACCAGATCCTGGAAGCGCGGGGACTCGAGGTCTATTTGGTCAACGCACAGCACGTGAAGAACGTTCCGGGCCGGAAGACCGACGTATCCGATTGCCAGTGGCTCCAGTACCTGCATTCGGTTGGGCTGCTCCGTGCCAGTTTCCGGCCACCTGGATTCATCTGCGCCATACGATCTCTCTGGCGACATCGCAGTAGCCTGATTCAAATGGCCGCCGAGCATGTCTTGCACATGCAGAAGGCCCTTGACCAGATGAACCTTCAGATTCATCGCGTTCTAAACGACATCACGGGAGTCAGTGGCCTCAAGATTCTGGATGCGATTCTTGCGGGCGAACGAGATCCCCTCACTCTGGCGCGGCTCTGCCATGGTGGTGTGAAGAACAGCGAGGACACAATCGCGAAATCGCTCGAAGGCGATTACCGTCCAGAGCATCTATTCGCACTTCGCCAGTCGTTGGCGGCCTATCGCTACTATCAGAATCTCGTTCTTGAAGTTGACCAGGAGATCAAGCTCCAACTGGGAGAGCTTCAAACAGCCGCAACAGCAGAGAGAACAACGCCCGCGCGAACGAAGGCTTCTGCATATCAGAGGCGCCGCTATGAACCAAAGACATTCGACCTTCGTGGAGAGCTCTATCGCGTCTTCGGAGTGGATCTGACGAACGTGCCCGGAATCAGCGCAATCACGGCGCAAACGATCCTGTGCGAGATCGGTACGGATGTTTCCCGGTTTCGAAATGCCTCCGCCTTTGCGTCCTGGCTAGGGCTTTGCCCTGAGAAGAAGGTGAGTGGCGGCAAAGTGCTCTTCACCAAGAGCCGACGCGTGCGAAGTCGGGTAGCGACCGCGCTGCGAATGGGCGCTCAATCACTGCATCACGCTAAAGATTATCTCGGCGAATTCTTCCGCCGAATCACACGGAAGCTGGGCAGGCCTCAAGCGATCACAGCCACGGCCCACAAATTAGCCCGAATCGTTTACCACCTGTTGGGCACAAAGGAGGCCTACAACGAGAGCGTCTTTCACAAGTCTGAAGCTGACACCATCCGCCGTGCGGAATATCGGCTGCGCAGGCAAGCTGCCCAACTTGGATTTCAGGTCATCCCCGCAGAGAACGGTTGATGTTCCTTGGGAGGGTGACAAGGAACCTGGATTGCGAGATGATGTTCTTGCGTTGAGCAGGGCGGCAGCTACAGCCCGCGCCGACATTGGTGCTTCAAACAGCCCGATTTTGGGAGCAAGGGTCTGGGGCCTGCGTACAGATTATTGATGACGTTCGGCCAAGCCGACGATCTCGTTTACGAGTTTGCCACACACCGCATCGCCAC
>DASRLI010000163.1:0-16404 GCA_035648535.1 Occallatibacter sp. | reverse complement strand
GCCGGGTGACATCGTCATCTGTTCCACCCTGACCTTCGCCGCAAGTGCCAATCCCATCCGTTATCTCGGAGCTGAGCCTGTATTCATCGACAGCGATTATGCGACTTGGAATATGGATCCAACCTTGCTCGAGGAAGCACTGCAACAATGCGCAGAAGCCGGAAAGCTACCTAAAGCCGTAGTCGTCGTGGACCTTTACGGGCAATGCGCAGACCTGGATAGGATTCGGATGGCGTGCAGACGCTACAACATTCCGATTCTCGATGATGCGGCCGAAGCGTTGGGGGCGTTTTACAAGGGGAAGCGCGCTGGCACCCTGGGAGATATCGCGGCCTTCTCTTTCAACGGTAACAAGATCATTACGACCACCGGTGGCGGAATGCTTGTCTCCCATAACGCCGCTTGGATTGAGAAGGCCCGGTTTTGGTCCCAGCAGGCTCGCGACCCAGGGCTTGCGTATCAGCACTCCGAGTTAGGCTACAACTATCGCATGAGCAATGTGCTCGCCGGCATTGGGCGCGGTCAACTCGAAGTCCTGGACCTGCGAGTTCAGCAGCGCCGCGCCATTGCGTTTCGCTATCGCGACGCATTTGCCGGTATTCCTGGAATTGATCTCATGCCCCAGGCGCCATACGGTCTGCATACCAACTGGCTAAGCTGCTTTCTTATCGACGAACAGAAATTCGGTGCGAGTCGGGATGCGCTCATAGATGCACTCGATGATGCGAACGTTGAGTCTCGTCCGGTATGGAAGCCAATGCACTTGCAGCCTCTCTACGCGGGATGTAAAAGATATGGCGGCGCGGTCGCTGAAGATCTGTTCAGACGGGGAATCTGCCTTCCAAGTTCCAGCAGCCTCTCCGCGGAAGAACAGCTGCACGTCATCAACGCAGTTCGCAGCGTGGCCGGTGCGGATGCGCTCATTCAGATAATCCAATCGGCATATACCAGTGAAGCTGAACACTTGTCCGTCGCAAAATAGGCGGACACAATATGGGTTAGATGCCGAGATTAGTTGCTGGCCCGAGAACGCTCCAGCGCGCGTCTTCACGGTAGGTACAGGCCTGAATATTCTTGTCTCCAAAAGCGGCAGCATTACTATTGCGTTCCGGCATTGCCGTGCTCTTGACCTCGCTGGCGACCGGTCTTGCATCATGAAGCGTCTGTTTGACCTGGTCTTGAGTACCAGCCTCATTCTTTTGTTTGCTGCCCCACTGGCGTTGATCGCGCTCACGGTGAAGCTCACATCCAGGGGGCCGGCCTTGCATTGGTCCCACCGCGTAGGCCGGAAAAACCGCATCTTTCGGATGCCAAAATTTCGCACCATGCGAACTAATGCGCCCCAGATTGCCAAGCACATGTATTCCGATCAACGATCATATCTCACACCAATCGGCGCCTTCCTTCGCCTGAGCAGTCTTGATGAGTTACCACAATTGGTTTCCATCTTGATTGGCGACCTGAGCTTCGTTGGGCCCCGCCCGGCGCTATTCAACCAAGAAGATTTGATCAAGCTCCGGACCGAGCGGGGAATTCACCTGCTGATGCCCGGGTTGACCGGCTGGGCGCAGGTGAATGGGCGCGATCAACTGGAGATTCCTGACAAGGTGAGATTCGATTCCGAGTACCGAGAGAACCGGTCCTTCAAGTTCGATCTCCAGATCATTGGCATGACGATAGAGAAGGTACTTCGCTGTGAAGACGTAAAACTCTGAGCGGACGCTGGCCTTCCGGCTTTGAGTGGCTTCTGAAACACAAAGGCTGGGCTTTCGATCAAAGCGTTCCCGCCAACAACCGAAGAGCGGCATTGAAGCGATATGTACGCCGCCGGTTGGTACAGAACTACGCTTTCGTTCATGAAGCGGTACCCATTGTGGGCCTGACTCATCGGCTTGCGCTGATACCGCTGTGCCGGATTTTCGAGACCGTGATGGCGGGCGCACGAAAGCTATGCCCGCCAGTTACATCGGAGCAAACGTTCGCCAAACTGAGCGCTGAACGGTGATTGCGGTACCAGGGGTTTGAAGGGCAGGTTAGAGAATATGCGCAGGTTGCAGGAATTCATGGATATCACCAAAGCATGGCGCAGGCCCATTATGTGGGCTCTGCAAATCACTATTTTCATATTTTCCGGAGTGGCGGCGTTTCTGCTTCGGTTCGACTTTACTCTGCCCGCAATATACGTCCACTCCCTGACTTATGCGCTTCCAATCTGGATCGCTATTAAGATAGCTGTCTTCCTTGCAGCAAAACTCGATCGAGCACTGTGGAGGTATACATCAGTAGTTGACGTCATGCGGGTTGGCATCGGGAATCTGATCGCCTCTATCGTCAGTTGCGTCCTAATTCTTCTGATCGCGTCTCCGGGACTCCCGCGATCGATTTACGCCCTCGATCTCATTGTTTGTTTCCTGGCAACGAGCGGGCTTCGACTGACTGTGCGCGTCGTACAGGAAGTCGCTTCAAACGGGCGCGGGAGAAGGGGTGCGAGAAAGAATACTCTGATCTACGGAGCGGGTGACGCGGGTATCACGCTCCTTAAAGAGATTCGGAACAATCCAAGATTGCCGTATCGTGTTGTGGGCTTCGTGGACGATCAACTGCAAAAGAGGGGCCTGCGCGTCTCTGGCATAACTGTGCTCGGGGAGGGAGAGAAGATAGGCTCGCTGGTTAAGCGACATGGCGTTAAGACTATTCTGATTGCGATCCCCTCCGCCACAGGCTCGGCGATGACCAGGATTCTGGAACTCTGCTATGCCGCGGGTGCTGAATGCAAGACCGTTCCCGGGTTGGGCGAAATGATCGAGAGTCGCGGTCTGGCTGGGCAAATCCGCGAAGTCGCAGTCGAGGATCTTTTGGGCCGGACTCCTATTCGCCTGGAAGAGAATCAGATCCGCTCCGCGCTCGCAGGCAAAGTCGTCCTCGTTACCGGCGCGGCTGGATCCATCGGCTCCGAACTCTGCCGGCAGATCGCTCGCTTTCGGCCTGCAGGAATTGTTGGTTTTGATATCGCGGAATCGCCCTTGTTTGAAATCGAACAAGAAATGTGCCGCGTGTTCCCAATGGTTCCTTTTCATCCTGAGATTGGGAGCGTCCAGAATCGCGCTCGGTTGAACGACGTGCTTGACCTCCACAGGCCGCTGGTGGTCTATCATGCAGCGGCCTACAAGCATGTTCCGCTGATGGAAGAGCACGTCTTTGAAGCGATCGAGAACAACGTTTTCGGAACTTACAATATGGCCGAGGCCGCGGCGTTGCACGGGGTTGAGGACATGGTCATGATCTCCTCCGACAAGGCCGTTCGCCCCACCAATGTCATGGGCGCTACCAAGCGCATCGCGGAACTCCTCCTGCTCGCAATGCAGAATGGGCGCACAAAATATGTAGCTGTTCGATTTGGAAATGTGCTCGGATCGAATGGGAGCGTCATCCCCATCTTTAAGAGACAAATCGCGGCAGGTGGACCCATCACTGTCACTCATCCCGAAATGCGCCGCTTCTTTATGACTATTCCCGAGGCATGTGAGCTTGTGCTGCAGGCTTCGGCAATCGGGAAAGGTGGGCAGATTTGCGTTCTCGACATGGGGCATCCGGTGAAGATAGTTGATCTCGCCAAAAACCTGATCCTGCTCTCCGGACTCAAACCAGATGAAGATATCAAAATCGAATTTACCGGCACGCGGCCAGGCGAAAAGTTGTACGAGGAGCTAAGCACGCTGCTTGAAGACACCATCCCTACCTGGCACGAGAAAGTCCGCATCTTCGTTGGCAACGGTATGCCGGAGGAAGACATGCTGACTTGGATCGATTCCTTACGCAGCATCTGCGAAGCCCGCGATACGGGCCGCCTCGTCGTCGCCCTCAAAGAGATTGTGCAAGACTATAATCCCAGTACCCATCTCTTGAAACGTGTGATCAAATTTCAAGATGAGCCAGATCATGCGGTCATCGAATTGCTTGATTGACTCGGCATTACGGTCAGGTGGGATTCAAGTACCAGGGTAAGCCTCTGTATTAGCCACATAGATAAGATCCAGGAACAAGTTTGGAGCTCAATGGCTGCCAAAATGCCGGCCCTATTCAGAGGCTCAATCGTGACTATTACGCTCAGAATGCACCGATAAAAGAGTGAGGAATATGAAGCTAATCGGAAATGGGAGTAAAGCCCCGGCCATACAATTCGCGTGCGCGATTATATTGGCGGGGCCTTTCCATTTGGGCGTTCTACATCTGGCTGCGCAACAGGCCGCGTTGGCGCAAGGGATTCCACAAACAGTACCAAAATCCAGTAGACTCGCATTGGACTGCGAGTCTTCGGCGATGAGCTCGCCTTACATCCCGGTTGACAGTTGGATCTATTCGGCGGTGATGCGACTCTATGCAATGGGCTATGCGAATAACGTGTACCTGGGAATGCGCCCGTGGACCCGCGCGAGCGTGAGTCACATGCTGGAAGGCACCAGTGCACAGATCCAAGACGCGGATCTGTATGGAGATTCAACCGTGGGAGAAGCTCTGGCTCTCTACGCGGCACTCGAGAGGGAGTTGCATCCCGATATGCAAGGTCCTTGCCGAGCAGACAAAGGGAAATTGGCAATCGAATCGTCTTACTCAGAGGCGCGTGCTATCAGCGGAACGCCATTGCGGGATAGTTTTCATCTTGGCTCGAGTGTTATTAATGACTACGGTCGCCCCTTCGAGCATGGTTTCAACAACTACTCCGGTCTCAGCGGATACGTGTCGGCGGGCCGTTATCTAATTTATGCGCGCGGCGAGTTTCAGGCAGCTTCCTCGGGCACGGGCTACTCCCAAACACTGGCCCAGACGCTCAGCAACATTGACCTCACAACGTTCCTCAACCCCGCAACAGGACTTCCATACAATCAGGCCACCGTCCCGACGGGGCCGATCGCCAGTACAACCCAGGGACGATTCATAGAGGCCTATGCCTCAGCCCAGCTGTTCCACCACGTGATCTCGATCGGCAAGCAGGACGATTGGCTGGGGCCTGGGCTGGGCAGCGGCATGGCCTACTCCAACAACGCCGAGAATATCTACTCCTTCCGCATCAACCGAGTCGATCCACTTAATATTCCGCTGCTCTCGCGGCTCACCGGCCCTTTTCGCTACGACTTTCTGGTCGGTAAGTTGAGAGGGCACACCTATATGCCTAACCCGGCTTACTTCGCCAACCCCTCGCCAAATCTTCCTAACGTGATTAACCCGGGCGATCCATGGGTGCATGTCGAAAAATTCAGTTTCAAGCCCACTCGGGACCTCGAGTTCGGCTTCGAGCGCACGGTGATCTGGGGGGGACAAGGCCACGGGCCGATTACCCTTCACACCTTCTTGAAAAGCTTTTTCAGTACAAACTCCACGTATCCCGCTGTGAAATTCAGCGCCGAGGATCCCGGAGCACGATTCGGTGCATTCGACTTTACCTACCGTCTGCCTTTTCCGCGCAACTGGCTAACGCTCTACACCGACATGGAAGCGCACGACACGCCCAGTCCAATCGCCAAACCACTTCACGGCACATTCAGGCCAGGTCTCTATCTTTCTCATGTTCCCTGGATTCCGAAACTGGATGTGCGGGTCGAGGGTGTCGACACCGATTCCTCTCATCCGAGCAGCATTGGCGGCCGCTATCAATACTGGGAGGTAATCCAAAGGCAGGGCTATACGAACCAAGGCCAGCTTTTTGGCGACTGGATTGGCCGCGAGGATAAGGGCAGCCAAGCATGGATCACTTATCACCTCAGTGGCAATGAATGGATTCAGGCTGGGCTGCGCAATCAGAAAGCCTCAAAAGACTTCATACCCGGCGGCACCACTCTGAATGACATCAATTTCCAGGTAGTCAAGCGCATAGGCCGGGAATTCGAAGTCAACGGAAATTTCACCTACGAACGGTATAAGGCCCCTATTTATTTGCCAGATGCGCAGACAGTAACCACAACTTCCATTCAGCTCACCTGGTTTCCAAACCGCAGGGTCAGTTTCTAGCGGGGAATTAGAGTTCCTGCGTCTTACTCCTTCCGGGATGAGAATGGTTGCGCTGGCTTCCTTGCAGGGAAAAGGCGAATGAACCCTAGCGATTCCCGGCTGCAGCGGTCATGAGGTTGCTGCGGGGATGAAGTCACCATTAGCACCAACATGAAAAGACCCCGGCTCTGGCCGGGGTCTTTTCATGTTGAGGAGGAGAAACCAAAAAGTACCTACGGAATTGATAACCACATTCCCAGCATCCGTGTGGAGCGATTCCGTCTTAAATGCTGCCATCTCGAGCATTACGCGGGCGATCTCAACCAGCTCCCAGAGACCATGAGCACTTCGAATCACCTGCCATCTCTCTTTCGGCTTCAACTTCGGATTTCAATCCCATAGGGATTGATACCCCAGCCTTTTGGTGCTGCAGTCTAGCTGCAAACGATCCGCAAGGAAATTCGATGACTTAGCGCTACAGCAACCCGCAACTGCTCTCCAGCGGTGGAGGTAACCTTCCAAAGTGGCGACTGCCGCAAATCTGGAGCAAAGGCCGAATTATCGTGCTCCCTCGAACCTGGATCTGGTTGCCATTTGATTCTTCTTTCCGGCCTGACCTGACCTTGCTGTATTTACTACAATTGGAATTACCTAGTCTCCCCAGACTCAAGTAATGTTAAAGACTCCGTCTAAGTCGGCCAATGACACTTTACGATCAGAGACTAGCCGCCTTGGACTCTCAGTCCGGTTCTACTGAAAACAACCGATTCTACGCGTTATATGATTGAGAAATATGCAACAAAAGTGCTGGAAGGCGGGGAATAGCGAAGGACGCACGATGCCAATTGTATTCCCAAGGCAGCACACGTGAACATTGAGCTGCAGCTGCTCGCCGGGCGAACGGGATCTTGACAGGGTTAGGGGAACATTTTCAATTTTTTCGACCACCCGATACGGAAAACAACAACCCCGGAGCCTCTCAATTCGACGCGATGGATCGATTATGGCCCAAAGCTTCGCGCCAGTTTTGTCGATAATTCACTTTGACCATGGTGCCTATGCCATTTCACAATCTCTCCTTTTCCAAACTAGCCACTATCGAAGAAGGGCCGTGTGATGATCAATCTTGAGTCAAAGGAACTGCTGCAACAATTCGCAAGCGACAATTATGCGGGCATCTGCCCCGAGGCTTGGAGCGCCAGCGAAGGAGCCAACCAAGGCCACGCAACGTCGTATGGAGACGATCCCTGGACGGCGAGAGCCTCGGATGCATTTCGCGAACTCTTCGAATGCGAATGCGATGTCTACTTTGTCTTCAACGGCACCGCAGCCAACTCGCTTGCTCTGGCCTCGCTCTGCCAGTCCTATCACGGGGTAATCTGCTGCGACCAAGCACATGTTGAGACCGATGAGTGCGGCGCACCGGAGTTTTTCTCCAACGGGTCGAAGCTGCTTGTCGCCCCCAGTGCTGACGGCAAACTTACCCCGGCAGCCATTCGCGAACTCGCCACGAAGCGCCAGGATATTCACTACCCCAAGCCACGCGCCGTAACACTTACACAATCCACCGAGACCGGGCGTGTTTATACACTGGCGGAGTTAGGCGCCATTTCGGATGAGTGCAAGACTCATAGGCTATCTCTGCACATGGACGGCGCGCGCTTTGCCAATGCCTGTGCGAGCCTGGGTTGCCGGCCTGCGGAGTTGACATGGAAGAGCGGCGTGGATGTTCTGTGCTTTGGCGGCACAAAGAACGGGATGGCAGTGGGAGAGGCGGTGCTGTTCTTTGATCGCAAGCTGGCCACGGATTTCGATTACCGTTGCAAGCAGGCCGGTCAACTCGCTTCAAAGATGCGCTTCCTTTCCGCTCCGTGGGTGGGAATGCTGGAGAGCGGCGCTTGGCTCCGCAACGCTTCACACGCCAATCAATGTGCGCAATACTTCGCTCAACAGATCGCGGACATTCCAGGTGTGCGGCTCGCAGGCCCCGTTGAGGCCAATGCAGCATTTCTTGAAGCATCTGAAGCTTTGCTTAATCGGGTCCGCGAACGCGGATGGAGGTTCTATAGCTTTATCGGAGGTGCGGCGCGCATCATGTTTGCCTGGGATACAGATCTTGCGCGCGTCGACGAATTCTGCCGTGACCTGAAGGAATGCGCCTCGTCAGCGTAACAAGCATGGTGAAAGCAGCAGTAATCTCAGCCTAAGCTTTCTCTGGAAGACTGGGTACGGAATCATTCACCGGATAAATAAATGTCATCAAAGCTTCAAGTTGATCAGCCTGAGATCACAAACGCAGAATGACACGAGACTTTTCAATTTGCAAAAGGAAATACAACCGTCTATCGTAGCCTGTGGCGAGTAGCTTGCTTTGTGCAGCCCTTCGAGTTCGCACTGGGAGTTAGATTGCTCGCCTGGTTCAATGGAGGGTTTATGGGAGTATCGGAGATTCTAGCATCCGTGGATCGTGAGATCGCCCTGCTGAAGCAGGTACGCGCGCTTCTGGCAGGTCCCGCTGCGGTGACTGCAAAGAAGAAGGTAGGCAGGTCCAAGAAGGCAGTAGCGGCAGTTTCCCCTGCTACGTCAAAACCCGCCAAGAAGATTGCGAGAAGGAAGAAGAGGAATCTCTCGCCTGAAGGTCGGAAGCGCATCGCCGAAGCTGTGAAGCGCCGCTGGGAAGCGCGGAGAAAAGCAGCGCCTTCTAAGTAGGCAGTTGCTATTCTTGATTTTGCCGGCACAGGTTAAAACCTGCGCCGGCCTTTTCGTTTTGCTCTCTGGATGACGGGGCAAGGAACCTGCTCAAGCAAGTGTAAGTCGCCGTCAAGTTATAGCTACCTGCAAAGAAACTTTGAAGCTGGCCCCGAATATCATCCGCTAAGTTAATTGTCTTAGACGGATTCTTACCTGCCTTTCATATTCAATCTCTCATTGTTGCGGAGTTACCCATTGGCCCGCGCGGGCGGAGTTGAAAACGGCCTCGATCACAGACATGTTTCCGATCGAGTCTTCAAGAGGCACGGGCACTTCAGTGTCTTCGCGGACAGCCTTGGCAAAGGCTTCGCCCTGCATTGTGTACTGATCGCACGCCGGGAATATCTCTGTGGTTATACCGCCGCCATTCAGATCGCCATTGCTATCAATAAAGAGGCGAGTGGGCTGGTCTGGCAGAGCATTGAAGGGGATTTCCAGTTCGATACGGCCGCGGGTGCCGAGAAAGTGGATGCGCTGATAGGGAATCAACTGTGTGCTGCAGGTGAAAATCGAATGTCCCTTGGAAAACTCGAGAATACCCGAGGCAAGCCGGTCGGTGTGCATCTCGGGATCACGATCGATGCAAGCAACTACGCGCTGAGGTTCCTGCCGGAATGCGTAGCGCGAGGCATGGATCAAGTAGCATCCAATGTCATAGATGCTACCGCCGCCGCTCCCCACCTGGTTGCGGATGTTCGCGGGGTTCACATTGAAGTAGCTGAAGAAGCCTGTGATCGATCGGAGTTCTCCAATGCGGCCTTCGTCGAGCAGCTCGCGAAGCCGTAACCACTGCCGAAAACTGCGGATCATGAAGGCTTCGCAAATCTTTACCCCGGTCCGGGCGCGCACGTCGAGTAGCGATTTTGCTTCTGCCACGGTCAGGCTGATGGGCTTTTCGCATAAAACATGCTTTCCTGCTTCGGCTGCTTTGATCGTCCACGGAACATGGAATTGATTGGGAAGCGGATTGTAGATGGCGTCGACATTGGGGTCGGCAAGAAGTTCTTCATACGAGCCGTAGGCTGTGGGAATATTGAGGGCGGCTGCCGCTTGCCGAGCTTTGGCCAGATCGCGGGATGCAATCGCGACGACGGTGGTGTTTTCGCCCTGCTGCATAGCAGGGAGCACTTTCTTGAGACCGATATTTGCGGTGCTGAGTACTCCCCAGCGGAGCTTGGTAGACATGGGAATAATGATATACGCAGGCGAGCGGGCCCAATCAAGGCCGACGGAGCAGTTTCGTTTGCTTATCTACTTATAGGTTCAAGACCAAGCCGCTTCCGACATTCTTCCAGCATTGCTTGCGTGCGGGTTGCCCCCACCCGGCTGACGCCGATCGCGCGGACGGTCAACAATGCATCAAGATCGCGAATTCCGCCCGCCGCCTTCACTTGAATGCTCGGCGGAGAGTATTTGCGCATTAACTCGAGGTCGGGAATTGTTGCTCCGCTCGGCGCGTACCCAGTGGAGGTCTTCACCCAATCGGCTCCAATCTCTCCGCATATTTCGCACAACCGAATCTTTGAAGCATCATCCAAATAGGCATTCTCAAAGATCACCTTGATCTTGGCTTCTCCTGCATGAATGCATTCGGTCAGCTGCTCGAGCTCCTCGGATATATATTGCCAATCCCCGCTCCGGGCCTTGCTGATGTTGATAACTACGTCCAATTCCTGCCCGCCGTCGTCCAGCGCTTGTCGCGCCTCGGCAAGCTTGATGGTGGTTGTATGTCCGCCATGCGGAAAACCAATGGTGGTGCTGGCATTTACAGTGGTTCGCGCGAGCAACTCAGCGCAACGGGCAAGATAGTAGGGCAGGATGCAAACGCTTGCAACGTCATAACGAACCGCCAGCGCACAACCTTCCTCAAGTTCCCGCGTGGTCAGAGATGGGTTGAGCAAAGAGTGATCGATCATTTTGGCAATTGCCTTGTAATCAAAAGAATCATTCATCTTTCATCTCCTGGCTCAGACTAGAGCAATTTAGGTCTTCAGGCTGAATCGCTGCAAAGTGAAGCCTGCGCAACAATCTGGTGACTCAAGTTCACTTGTCGGTCACCATTTCAATTGCATCAATCGCGCTCCCGGCCACCAGCAGCAATTGCCGGTTCTCCGGTTTCAAAAATCCCGCAGCGACTGTGGAATCGAGAAACGCCAACAGTCCATTCCAATAGCCCGCTGTGTTGATCAGAATGCAGGGCTTGGTGTGCATCCCCAACTGCGCCCACGTAACTGCCTCCATCAACTCATCCAAGGTGCCGTAGCCACCCGGCAGCACCAGAAATGCATCGGCCAGCACGGCCATACGGGCCTTGCGCTCATGCATGGTGGGAACCATTTCAAGCGCGGTCAGCCCTGTGTGAGCAATTTCTTTGCCGGCCAGCACCTCGGGCAAGACGCCCGTCACTTCGGCACCGCTGGCCAGAGCCGCATCGGCCACTGCGCCCATCAGCCCGATGTTGGCTCCCCCATACACGAGCCCTAGTCCAGCCGCAGCTATCGCCTTGCCGAGCGCCGTAGCCTCGGCTCGAAACGCAGAGTTGGTTCCGTCGGCCGATCCGCAGTAGACGGCCACTCGTCTGCGGGGTTGATTCGCAGTTGTCATTATGTCTTTAGAATAACGCGGCGCCGCTTGGCCGAATCGAGCCGCGAAATGCGCATCGTCTGACGGATTTTCCAACATGACCAAGGCACCGGCACATCCACAGTCCCGGACGGTACACTGGATAAAGGACGCTTCCCGCCTGGACCTTCGCCTTGCAGCCGCTAGTCTCCAATCTGAATCCCGAACAGCGCGCCGCCGTCGAGGCTACCGAGGGCCCCCTGCTTATTCTTGCCGGTGCGGGCTCCGGCAAAACTCGCGTGATTACAAGCCGTATCGCGTGGCTGATCCAGGAAAAAGGCGTGGCGCCCGACTCGATCCTGGCCGTTACCTTTACCAACAAGGCCGCCAGCGAGATGGGCGAACGCGTTGACAAACTGCTGGGCCACGCAACGCTTGCCAAGCCGCTAATCGCCACCTTTCACTCGCTCTGCGTGCGCCTGCTGCGGCGCGACATCGAGGCTCTGAGGGTCGGGAACGAGGGGCTTACTCGCTCCTTTGCCATTTACGACGAGAACGACCAGCAAGGCATCGTCAAGCAGATCATGCGCCGGATGGGGCTGGACACCAAGCAGCTCACCCCGCGCACTGTTCTTGGCCGCATCTCCTGGGCCAAGAACCACATGGTCGATCCGCAGGAGTACTATCTGGCGTCAAAGGATCCGAACAGCGAGCGGATCGCCCACATCTTCAAGGGCTACCAGGCCGAGCTGCGCAAGAATAACGCTCTCGATTTTGACGATCTGCTGCTGGAAGCAGTGCGGCTGCTGAAAGTTTCAAGCGAAGCCCGGTTGCGGTATCAGCGTCGCTATCGTTACCTGCTGGTCGACGAGTATCAGGACACCAATCGCCCGCAGTATGAGTTGATGAAGCTGCTGGCAGGGGAGCAAAAGAACGTCTGCGCCGTGGGCGACGAGGACCAGAGCATCTATTCGTGGCGCGGCGCCGACATTCGCAACATTCTAGAGTTTGAAAAGGATTTTCCGAACGCCCACATTGTCAGGCTGGAGCAGAATTACCGATCGACGCAGGTGATTCTGGAAGCCGCGGGTGCGGTGGTGGCTAACAACATTCGCCGGAAGGGCAAGAAGCTCTGGACCGACCGTCAGGGAGGCTCGCTAATCGGATACTACGAGGCTCCCGACGGCGAAAACGAGGCACTTTTCATTGCTGACCGCATTCAGACCTTCCTGCGCCAGGCAAACTCGTCCGAATCGCCAAATCCTGAAGCGGCGCACTGCGCAGTGCTCTACAGGACCAACTCGCAGTCGCGCCTCGTGGAAGAGGCGCTGAGGCGCTACAACATCAGCTACACCATGGTGGGCGGATTCAGCTTTTACGAGCGTGCCGAAATCAAGGATTTGCTCGGCTACCTGCGCCTGGTGCGGAATCCGCACGACTCGATGGCGCTGCAGCGCGTCATCAATACTCCGACGCGCGGCATCGGCAAGACGACGCTCGAAACGCTCGAACGGCTGGCTCTCGAAACTGGCTCATCCACGTGGGACGCTCTCGGCGCGGCCATCTCAAACCATCTCATCTCATCGCGCGCACTGATGGCGATTGAGCAATTTCGCCAGATCATTCTCGACGCGCAGGCAATGATGGATCCCGATTTCGCCGGCAAGCTCTCGGGCGGCACAGGACAGGACGAAGACGCAGACACCGGTTTCGATTACGGTGCTGCCGCAACGGAATCTGTGAGTCCCGACGCGGCGAGTGCCGACTCTGCTACCGGCTTCGACTTCGGCGGTAGCGCGGATCAGATTCCGCTGCTCGACTCGTCGAATTTCTCCCCCTTCGCAGCGCAGCCCAAGCGGCCATTCCTGACCATGCCGAAGAAAGCGGCTGAACTGGAATCTCAGCCTGAATCAAAAGCGGAGGAGAGCGACGAAACGAGGCCCGCGTTCAGGGCTCCGGGAGATGCGGCTACGCTGCCCGAGTTGATTCGCTTCCTCATCGACCGGACTGGCTATATCAAGGCGCTGGAAGCCGAGGGCTCTCCGGAGGCCTTCAGCCGGATTGAAAACCTGAAGGAATTGGCAAACGCGGCACATGACGCGGAAGTGCGCGGCGAAACGCTGGCCGAGTTCCTTGACCACGCTGCGCTGGCATCGGACACGGATCAGTATGATCCCAACTCCCGCGTAACGCTGATGACATTGCACGCAGCCAAGGGGTTGGAGTTTCCGCTTGTGTTTCTGGCCGGGCTTGAAGAAGGTCTGTTCCCTCATTCGCGCACGCTCTCGAATCCGGAGGAACTCGAGGAGGAGCGGCGACTCTGCTATGTGGGCATGACGCGGGCCATGAACATGCTGATCCTGACGCGGGCGCACTACAGGCGTCGGTACGGCAACGACGCTCCAGAGATGAGCGTTCCTTCCCGCTTCCTTGACGAAGTCCCGAGCCAGTTGATCGAGAACTTGGGCGGACGCAGCCCAGCATGGTCGACGCCCGCGTATGGGGCTGGCTATGGCGCTGGGCGCCGGCGCGCGAACCCCGGCGGCGACTTTGACGGACAGCACTACAACTACGAAGACGAGAGCCAGGAGGCCTACAATCCTGCCGCAGTCGGCAACAAGGGGTTTGGAGCGGGCAGGAAGGGCTCTGCGTCCAAGCCGTTTGTAGCTTCGTGGATGACTGCGAAGGCTCCCTCATCAAATCCGGAGAGCAACCCCAAAAACAAGAGCGCGGAAGGAACTGACACCATGGCGGACAAGCCGGACTCAATCGATAATATTGCGCGCTTTTTCGGCGGCAAAGCGGGCCCCGGCAAGCCCGGTGCGCTATCCCGGGCGGCGATGGCGATCCCGGAGTCGCATGGCGCGGCGGGACTTAAAAAAGGGCAGCGGGTGCGCCACTCCAAATATGGAGAAGGCACGGTGCTGATGCGCGAGGGCGATGGGGAAGACGCCAAATTGACCGTGATGTTCAATCGGCATGGGATGAAGAAGCTGATGGAAAAGTTCGCGAACCTGCAGAGGATCTAGCCGGAGGGGAAAATCACAGCTTCACAGTTTCAAAATTGCTGTGCAGTTTAAGCGGGCCTGAAAAGCTCTTCGTAAATAATTGATAATGCGTGGGTTGCGGATGGGCCACGGCCATACTGGCATACGTCGTGCCCCCTTTGAAAGCCCGGGTTATACAGCCAGCTTTACCCTTTTCGTTTTCTGAGGACCCAGGTGGTCATGCAGCGATAGTCCTGCACAATGGTTGTCTTCAGTGGGTCGACGAGGACTGCATTCAACTCCTCGGTCAGTTCCAGCAGCATGTCCTCGTCTACCAGAAACCACTCGGAACCATCGCCAACTCGAAAGATGTTGGCGCGGATCGGCTCGAAATCCATTCCGATTCTCGAACCCAAGCGGCAGAAGAGCATTCCACCGGGACGCAGCACGCGCCATAGCTCAGACAACTGGGCGTGGAAATGACTGGCATCGCGCGCGAAGTGAAGCACCGAGTTGCAGAGGACCACGTCCGCAAGCCCACCTGGAAACGGCATCTTATCGATCTGCCCGACCTGGAAGTTCTCCGCCGGCAATCCGGTTTTGAGCGAAGCAGAGAGGCGGCGCACATGGTCGATGGCCTCGGGGTCGGCATCGAGCGCGAATACTTCGCAGCCCTCGCGAAGCAGATGGACGAGGTTTCGTCCGTAGCCGCAACCGGCGTCGAGCACGCGCATGGGGGCGCCGATGTTGCCGCGCAGGATTTGATCGAAGACGTAGATATCGATCTGTCCGAATTGCTCCTGAACGGTTAGCGCCACTCTGCCTCCGGAGTCCATTCTCCCTGGTTTTACCCAGTTAAGAATACGCGGTCAACCGCCAAGAGACAGACAGCATCAAAGAACGCAGAAACTTGATCCGGCTCCCAGGCCGGAATGCGGTTCTTCAAGCGGCAAAGTTATCGGCGGGCAATTCAGACGGTAGATCAGCGAATCCGAATGATTCGCCCGAGATGCTTTGTGTCGTAATTGCGCGTGCTCGAAACAGAGTTTTCAAGGCGGCCACATGAAGCCCTACCCCTGCTTCCTCCTTATTCTCCTTGGATGTGCGATACCTGCGTGTGCGGATGTAACAGCCAGCGCTCCCCTAAGCGGGGAGGTAGTTACGTCGCCGGTGCAGTACACGGCGAGCGCGACCACGACCACTTGTTCGCAGGGCGTAGCTTCAATGGGAATTTACATCAATAACCAATTGATCTATGTGGTGAATGGGACGCAGCTCAATACGCAGATTGCGATGAATACCGGGCCCGAGCACACGGTGGTGGAAGAGTGGGATTACTGCGGCGGCGCAACTTACACGACGAGAGATATCACGGTGGAAGCATCGGGCACCCCGGCCGTCAGCAGTCCGGCGAGCGGGGCAACAGTGACCTCGCCGGTGCAGTACTCGGCGACTGCAGTCGCAGACTCCTGTCCCCAGGGCATCGCTTCGATGGGCATATACGTAAATAACCAATTGATCTATGTGGTGAATGGAACGCAGCTCAATACGCAGATTGCCATGAATACCGGGCCGGAACACACGGTGGTGGAGGAATGGGACTACTGCGGCGGGGCTGCATATACTGCCGTGGATATTACCGTCGAAGCATCTGCGGCACCGGCTGTGAGCATAACCGCAGACTCGCCGACTATTACCGCGGGAAGCTCATCGACTTTGACAGTAACTGCGAAGAATGCGACCACGGCTTCATTGTCCGGAACAGACGGCAGCACTTACACTTTGCAGCCAACCGGCGGAACGGTGACGGTGAGCCCGAGCGCGACCACAACTTATACGGCGGAAGTTTCGGGGACGGGAGGCCAGAATTCGGAGACGGCCACCGTTGCAGTGATACCGGCGTCGAGTCTGAATGCAATTCAGCATGTGGTATTCCTCCTGCAGGAGAATCACTCGTTCGACGATTACTTCGGAATGTTGAATCCCTACCGAAAGGCGAACGGCTGGAATATCGGCGATGACGGTAAGGAATACGACGTGGACGGGATTGACGATAAGCTGAGCACGATCAGCAACCAGGACGATGAAGGCGCTGCGTACGGCCTCTACAAGCTCAAAA
>DASRLI010000162.1:0-4827 GCA_035648535.1 Occallatibacter sp. | reverse complement strand
TCGGGAAAACTGAACGTCCGGTGGGATGGGAAGGGAATGGTGAACTGGTTATGGCGAGGATAGTGAGGCACTGCGCATGGGGAAACCCGCAGCAACAGATAGGCCCCGCCTAACATCACTGAGCCATTCCTTTACCCTAGATCTTGTGATGGGCTTTCAGCGGCGGGCTGATGCCGGGCGGTTCCTCGAAGAGTTCAAGGAACGGCTGGCGAAGTTCGGCTTGGAACTACACCCGGATAAGACCCGGTTGATCGAGTTCGGGCGCTATGCGGCCCGAGACCGGAAGCAGCATGGAAAGGGGAAACCGGAGACCTTCAACTTCTTGGGGTTCACCCACTACTGTGGGCAACGCCACAAGAACGAGACCTTCACCGTCTGGCGAATCATAGCGAGGAAGCGAATGGTTGCGAAGCTGAAAGCCATCAAGGCTGAGCTTCAACGCCGGAAGCATGATCGCACCAGTCAGGTCGGTGTATGGCTTCGAAAGGTTGTTACCGGCTACTACCAATACCATGCTGTCCCCGGCAACCTCAATCAGCTGCGTATCTTCAGACATCGCGTAAATCGACTGTGGCGTAACGTCCTCGTTCGCCGCAGCCAAACCGCGAGGAAGAAGTGGGAGAAACTCACCCCGGTCTTGGAACGGTGGATACCTCCGCCCTCCGTTCTGCATCCTTATCCTGAAGCACGCTTTTACGCCACTCATCTTTCATAAGAGCCGTATGCGTAGACGCGCACGTACGGATCTGTCCGGGAGGCGCTCAGTGATTAGCGTCCCTACCGGGCCGGAACCCGGAACCGCGGCCACAGCCGGGCCGGAAACGCGATTTGGGATGATATCGCCAAACGGGTTTTGTTTGGGCAATTCGAGGAACGTTGGCCGACATTCCGCGAGTGAGCCAGTTCATTCATGGGTTGGCCTGAACTCCGGGCGCGAAGCCTTGTAGCGAGCATTAAGTGTGAGGCCAATCCTGCCTGAAGAGGAATGCGTCGTATGAATCGCTCTGACCGGGAACGACCACGCAGAGTGTCAAGAATGCTCGCGAAAGATCAGAAGTCGGCTCTCCCCTTGTCAAACTAGGAGAGGCCGTGCTAGACTCCTAGTCAGACTAGGAGTACGCACCAACATGGGAAAAACCGCAGACCTGCTTCCGGGCACACTTGACATGCTGATTCTCAAGGCTGTGTCCCTCAGACCGTTGCACGGATACGGCGTGCTGCAGCGCATCCGGCAGATCTCAGGCGAGATCTTCGATATTCCACAGGGATCGTTGTATCCGGCGCTTTACCGCCTGGAGCATCAGGCTCTGATTGCGGCCGAATGGGGTCAGAGCGAGAACAACCGCAGGGCTAAATACTACACGTTAACTACCGCGGGACGCCGTAGGCTGCGCGAAGAGACGGCTGGCTGGAACCGCTTGGCGTCTGGGATTGCCTCAGCCTTAAACACTCGGCCGGAAGAGGTGTGACATGTTTGAGCGTCTTCGTTCCTTTTTTCGCGTACGGGCGCACCGGCACGACTTCGAAGATGGTATGACCGACGAACTGAGCTTCCACATCGAGCAATACACTGAAGAGTTGATTCAGTCTGGGCTTTCACCGACCGAAGCGTCGCGCCGCGCGCACATTGAGTTCGGCGGCCGCAACAGTATCGAGGGAGCGTGCCGTGAGGCACGTGGGCTGCACATGTTCGACGAGTTTGGCCGCCAGTTGCGTTACGCCTACCGGCTGTTGCGCAAGACCCCAGGATTCACGATAACCGCGCTTCTAACACTTACCGTCTGCCTGGGCGCGAATCTGACTATTTTTGCCGTGATCAACTCGATCCTGCTGCGCCCGTTGCCGTTTCCGGAATCCGACCGGCTGGTGACCATCTTCAATACGTATCCCAAAGCCGGCGTCGATCGTGATGGTGCCTCGGTGACAAACTACTACGAGCGCCGAGGTCAGATTCCCGCATTCGCCTCGATCGCGATCTATCGCTACGGCACTGCGATTATCGGTGAGAGCGGATCAACAGAACGCGAACAGGTTGCGCGAATCTCTCCGGACTTTTTCTCTACCCTTGGGCTCGGCCCCATCTTGGGACGCGCTTTCAAGGAAGAAGAGACTTCGTTTGGTACCGATAACGTTGTCGTGATCACCGACGCCTTTTGGCGACACAACTCCAATGCAGACCCTCACATCATCGGGAAGAAAGTTCGCGTGAACGGTAATCCCACCACAGTCATTGGCATCCTGCCACCCGACTTCCGGTTTCTCTCTTCCGAGGCGCGCCTTTACTTTCCCTTTGCATCGAGACCCGAAGATCGCACACCACTGCAGCGGCATTCCGGTGGAAATTCCACCCAAATGATCGCCCGGCTTATACCGGGCATTAGTCTCGCGCAGGCGCAGGAGCAGATGGACGCGCAGAACGCCAGATTGGAGGTAGACGACCCCCAGGCTAAGATGATGGCCGATGCAGGCTTTCGGTCGCTGGTAGTACCGTTGCATGCCGACCACGTTGCGGCCATCAGGCCCACACTTCTGTTACTGCAAGCGGGCGTCCTCACTCTTCTCCTGATCGGTGCGGTCAACCTAGGGAATCTGTTTCTGGTTCGTGCCGGTAGTCGAGCAAAGGAACACGCTGTGCGGCAGGCTTTGGGTGCGAGTCGGAAACATATCGCCAGCGAAGTGCTGGTTGAAACAACTTTGCTGACTATGGGCGGAGGACTGCTCGGGCTCGCGGTTGCCGCCGGCGGAATTCGGCTGCTAAGCGTGCTTGGCGCAGAACGCCTGCCGTTGGGGAGCCAGATTGTCTTCAACGCCCGCTTGGCAATGGTCGCGTTGGCGGCAGCCATTACGATGGGCGTGTTGCTAGCAGTGCCAATCGCCTGGCTCAATCTTCGACGCCCACTGAGAGACGCGCTTCAATCTGAGGGCCGATCCGGAACTAGCGCCCGTACTACTCAATCTCTGCGCCACAGTTTCGTCGTTTCCCAGATTGCATTGGCCTTCATGCTGCTGGCGGGCGCCGGCCTGCTTGGGATCAGTCTGCAGCGCTCGATGGATGTTTCTCCTGGATTCCGATCCGACCACATCCTCACCGGAAAGATCTCACTTCCATTGAAGAGCTATTCCGATAACACCGCCCGCGTTGCCTTTACTGAGAAGCTGATCGATAAGATCGGTCATTTGCCTGGGGTTCTCTCCGCGGGTGTCGTTACAAATGTGCCTTTCAGTGGAAGGAGCGGCAAGAGTTCCGCCACGATTCAAGGGCGCTTGGCCCAAGCTGGCGAGTCACCCCGCGGTCACTACTCATACGGGGTTGGAGGCGACTATTTCAAGGCCATGGGTTTCTCCCTGCTCGAAGGCCGATTCCTTACGGAGGCCGATTCACGAAGCAATCAGCGAGTCTGCGTTGTGGACCAGGACTTCGCTCACTACTATTGGCCGAACGGCAGCGCTCTTGGCCATCGTTTGTTCGAGGGCGGCGAGCAGCGCAAAGATGTCGATGCCTTTATGATCGTCGGCGTTGTTGGAAGTGTGAAACAGGCAGGATTAACCGACGAAGCAGCTCAGGGCGCCATCTACTATCCCTACGCCTTTCACAGCGATGACATCTTCGTGGCCGTCCGCACCAGCCTGCCACCGGAATCGCTTGGACTGACGCTGCAAGGGGCCGTCCGGCGAGTTGACCCCGACCTGCCCGTCAACGATGTCCGCACCATGGAAGCCCGTGTTACCGACAGTCTTGCCGCTCAACGTACACCGGCGCTCCTTGCGGCTCTCTTCTCCGCCATAGCCCTGCTGCTCGTTGCCATCGGCAGCTATGGCGTGTTGAGCTATGCCGTCGAACAGCGCCGCCGCGAGATTGGCGTGCGCATGGCGCTGGGAGCGCAGCCCGGACAGATCCGCAACCAATTCTTATTTCTCGCATTACGTCTGCTCGCTTATGGTGTGATGCTTGGGGGAGTCGGAGCATGGCTGGCCGGTCGAGCTATGCAGTCGGTGCTCTTCCATGTGCCTGCCTTCAACTTGTCCATCCTCAGCGGTGCTGCAGGCATCATGGGGCTGGTTTCTATAGTCGCTTGTCTATTGCCTTCTCAGCGAGCCGCGCGAACTTCCCCAGTCGACGCTCTCCGTGACTCGTAGCGAATCCGCTCAGCCAGCGCGTTTGTGCCGGAATCTCAAAAAGAACCTTATTGCTTCCTTAAGACGGGCATCACAGAAGCTGACTGCCAAATTCATGGATTCGCCCCGGGAAACGCCCTAGGCGCCGGGAGTCATATTGGCATTTGGGCAAGATTCACAAATTCTTGCTTCGGGGGTGGGCGCCCGTGGAATCGCGCATTGGGCGTCAGTTGAGATTGTCGCACTGGAGGATCGATAAACCCTTGCGACTCAGAACAGGTTGTCACGCAACAGTAGAAAAGCAAATGCAAAAGTAACTGCAAAATTGCAACGTTTGGGACTTGAGTCGCAACACAAAAACCCAACAGCCGGGGTCGACGAACGCCTCATCAGGCGCAGCATGAGGTCAGTCTTACACGGGGACAGGCCGAATCAGGTGTAGCTGCCATCTCTTTGATTTGAAGGAAGATCGTTATTTTGGCGAGCCACAACATCCCAAATGGACCAACGAAAGCGTCAATCGCCCGCGAAACCACATTGTCGAGCGTATACAGAAGAGCGTGCCTTGGATTCGCCCCTGCCTTGAATGAATACCATGAAAAATGCCCTCGCTCGCAACGAGGGCATTTCCCACGATTGTCCACTTCAACCTAAACTTTTGTAACAGCGTGGCCGGCCAGGGCCTTCTTCTCGGAAGACACCACGTGATTA
>DASRLI010000161.1:0-13268 GCA_035648535.1 Occallatibacter sp. | reverse complement strand
ACCCAACACCATCTTTGCCATGGGAAGCGACCCGCGCCTGCACATCAATCTGAAGCGCGGAAAGGCTTTCCTGCGGCCCTTCCCTTTGCAGGGTCATTGAGATCACTTCATCAACGGGCCAGCGTTCTTCTGTGAACAGGTAAAGGCCGGTCGAGCTGATTTGCTTGATGCGCCCTAGCTTCGGAGCCGAGACACCGCCGTACTTGGCTGCAAGTCCAGACGGAGTTCGCCTTTCCGGCCTTGACAGTTCATAATGCCCCAGCTTGCGTAGCCTGCGTTTCCAGTCAGTCGTCGTAGTCACCTTCCAAAATTCCCCACCAAAATCAAGCCGCCTAAGCTGGTCGCGACAACATTGACAGCATGCTAATGGTTCTCATTTTGCACTGCCAGGACAAGACAAGTCCAGATGAAACCTTCGCTGGAAATGCCGAAGTACCTAAGACTAACAATACCAAGGGAGGGAGCACAAGAAGGATCGAAGATTCGAAGTCGTGCGCCGTACGGCTTACTCCGCTTACACGCGCCAAGCGGATCTGGCTTGTCACATCGCCAGGATCTGCTCCCACACCGCCGGCTCAACCGGCAGACCGAGCTTCTCATTCTCAGCGCGCACGCGCAGCGTCTGCTCGCCCGGATAGCGCACTTTGCTTCCTTCTTTCGCAGGTTTGCAGCCGTGCAGCGAAGCCACAATCTCGTCGGCAATCTCCGCGGCCCGCGGCGCCGGCCCGAACGCCGCAGGATTGATAGCCAGAAACATCTGCGAGATTCCCGCTTCAAACAGCGGATCGCGGGAAAGCTCATGCGTCGCCTTGCCCAGCGTCATCATGGCCGCAATCATGTCCAGCACCACGGAAAGCCCCGAACCCTTCCAGTAACCCACCGGCAGCGGCCGCCACGAATTTTCGATAGCTCCCGGATCGCGCGTCAGGTTACCCACCTCGTCGAACCCACCATCCACCGGCAGCATCTCGCCCTTCTTGCGGTAGCTCTCGAGCGTCCCATACGAAAACTGCGACATGGCCATATCCAGCACCACCGGCCCACTCTCACGCGGCACCGCAAGCACCAGAGGATTGTTGCCGATTACCGGCTCCACTCCGCCCCACGGCGGCAGATTCGGCATCGTGTTCGTCCAGCAGATGCCGATCATTCCAGCATCGGCCGCCTGCCATCCGTAAGTGCCTGCGCGCATCCAGTGGTTGGTGTTGCCCAGCGCCACGCATCCAATTCCGTGCTCGCGGCTCAAGCCTATCGCACGTTCCATCGCCGTGAGCGCGTTCAGATTGCCCGGCCCTCGCAGCCCGTCCCAACGCTCCAGCGCGCCGAACCCGGAAACACGCCGCGCCTCCGCCTTCACGTCCACGCTGCCGTTTTGAATGGTGCCCACAAACCGCGGGAAGCGGTTGATTCCGTGCGTATACACGCCATCGCGCGTGGTCTCCGCAAAAAGGCGCGCGCAAATCTGCGCCCGTTTTGCGGACATGCCAAGCTTTACGAGAACGCCGGCCAGCGTCTCCTGCACTTCTCTAATTGGAATTCGATTCATGGGACCTTTGATTGAATGAGGCAGCACCAATCACTGCGCAGACACGTGCGCAGCACGGCTAACTCCGCGAACTCCCTTATTCCTTCAGAGTCACAGTAATCTTCCGCGCGTCGCCGCCCGCTGAAGTGATCGCAATCTCACCCGTAGCCCGTTTGCGAATGCTCTTGAACTTATCGCCCCACTCCACCAGCACCAGTGCATCCGGCGTCAGAAGTTCGTCGAGGCCGAGCGTCTCGAGTTGACGCTCGCCTTCCAGGCGATAGACGTCCAGGTGATAGAGCTTCACCGGCTTGCCGTTCTGCGTACCGTCGTACTCGTGCAGAAGGGTAAACGTCGGGCTGGTCACCTCATCCGCTTCAGCCGCGTCAAGGGCCTCGGCAATGCCTTTCACGAGCGTGGTCTTGCCCGTGCCCAGGTCGCCGCGCAGCAGCAGCAGTTGCGGCGGCTTCAGCAGGCGCGCCAGTTTGCGCCCCACCTCAATCGTGTCAGCGCCGCTCTGCGTCGTGAATTCGTGGATTCTGCCTTCTGCAGGTAGGACGACGTTGCTCATTCTGACCCCTTGACCGAGGCTACCGCAGGAAACGCATCTGCCGGCAACCCCTGCATCCAAACATATCCGTTTGTACCGCCATTGTGAAAGTGCGAAGTCTCAAAACGAAAGGCCCGGGACAGAAATTGAAGGCTGTCGGTGGCCAGCAACGTGTGCTCATCGGACTCGCGGACAGCCAGGTCCGCGACCAGCCCATGCAGATAAACCGCCGCCTCGACGGCCTGCGCCACATCGCTCGGATACTGCGCCAGCAGCCCCGCAATCAGCCCCGTCAACAGGTCGCCGCTGCCGCCCTTGGCCATCGCGGGATTGCCCGTCGTATTCACAGCGACCTCTCCATTTGGGTGCGCAATCAGCGTCCGCGCCCCTTTCAGCACCAATGTCACGCCCAGCCGCTCGGCAAATGCTCGCGCCGTCTCCAGCCGCCTGGCCTGTACCTCCGCCACCGTCAGCCCGGTGAGCCGCGCCATCTCGCCCGGATGCGGCGTCAATACCAGCGTCCGCCCCTTGGCCAGTTTGGCCAGCAGCACCGGCTTCGCCGCCAGAATATTCAAGGCATCCGCGTCAATCACCACAGGAATTTTCGTCGCCGCCAGCAATCCGGTCGTAAACTTCACGGTCTCCGGCGACTGCCCCAGTCCCGGCCCGATCGCCAGCACTGTTTTGCCCGCCATCAGTGCCTCAACCCGGTCCGGCGCAAGATTCACGTCGGAGATGGAGCCCGCTGCGCTTGCTTCCAGCGGCCACGTCATCAACTCCGGCACAATCGCGGACACTACCGCCAGCGCCGGTGCCGGAACCGCAGCCGTCACCAGCCCAGCCCCGACGCGCAACGCCCCCAGTGCCGTCATTGAAGGCGCGCCGGCCTTGCCGCCAGCCGAACCAAATGTTCCACCGACAACGAGCACGTGGCCAAACAGGCCTTTGTTTGCCGAGGCCGGACGAGCGGTCTGCACCAGCGCCATGGACGTCCCCGCCCAGCTGAGCTTCAGCGCGGAAACAATTGCAGCCTCCGGTGAGCCAATCGGAGCCACGACCACCGGCTGGTCCCACGCCCTGGTCAACTGCCCAAACACATGCGCCGGCTTGGGCGCGGTAAATGTGATCACGGCATCGGCTGGAAAAACCGGGGTCCCCGCGGACGGGCTTTTGTCCGTGGGGTGGAACACGGGCGCGTCCACTGTGGCGCTGGTAGCATCAGCAGCCCATCCGGAAGGCAAGTCAATCGCAAGAACTGGAGCCGTGCTGCCCTTCATCCACTTCAGCGCCGTCAGCGCCAGCCCCTTCAGCGGCGGCTTGAACCCAGTCCCCACCACCGCATCCACAATCAGGTCGGTATCGAGAACCCCCTTGAGCCGCGCCAGATCCTCCGCCGCCTTCACAACGTGAATCTGCCCGCGCGGCGGCCCCTGCGGATGATTGCTCAGTTCCAGCCAGGCCTCCAGCGCGTCGCCCTTCAAGCCTTCGGGCTCGCCCAGCAGCAGAGTCGTCACCGCCAGCCCGGCATCGGCCAGCAGCCACGCCACCATCATTCCATCGCCGCCGTTGTTGCCCCGGCCGCACAGCACCGTCACGCGGCGCGCCTGTGGGAACTGCTCCCGTGCAAACGCCGCAGCGGCCGCCGCAGCAGCGCGCATCAAATCGAGCGACGCCACGCCGTACCGCTCTGTTGTCGCGCGGTCACAGGCCTGCATCTCGGCTGCGGATAGAACTTGCATCGCCTCAATATTAGCGGATGCAGCAACGTAGTTTTTCGGAATGTGAAGTAATTGCTTCAGCGGCCCATGGCAGTTTGAATCAGCAACCACACGTTGAGCCCTGCAATCAACGCCGCCACAAACCACGCCAGCCCTTGCAGCCAGCGCCCGTTCACAAATTCGCCCATGCGGCGGCGGCTTCCGGTAAACATCACAAGCGGCACCACCGCAAAACTCAACTGCAGTGACAGAATCACCTGGCTCAGGATCAGCAGTTTTTCCGTCCCCTGTTCGCCGTTAATGGCGACGACGATGATGGTGGGGATAATCGCCAGCGTTCGGGTAATCAAACGCCGCATCCACGGCGACACCTTGAGGTGGATGAATCCCTCCATCACCACCTGCCCGGCCAGCGTGCCGGTAATCGAGGAGTTCTGCCCGCTTGCCAGCAGCGCCACGGCAAAAAGCGTGCTTGCGCCCGCCGCGCCCAGGAGCGGGCTCAGCAGCTTGTAAGCGTCCTGAATGGCCGCAACCTCAAAGTGCCCGCTGCGATAAAACACCGCCGCCGCCACAATCAGAATTGCCGCGTTCACAAACAGCGCCACTGTCAGCGCCAGCCCCGAGTCCAGGTTAGCCATGAAGATGGCTTCGCGCTTGCCCTCCGGCGTCCGCTTGTATCTGCGGCTCTGCACAATCGACGAGTGGAGATAAAGATTGTGCGGCATCACCGTCGCGCCCAGCATTCCAATCGCGATGTACAGCATGCTGGGGTTGGTGACGATCGAGGCCGAGGGAATAAACAAAAAGTGCAGCACCGGCCAGTAATCCGGGCGCGACAGAAACATCTGCACGCCGAACATCGCAATGATGGTCCCGATCAGTGCGATCACCAGCGCCTCAACATAACGGAACCCCCAGCGCTGCAACAGCAGAATCAGCAGCACATCCAGCCCGGTGATCAGCACGCCGTAAAGCAGCGGAATATGAAACAGCAGGTTCAGCGCAATCGCCGAGCCTATCACTTCCGCCAGGTCGCAGGCCGCAATCGCAATCTCCGCGCCCAGCCAGAGCACAAAGCTTACCCGACGCCCAAATTCTTCGTGGCAAAGCTGCGCCAGGTCCCGATCCGTGGCCACGCCCAGTTTCAGGCTCAGGCTCTGCAACAGAACAGCGATCAGGTTCGACGCCATGATGACAAACAGCAGAGTGTACCCGAAGCGCGAGCCGCCCGCGATGTCGGTGGCCCAGTTGCCTGGGTCCATGTACCCCACAGAGATCAGAAATCCCGGCCCCAGAAATCCCAACAACCGCCGCCAGAAGAATGGCGATTTCGAGATGCGCACGCTCGAATGCAGCTCCGGTAAGGAGGGCTCGATGGGCTCGGCGAGTGTTCTGGATTCTGCGGACATGGGTGAGGTGGAAGAGCCGCGAAGGCTCCTCAACCCAAGTATGGCACGACTTGTTAATTATGGTTAATAAATTTTATTATATTTAATTACAGTCAATTTTCCGGTCGCAGCCATACCGCTTCTGCCGCCGGTCTCCCCAGGATGCAGTTTCCTGTAGATAACTCAATTAAAACGGTTTGGTCATAATTCTGGCGCATGACCTTCAGGTTCTTGCCCGGCCCGACGCCTGCCTGATGAAGAAACAGCAGCAGCTTCGGATCGCGTTCCTGCAGGCTGGTCACGGTGTAGCGTTTGCCCTCGGCAGCCTCTGAAAGCGGCACCTCGCCCCGCCGTTTTCGCTCTATAGGGTTCTCCGGAAGCACAGCATTTCCGTGCGGGCAGGCCCCGCCCTCGCCCAGTTTTTCTCTGAGCTTGGTCTCGAAGGCCGGCGAAACCGCATGCTCCAGCCGCTCCGCCTCTTCGTGAATTTCGTGCCACTCCATCCCGAAGATCTCACTCAGCATGCGCTCGATGAGGTGATGCCTGAGCGCGGTGCGATAAGCCGTCTCCCGCCCTGTTGCGGTGAGACGCACAATGCCGTCTTCGCCCACTTCAACAAACCCGTCCCGCTTGAGCCGCTTCAGCGCCATGGTGACCGCCGGCGCCGACACTTCAAGCCAGTGCGCCAACATGGCCGGAATGACCTGATGCCCCTCGGCCTCGGCCTCAAGAATCGCCTTCAGGTAGTTCTCTTTCGAGACGTAGATGGAATCTTTCATGGCTGTGCTCCATCCACTCTAAATTGTTTTCCGCCCTTTAGCCGCCGCACACTCGCCACAATCTATCCCCGCCGCCGGCAAATGCGTCAACGGGCGCTTCGTTGCGCACCGCCAACTCCGACTGTAACAATTCAGTTACCGATTGCGCATCAGACGCAAACTCCCTCGATCGAAGCTGTGCGATGAAATGAAGATCTGCCCGCAGTGCGAGTCCGGTTATCCCGACAGCCTCACCCAATGCCCAATCCACGGCGGCCTGCTCAGTGAGATTCGCGATCTGCGCCCTGGCATGCTCATTCGTGGCAACTACAGGATCATTGAAAAGCTCGGCAAGGGCGGCATGGGCGCTGTCTACCTTGCGCAGCACACCCTTATGAACGAGCCGCGCGCCCTCAAGTTTCTGTCCCAGGATCTGAGCGAAGACGAAGAATTCACGCGGCGCTTTCTTCGCGAAGTACGCACCCTCCGCAAGATCCGCAACCGCCATGTTGTCGACTGCGGCGATCCGGAACGCGCCGAAGACGGCTCCCTGTTTTTCTCAATGGAATACGTCAACGGGCCCAACCTGAGGACATTCCTCAAGGCCGCGCCCCGACCCTTCGATGTGACGTTGGCGCTGGAAATAACCCGCGGCATTGCTGAAGGCCTGGGTGCAGCACACGCCAAAGGAATGGTCCATCGCGACATCAAGCCCGACAACATTCTGATGGCCAACGATGGCACACATTGGATTCCTAAGATCGCTGACTTTGGCATTGTGGCCACCAAGGATAGCGGCCACCACACGCGCACCGGAAACATGCTGCTCACCATGGCCTTTGCCGCTCCCGAGCAGTGGAACGGTACTCGCGCCGCCGACCTCGACGGCCGAACCGATCTATACGCACTTGGTGGTCTGCTCTTCGATATGCTCACCGGCCAGCAAGTCTTCGAAGCGGAAAATTACCACGAGTGGGCGCAGAAGCACATGAACACTGCGCCGCGCGCGCCCAGTTCACTCCGGCCTGAATTGGCGAGATGGAAGGGCCTGGACGCGCTCGTGCTTCGGCTCCTTGCCAAGGACCGCAAAGACCGCCCGCAAGGCGTGCCGGCGGTGCTTGCTTTGCTGGATACCATCGTCTACGACCCATCCATCCCTGTTGCCGCAGATCCGAATGCAGCGGGCACCCGCGCAGCTGAGGTTCCGCTGCACGCTTCCGCGCAGATTCCTGAGCACGCGCCGATCGTTCCTGCTCCCACTGACCTTCCGAGTGCGGTCGTTATCCAGCCCGCAGCCCCGAGCCCCACGCCCGTCGAGAATCGCAACAGAGAAGCATCGCGCCAGCATGTTTCCGCCGCCAACACCGATCCCATTGGCAAACTCACGACAGGCTTATCGGGGTGGGTATGGGTGCTGGCGTTCGTAATCCTGGCCGGCCTGGGATACTCCGCGCTTCGCTTCCGAGGGCCCAAAGTAAAATTCGTCAGCCTGCAGAGCCAGTCTCAGCCGATTCTCTCCATCGCCTTCAGCGCCAACGGACAAACTCTCGCATCGGCCAGCCACGACAACACCATCCAATTTTGGGATGTGAATACCGGCAAGGCCTTGAATGTCGTGCCGGACCACGTGAGTGCTCTTGCATTCAACCCTCATGGCAACATTCTGGCAACGGCGGAGTGGGACCGGGACGTGAAGCAATGGGACGTGGCCAGCGGACAGGTTCTGGACACCTTCGTTGGCCACACCGCGAGGGTCAACTGCGTGGCCTTCTCGCCGAATGGCCGCATCCTGGCATCGGGCAGCAGCGACAAAACCGTTCGGTTGTGGAATCTGCCCGCCGAAGAAGTATCCCGCATCCTGGCCGGCCACCGGGCGGATGTCAATTCCGTAGCCTTCTCGCCCGATGGCAGTATCCTTGCCTCCGGCAGCGCAGACGCGACCATCAAGCTATGGGACGCGTCCTCCGGAAAACTCCTGCGCACTTTGCAGGGCCACGCCCGCGCCGTCAATTCCGTGGCTTTTTCGCCCGACGGCCGCACACTCGCATCGGGCAGCGACGATGCGACCATCATTCTCTGGGATACCAGAACAGGAAGAATCACTCGCACGCTCACCGGGCATACAGGCCCGGTCCGCTCGGTAGCCTTCTCGCCCAACGGCAGCACGCTCGCATCGGGCAGCGACGACTCCACCGTAAAGCTGTGGCATGTCAGCGGCGCACTCGCAGCCTTCAGCACGCTGCAAGGGCAATCCGCTGCCATCAACGCCGTCGCGTTCAATCAGGACGGCAGCATTGTTGCATCAGGCAGTGCCGACGACAGCGTCCGCCTCTGGTACATGTCTACAATTCGCAATTAGGGATTCGCAATTAGGGATTCGCAACCAGAGCGCGGACAGTCCCTCGCGTCAATCCCCAACGCGCCACGGTGATGTCGTTTCCCAGCCGCTAAGTTCCTTTGCAGCCCAGGCCGTGGTCTTGTCCGCGTGGCACGATGTGCACGGGTTCGGAATTTTGTATTTATCGGTCATCGTCGGAGAAATGAACGCGAAGGTGTGCGACCTGACAAAAGCTCCCGGCACTCCCTCAGTCTCAATCTTCGGCATATGGCAGGCGATGCACTCACTGCCCGCGCTCCCGGCCTTGTGATGCGTGTGTGCCTCAAGCGTCGCCGTGTGCGGGCCATTTGGCGACGATGGACCGTGACAGTCGAGACACAATTTGTTCGCTGGCTCTCGAAGCTGCGCATTGTTCGCGGTGCCATGCACATTGTGGCACGACGCGCACGTGACTCCATGCCGGTACATCACGCTTTGCACAAAGTCATTGCCCTGCATCCTGTTTTTGTGCGCGGTGCCATCCGCGAAGTGCGTAAAGCTTGTCTGCCCCAGCGTATGATCTTCAAGCTTCCAGTAGTCGTTGAGGCGCAGGCCGACGCGATAGCCCACCGGCCAGTCATAGTACTTCCCTTCAATGGGACTTGTGCGAGGCTCGCCCTGGGAGTGGCATTGAATGCAGGTATCGTCCGCCGCCACATCGTCCATCTGCGCCGGGTTGAGAATGTTGGTGCGTGTAGGATGCGCTACATGTTCGCTGCCGGGACCATGGCAGCGTTCGCAGCCCACGTTCCACTCGGTAACCTGCCTGGTGTGGATGTCGTAATTGACCGAATGGCAGCCATCGCATGTTGGGCCCGTCGGCCGCTGCATGTTGTCCGATGGATAGAAGGCCGTCCACCAGTCCGCTCCACTGTCAGGAACATGGTAGGGAAGCCAGGCATGGGTGCCGACGTCCCATTGAGCGCCGAGCGGGTAGTAGTCGTCGCCGACTTTCGTGAAGTAGCGCTGCTTCCAGATGCTTCCGTACACCAGCGCAACCTGAACCTTGGTGAACTTCGCGACCTTGTTCGTATTGAGGTCGGGAATGATCGCGTCCGGATGCTCGCGCGGGTCGCGCACCACGTTCGCCATTGGAGTTTTCTTCCAGCGCTCATAAATTTCCGCATGGCATTTCTGGCAAGACTGCGAGCCGGTGTAATGCGCTGAAGCGGAAGCCGCGGCCTCGAGAGATATTTCGCCGGGCGTCAGGGAGCGAAGGTTTCGGATGTAAGCCACAAGCTTCCAGCTGTCTGCACCGAATTCGCGGTGGGTACTTCCCATTGCCGGCATGCCTGTAAACTGAATTCCGTTCTCAATGATGTAGTGAATCTCGCCGTCGGTGAGATCTTGCGTTGCGTCGCCGTGCAGATCGGGAACGCGCGGATAAACATTCGCTCCGATGCTGGTTCGTCCGCGAGCATCGACTCCATGGCAGGAAGCGCAGCGCGCGAGAAAATCTTCGCGGCCCTGCTCCAGCGCAGCCGAATCTCCCGCGAACGGACTCTTCTTCTGCCGCTCCGCGCGCGGAATCGCCAGGTCGCGTATGAATCGTGCTGTGTCGGCTTCGAAAGCGGTTGGTGTGGATGTGGCACGAAAGCCACGCCACTTGAGCGCAACAACGCCGAACACCACAACGATGATTGCGATTAGAGTTCCCAGAACGAACGATTTCCGGACCTTCATTTACACTCTCTCGCCGATCGAATTCGCACTTCGCGTTCTCAAGGGAAAGACGGGAAATCACACTGGCTGCCCGAGGCTGCCACTTAATCCTTTACTCTCACCTTGGGCTCAACCGACAGGCCCGGCCGGAGTTGATGATCAGGGTCTTCTTTCGCCAGATCGGCAAAGTCCACTCGCACCGGCACCCTCTGGACCACCTTCACGTAGTTGCCGGTCGCATTCTCCGGCGGAAAAAGGCTCAGCACCGACCCAGTCGCCCCACCGATCTGAGTCACCTTGCCGTGATACATCTTGCCCGTCGAGTCCACGGCAATCTCCACCGCCTGCCCGGCGCTCATGTGCCGCAGTTGCGTTTCCTTGAAGTTTGCCGTCACCCAAAGGTCTTCGAGCGAAACCAGAGTCAGCAGATTCTGTCCCGTCGAAACATTCTGGTTAATCTCCACGCTCTTGCGGGTGATGATTCCCGCCGCCGGGGCCACAATCTTGGTATAACTCAAGTTCAGTTTCGCCTGGTCCAGTTGCGCCTGCGCCTGCTTTACCTGGGCCAGCGCCTGCTTTGCGCGCGCACTCTGCGCGGCCACTTGCTGCGGCCCGGTCTGTGCATACTTCAGCCCTGCTTGCGCCTGCGCTTCCCGCTCGTGCGCTACGCGAATGCCGTCCGCTGCAGCCTGCTGGCCGGCGCTTGCGTCAGCCAGTGCGGCCTTGGCGGCGTCCGCTGCGGCCACCGCCGCATCCCACTGCTGCTTGCTGATGACGTCCTTCTCCACCAGCGGCTTATAGCGCTCCAGATCGGCCTGGGCCTTAGTGCTGTTGGCCTGGGCCTGCGCTACGCGAGCCTTCGCCGACTCCAGTTGCTTCTCAGCCTGCGCCACTCCGGCCTGCGTCCCGCTCACATCCGCGCCTGCCGAGGTCAGATTGCTCCCCGTATTCGCCGTGGCAATGGGCACGGCCACATCGGCCGCAGCAGCATTCGCTTCCGCGCTGGCCAGAGCCGCCTCAGCGTTCTCCACCGCAACCTGGTAGTCGCTGGGGTCCAGCTCGGCGATCGTGTCACCCGCCTTCACCACCTGGTTCTCCTGCACATCCACCTTGAGCACTTGGCCGGCGATCCGCGAACTTACCTGAATCAAGTGGCCGTTCACCTGCGCGTCGTCTGTGTCCTCACTGTAAGTCGAGCGCCACCAGATGCCGGCTGCAACCAGCGCAACTATCACCACCACGACAATTAGAATGCCCCTGCGCCGTGACTGCGGCTGCACGATCTCAGTCTCTGTGATCGATTCGTTCGGAGCCGGTGTTGGATTAGAGTCCGCCACGTTCACTTCCCTCCCAGATAGGTCTTGTAACTCGCACCCGCGCCAAGCGCCCGCGCCAGACTGAGCTTGGCCATATTATGCCGGTAAAGACTGGCCACATATTGATCGTCGGCCTGCGCCACCGACTGTTGCGCCTGGCTCACTCCCAGGTTATCGCTGACGCCGTTGGCGTACCGTTCCTGCGCCTCTTTCAGCTCTTCACTGGCCAGTTCCACGCTCGATCGCGCCACTTCCACCTGCTTCTGCGCGGAAGCAATGTCCAGCAATGCATCGCGCACATCCGCATCCACCTGCGCGCTTTTATCGCTCGCCTGCGCTCGCGCCGTGTCCAGTTGCGCCTGCGCCGTCTGCGCCTCACCGCGCAGACCAAATTCCTTGAACAACGGAACACTCACGGTGCCCGTTGCATCCCCGGTGCCATGCGAGTGGGCTACGTTTACCCCGATATCACCATAGTCGCCGTTGAACTTGAACGTGGGCAGCCGGTCTGCGGTAGCTGCCTTGCGCTGCTCCTCGGCTGCCCTGGTCTGTTCCAGCATGGCGGCAAGATCCTTGCGGTTGGCGTGCGCTTCGCGAATCGCGCCATCGACATCGATCTGATCGAAGGCCGCGTAAGGAACCTTGTCGGTCAGCGAAAAGCTTTGCGCCAGCGGCAATCCGATTGTCCGTGCCAGCGCCAGCTTGTCCTTCTCCAAAGCATTCTGCGCGACAATCAACTGCTGTTGCAGCGTCTGATAATCCACCCGGGCGCGCAACTCATCCAGCAGCGGCGCCGTCCCCGCACTGTGATTGGCAGATGCCTGGTCCAGCGAAACCTTCGCTGTTGCCACCTGTGCCTCCACGCTGCTCACCTGCGTCTCATCCGCGACTACAAGCAGGTACGCATTGCCCACGGTCAGCACCACCAGGTCCTGAGCGTCTTGCGCGGATAATTGCGCCGCAGCAAAGTTGTGCTTCGCAGCCATGTAGTTGCGCAACGATGCCACGTCCACCAGCGACCAGGTTAGGGTTGCCCGCAAATCCGTATAGCCAAACGGCCCGATAATCTTGGGAAAACCCGGTATCCGCAACCCCTGCGCGGGCAGGTCCACCTGCAACAGGCTTTCCTGCGCTTTAAAGTCCACCTCGGGCAACAGCGCCTGCAGTTCGCTGAGCCGCTGGCCGCGCGCCGCCGTTGTCTGGGTCCCGCTCAAAATCACGCCCAGGTTCGCTCTCAGGCCCCTCTGCATGGCATCGTCGAGAGACAGCCCCATCGGATGCGCAGATACCTCGCCCAAGGGCACGCTGCCCTGAAAGCTGGCCGCCGTCGGCGCCGTTTGATTGGGAGCCTGCGGCGTTTGAGCACCAACAGCCGGAAGCGCAAGGCTCAGCAGGCCCGCGAAGGCACAGGAAAAGACCGTATTCCTCAGCGAAGATTTTGACGAAATCAAGGTTATTCAACTCACAGCGAAACGCTTAGGCCCCAAAAGATTGCTGCCCATAATAGATGCTCAAGAAGGGCAGCGAGGTTCTAATTTGGATTGTATCGAACTGCCGTCGAACTCGCCGTGACGCCGGGTACCCACTCTGAAGGTGTGATCGAATCCAAAAACTCCAGCCTAGGAGCAGAGAGCCCAATCCTCGTCACGGCTGTCGGGTACCCCGTCCTAAGCACAAATGTCGGGTGCCCCATCCTCGCGACGCCTTTGTTTTTGTCGCTAGGGTGGGATACCACGAACCTCAACCGACGAGCCTTTGACCCCTGACCCCTGATCCCTGGGGTCCCTACCCGCGCGCCGCCGAAGCCTGAATGAGTTGCGAAGCCAACGAACAGAGCCCCTGGCGAAACACCGCCCGCACCCCATCCGCGTTCCATCCAGCCGCCTGCGGCCCACCATACTCAGCCAGCAACCCCGCCGTTTCAGCCGCCGTAAAGCCTGCCACCGCGCGCAACACAAATACAGTCCGCAGATC
>DASRLI010000160.1:0-2723 GCA_035648535.1 Occallatibacter sp. | reverse complement strand
CCCGCATCCAAAGCGAGTTTTCCTCCGAGACCCTCCGCTTGTACACGTCTACCGATGTCATTGGCGTCGAGCTCGGCGGAGCGCTCAAGAACGTCATCGCCATCGCAGCCGGCGTGGCCGCCGGTGTCGGCCTCGGCTATAACTCCGCCGCCGCCCTTATGACCCGCGGCATCGCAGAAATCACCCGCCTCGCCGTAGCTTGCGGAGGCCGCCGCGAAACCCTCGCCGGCCTCTCCGGCGTCGGCGACCTGGTACTTACCTGCACAGGCTCACTGAGCCGCAATCGGACAGTCGGCCACGCGCTCGGCGAGGGACGCAAGCTGCCTGAAATTCTCGCCTCGCTCGGCGGCAAAGTCGCTGAAGGCGTCCTCACCACCCGCGCCGCCCTCGGCCTCGCACGCCAGCACAATATTGAAATGCCCATCACCGAGCAGATGGAGCAAATCCTCGACGAAGGCAAAGACCCCCGCGAAGCCATAAAAGATCTCATGCTTCGCCCCGGAAGAAACGAACACTAGCGTCCTTTTTCCACCCCGCATCCCCATTCTTTTCGCCAGCCTGAGCAATTTTGGCCAGTAATCCCGCCAACGCCCTCTGATACTCCTTTCAGACTCTTTGCGTCAGGGCCGTGCCCCAATGCGGCCTGCGCGAACACCCTACGGGCAGGAGAAGCGAATGCCATTTCATCTGACGAATCCACAACTCCTCACTGGCGCCATTGCTCTGATCCTTGTCGCCCTGATTGTCGTCGCCGCGTATCTTGACTTCCGCCGAAAGAGAACGCCGCCGTTTCTCAATTACTTCGACACGGCGTTCGATCAGGATCAGTTTGACCGGGACCGTACCAGGCAAGGCTCCTTTCTCGCACCGGATGCATGGCACAATCACAATCAGACTCGCATGCAAGTCCACGAAGTCCGTGACACCACCACGCAACACAGAAGCTAGTACCATGACCGCGTGATTGCGCAATAAGGATTATGCCCCGGGTCCCGATTCTGGGACCTGGGAGGGTACAAATCCACACAGCCGCCGTGCTAGCAGCAATCCGCAGTTCAATCGACCATTGAGCAATTCTGGTCAGCAACCAACAGTAGCCCCGATCCATACTCCTTGCAATCGTGCCGCTGCGCCGGCAACGGCAGAAATTCGATGCACAGGAGATCGCCATGCAGTTTCAATTCAACGGGGTTTTCTATCACCTCACATACACCCAGATCACCATCGCCGTAGTTTTACTCGTCGTCCTGGTTATGATTGTGGTTGCTTTATACATGCAGCACCGCAAAACCAGGACCCTGGCACTGCGTAATCGCTTCGGATCGGAGTACGACCGCGAGGTCAAGATGCACCCCTCCGCGCGCCAAGCCGAAGCTAAACTGGCCGGCCGCACCAACCGCGTCGAAACGCTCAAACTCCGCGACCTCGCCGCAACCGAGCGCGAGCGCTTCGTCACCGAATGGCATACAGTGCAGTCCCGCTTCGTCGACCATCCCAAGGCCGCGGTTACTGAAGCCGACGACCTCATCAATTCGCTCCTTGAAGCCCGCGGATATCCCCAGGCCGGCTTTGAACAGCGTGCCAGCGATGTCTCCGTCACCTATCCCAGGGTCATGGAAGACTACCGCGTGGCCCACGCCATCGCGATGCGGCTCGGCGATAAAGAAGCCACCACCGAAGAGCTCAGAACCGCGATGATCCAATACCGCTCCATCTTCGATGAACTCGTCCAGTCGAAGTTGTCCCCTCGGGCAGTAGCAGCTGACTAAGGCATTTTCAGGGATCGTGCAAGGTTTGGGTACCCCACCGTCGCCGCAGGAAACAAAGATGCGGCGAGGGTGGGATTGCACGATACCCACGCTTGAGAAATAGTGAAAATGCTTTCACCGCAAGTCTGCGCCGCCAAGGGCTCTACCCAACTGGAAATCCCGGAAGGTCGCAAAATGAAATCGCTCAGGAATCTTCTTACTCCCGCCCGCAGGCTGGGATTTTCCGCAGCGCTGCTGGCAGGCACTTTGACGATGGGAACCTCCCCTGCATTCTCCGCCAGCCCAAATTCCGAAACCATTCAGGCCACCGTCGTCGAGAACGGCAACTTCGTCAACGTAACCCTTGTCATTGACACCTATTCCTCGCCGGCCGACCTGCAGATTCTGTCGCAGGCATTTCAAGACGGAAAGGATCGGGGATTGGTGGCCGCACTTGCCAAGGTCAAACCGGTAGGGCGCTGCTCGATTGCAGGAGCCAACGGTTTTGAAGTTGCCTTCATCCAGATGGTCGCAACGCCAACCGGACGGCAGATCACCTTCATTGCCAATCGCCCGCTGCAAGCCGGCGAAGACAGCGCAAACGCGCCAAACCCATCCTTCGATCTGGCGGTGGGCCAATTCGACCTGAATGACACCGACCCGGCCAAAAGCACGGGATTTCTCTACCCGGCAAGCAAGCTCGCTGTCGATGACCAGGGACAGCCTCACTATGACCTGGCCGGTAACCCCCTGTTGCTAGTCAACGTTATCGAGACCAGGCAACCCTCCAGCGGCGACATGGCCCTGGCCCCATCCAAATAATCCGAGCCGCAATGCGCGGTGCCCCACCCTGGCACGGCCACTCGAAGCCATCGAAGCCCACAAGGAGTTCGCCCCGGAGTAAATATCCTCCGGCAGTGGGGTACCAGACCGATGGTCTGGACAATCAGGCAAGGAACAAAGGGCATGAGTCGC
>DASRLI010000159.1:0-8578 GCA_035648535.1 Occallatibacter sp. | reverse complement strand
ATCCAACGATCAGGTTGCTGAAAGCTGGTCAGAATTGCGCATCTGGGCGTGCGCAGCGGGCCTCCTGCACGGAGCCATCATCCTGAGACCGGTCATTTTCGCGTTAGGCGTAGCGCGCTTTTCGTCAAACCCACCCGCGCTATAGAACGGAAGTGCGATTTTGACCAACTCAGAGGACACGGCGTGTATAGGATAGGTTCTACATTGGCGGTCGCGTCCCTTACGGAGTGACTGCACACGGTATCCCGATCGGGCCTTTGCAGTTTGACCGATTGGAAGCTGCCCCGGCCGCCGGATGTACATCCCGTACTCAGGGGAATGTCGGTAAGAATACCGAAGAGGTCATGATGGCAGATCAATCGTCCACGCTGATGCGTCGAGAAGAAGTTGCGGAAGGTACAATGGCCTTTCACTTCGAGAAGCCATCCGGATTCAGCTTCAGAGCGGGCCAGTTTGCCGATGTGACACTCACCGACCCACCGGAAACTGACGCCAGGGGAAGCACCCGCACATTTTCTATCGCGAGCCCACCCTTTGCAAACGAGTTAGTGTTCACCACACGGATGCGTGATACCGCTTTCAAGCGCTCGCTGAAGCGAGTGCCGTTAACCGCGGAAGTGAAGATAGGCCCAGCCGCAGGCACCTTCATGTTGCACAAGAATTTGGCAAAGCCAGCCATATTCCTTGCAGGCGGAATCGGAATCACACCATTTCTTAGCATCGTGCAACAGGCCGACCGGGATAGGTTGTCGCAAAAGTTATACCTGTTCTATTCCAATCGGCGACCCGAAGACACAGCTTTCCTGGACACTCTGAGGGCTTTGGAGACGACAAATCCGAATTTCTCCTTGATCTGCACCATGACAGAAATGTCGAAATCCAAGAAAGAATGGAAGGGCGAGACGGCTCTGATAGACAAGGAGATGTTGTGCAGGCATTTGGCCAACCTGCAAGGACCTATCTACTACATTGCCGGGCCGCCCACTATGGTGACGGCCATGCGCGAGACGCTTGTGAGTGCCGGGGTCGAAGAGAACGACATTCGAACAGATGAGTTTGTTGGCTACTGAGCTATCGCGCCTACGTGTCGCCAAAAAAGCGAACGATGGCCGTGAGTTCCAAGCGTATTCAAAACCGACAAATCCCTCTTTGTTTCAGAGGGCAAGCCTCCGTGGAACTGCTGCTGTTCTGCCTTCATCGGGGTTGAGCCTCTGCACCTTCACGTCCCACGCAAGACCAAGCATCCGGAGTGCGGAAATTCCATACCAGTTGATGTCGAGTTCATACCAGGCCAAGCCATGACGAGCTGCCTGCGGATGTGCGTGATGATTATTGTGCCAGCCCTCACCAAAAGTCAGCAGCGCCACCCAGAGGCTGTTCTTGGAGGTATCGTCGGTGGGGAACCGTCGCCTTCCCCACATATGGGTGGCAGAGTTCACCAACCAGGTGGAGTGCAGGCCAATGACCGTACGGAAGAAGATGCCCCACAAAAGGTAACGCCATCCACCGACAACGAGAAGGACCGCACCCAGCGCGGTAATGGGCACCCAGTGCCACCGGCTGATCCACACATGGAAGCTGTCTTTGCGAAGGTCATGGACATAGGGCAAAAGATCTGGCGCATTGTTTCGCATCGTCCGGCCCGTCAGAATCCAACCCATGTGGGCCCAGAGACCGCCGTCGCGCGGGGAATGCGGGTCACCATCCTTGTCCGTACTTTGGTGATGCATACGATGTGTCGCGACCCAAAAGATCGGACCTCCTTCCAAAGCCAATGTGCCGCATATGGTAAGACAATATTCCACCCACTTCGGCGTTTTGTAGCCTCGATGCGTAAGAAGCCGATGGTACCCCATTCCGATGCCGAGACTCCCGGCGACCCACCAGAGCGTCAACGCGAGCAGGAGTGCCTTCCAGCTGAATAGGAACAGTGCAACCAATGCGCCAATGTGAAACGCCACCATGAAAAGGGTAGTAATCCACACGATGGGCTGCGTGAACGTCCTGTCATGCCCGAAAAACCTTGGCATCCGCATATTTCTACCCTTTACCAGACTGGATCGTGAGCGTGCTGGTGACACGCATTGTTGACCGATGATCTGTCTTATGCGGCTTCTTGGCAAAGCCGTCATCACGGTCATGGTCAACGAAGGGTTCAAAGACCAGATACGAAGCGGGTAGCCTCCCCGATCGCTTCTAGTCGCGAATTGACTCCAACCTGCTCCGCGAGAGGCCGACCTCGGACTCGCTCCAGAGAAATTGCGCCCTTCGTGCCCGAGTTGAGTAAACTCTCACACCGATACGGGAGACCGGGCATGCCTTTGGACGATTTAAGCCCTCGCGGGCTCTGGCGTTTGCCTCGCATCGGCATTCGTTTTCTCGGCGGCTTCCATGGAGGACTCTTGAGCCCGCGAGCTCAGCTCTTCCGCGGCCTCGTGATCGCCCCGGTGGTGTGCGGCGGCGGCGGCCGTATGGGCGTGCGCGGCGTAGATGTGCAAATCCGCAGCATAGTCATGGTTGCTTTGGGGCATCGTGTCCTCCATATTCCGGTAAGTGTTCTCGCCTTGTGATCTGGAGTCTCCCACCTGACCATTCCAAGCGCTGATCAATCGAACACAGTGCAGGAGGAATGTAATTGTCCGCATTATTTATCATTGTGGCGGCGCATGATTCACGACGAGAGATGTTCGGCAAACGGATGGCGCCAAATAGCGCGTAAGGAAGGACGCCATTTATCGATCAAAATGACACACGGGTTTTTGCCGATGAAATAGAAAATGCCTTGAGGGAACTATGACTAGAAAATTCGATTTGATCGCAATCGGAACAGGATCAGCGTAAGAATGGCTGGACAAAGGTAGTTCTCAAGCGAAACGCACATCGCGTTATACAAAAGAAGGCAGCCTCAGGATCTCTAAGCTGAAATCGGCGAATGGAGTGCAGGAACTATTCGGCGCTGGAATCGGGTGGTCAAAGCTTGTGACGGTTGTCGATTTGCTTTGGGGTATGTTCTTGGCAACCACCTTGTCACTTTCCGCCTACCTCATTTCATCCAATCTAGGATACGCGAGGGCCCTGCCTCCGATCTTGAGTTCATCAACTTGGCGAAATACCCGATGATCCATGATCGAGCACCCAAGAAGATTCAGCATCTAGTCTCTCTCAAAACTGGAAATGAGCAAGGCGAAAGGAGATTTGATCAGTATTGACCATTTCTTTCCAACATTGATCCGGCATGATTTGTTCGGACCAGAATCCGAGGAGCGGCGATTTCCGGAGCCATCGAGCTCAACGAAGTCGGAACTTCGGCATCACGCAACTCAAACTCAGGGGAACTTTGATGGCAATGAAGAAGGTGACGGGCGGTTCCAGAAAGCACGAACGGCCAAAGACCTTGGCTTCTGACGACAAATCGTATGTGCCCGCAAGTGGGGAACACCACCAGGTCGCGGGTGACGAACACCCCAATCTTACGACGAACCAGGGTGTGGCACTTTCTGATAATCAGAATTCGCTAAAGGCTAATGAGCGCGGCCCGACCCTTCTCGAAGATTTTATCCTTCGCGAGAAGATTACCCACTTCGACCACGAGCGCATTCCCGAACGCATCGTTCACGCCCGGGCGACGGGTGTCCATGGTTTCTTTGAGCTGAGCACCTCATTGAAAAAATACACTACTGCCAGGATCCTGACTGAGGTCGGTGAGAAGACGAAGGTGTTCACTCGCATATCGACGGTTGCAGGCGGTGCAGGTTCGGTAGACACTCCTCGTGACGTGCGCGGATTTGCGGTTAAGTTTTACACCAAAGAAGGAAATTGGGATCTGGTCGGCAATGACATCCCCGTCTTCTTTATCCAAGATGCCATCAAGTTCCCGGACTTGATCCATGCTGTAAAGATGGAGCCTGACCGGGGTTTCCCGCAGTCGGCAACCGCGCACGATACATTCTGGGATTTCATTTCGCTCACCCCTGAGTCTATGCATATGGTTATGTGGATCATGTCAGATCGCACGTTGCCGCGCTCGCTCCGCATGATTGAGGGTTTTGGTATCCATAGTTTTAGGTTGATCAACGATGCTGGGGAATCGACTTTCGTTAAATTCCACTGGCGCCCCAAACTCGGCTTACAATCCACGATCTGGGATGAAACGGTCAAGATTTCCGGTGCTGATCCAGACTTTCACCGCCGCGATATGTTCGATGCCATCGCGTCTGGAGATTTTCCCGAATGGGAATTTGCGGTCCAATTATTCACGCAAAAAGAAGCAGACAAATTTCCTTTCGATCATCTGGACGCAACAAAGCTCATCCCCGAAGAGCTCGTGCCTCTGAAAGTGATTGGCCGGATGGTATTGGACCGCTGGCCGAATAACTTCTTTGCTGAAACGGAACAGGTTGCTTACTGTCCTTCTCATGTCGTTCCCGGGATTGATTTCTCGAACGATCCACTGTTGCAGGGTCGATTGTTCTCCTATCATGACACGCAGCTTTCGCGCCTCGGTTCTCCCAATTTTCACCAGATCCCGATCAACGCCCCCAAATGCCCATTCTCCAACCAACAGCGCGACGGGCACATGCAGATGGAGCAACCGGAGGGACGCGTTTCCTATGAGCCCAACTCCTTGTCCAAGAACTCTCCGCGCGAGAGTCCGGTAGAGGGCTTTCATACCGCTGCAATTACTGAGGCCGGAGAAAAGGGCCGTGTCCGTCCCGAGAGCTTCGCCGACCATTACAGTCAGGCACGGCAATTCTACCTCAGCCAAACCGAGTACGAGCAGGCGCACATTGCCTCGGCACTTGTGTTTGAGCTTTCAAAGGTCGATCATCTGCATGTGCGCGAAGCGATGGTCGGGCATCTGCGACATATCGAAGAAGACCTCGCTAAACGGGTTGCCGCCGGCTTGGGGTTCGACAAAATGCCAAATGCGCCTAGAACCGCAGCGCCTGTACAGAAGATGAAGCCTTCTCCAGCGTTGCAGATCATCGGTAAGATGAAAGAGACGCTGAAGGGGCGGGCCATTGGCATCCTGATTGCGGATGGTTCGGATGGCGCTGTGGTTAAGAAGATCAAGAAGGCTGCGACCGAAGCGGGCGCCGCCGTTAAGATCGTCGCGCCCAAGGTCGGCGGTGCGAAACTTACAGGCGGATCGATGATGTCGGCTGACGGACAACTGGCCGGCACGCCCTCTGTACTCTTCGACGCAGTCGCAATAGTCCTCTCCGACGAGGGCGCGAAAGCGCTGTCGTTAGAGAGTGCAGCTATTGACTTTGTGCGCGATGCATTCGGTCATCTCAAGGCAATTGCCGCCGATAAGGGCGCGCAAGCGCTTTTGAAAACAGCCAATATCGGACACGACGCAGGTGTTGTGAGTGCCAACGACGTGACTGCGTTTATTGCAGCGGCAAAGACGAGACAGTGGAGCCGAGAAAAGTCCGTTCGGACGTTGGCCTAATGCGGGCCCGAGACCCTTGCGCCAACTTACTCGATCTGCCGTTATTTGCTATTGAGAAAAGTTACTTCGCTGCGGACGGACGTCCCCGATTCCAAGGTGAACGAACTGGCCGTTACTAGTGCGATGTCCCGACTTCGAAACGGGCTGATTGCCTTTGGCTACCCAAAATGAGCTTAGATCTACGAACTGGTCGTCCCGTGTGGCTTCTAAACGGAAAACGAATTGCCGGCCATAGAAAGCTTGCAAAAGATATCCGTTGCGAGGTGGCCGTCGTGGGCGGGGGTGTGTCTGGAGCGCTGATAGCACACCGGCTTGTAAATTCAGGAAGGCAAGTGATCATCGTTGACACTCGAGACATAGGTCTGGGAAGCACGATGGCCAGTACCGCGATCTTGTCATAAGAGCCCGATGTTCATCTCATCGATCTCATTTCGCAAATCGGAAAAAGGTCGGCAGTCAGGGCCTACCGGGCGGAACTTGAGGCGTTAGACTCGCTCGAACAGACGATAAAGACTCTCGATGACACCTGCGATTTCAGAAGGCGAGAGAGCTTATATTTGGCCAGTAACCGAAAGGATGCCCGGATGGTGCGCCGCGAGTGCGAAACCAGGCAGAAACATGATTTCAAGGTTGAGCTGCTGACGCGCCGGGAACTTGCTAAGTCCTATTCCCTGCGTGCGCCATGTGCAATCCTCACCCGTCAATCTGCTGAAGTCAATCCCCTGAAGCTAACGCTGGCCCTTATCCGGAGCGCCCAAAAAAGAGGTCTGAAGGTCTTTTCGCACACGGCTGTTAAGAGCTTCCGTCGCCACGGGAAAGAATCTGTTCTTACCACAGGTGATGATTTCCATATTCGTGCCCGTCATGTAGTGTTTGCCACCGGCTACGAAACGCAGCAGTTCTTAAAACAGAAGCGCGTGCATCTAGCGAGCAGCTTCGCGATCGCGTCAAGTGCAGGTACAAAATTCCCCAAAGGTCGTGAGTGGCCCGTGATATGGGAATCGGCTCGACCCTATCTTTATGTGCGCTCTACAGTGGATGGCAGAATCGTGGCTGGTGGGGAAGATGTTGATTTCGTCGATGAGGCGAAACGGGATAATTTACTGGCACGCAAAACCAAAACTCTGGAGAAGAAAATTCGCAAGATGTTTCCCCACGTCTCTTGGAAATTGGCCACAGCTTGGACGGGGACTTTTGCAGAGTCCAGGGATGGTCTACCCTATATCGGACCTCACAAAGGCTTTCCTGGCGCACAATTCGCCTTGGGATATGGCGGCAACGGCATTACATTTGCGACCATAGCAAGCGCGCTTATCCCTGACCTGATCTCTGGAACCCATAATTCCGATTCCAGATTGTTTCGATTCGATCGCCAGTCCGGATAGCTTGCGGATGAGTGCTCCGAATCTTCGGTTGACCTCGAACATCGGAACCCAGTTCTCAGATAGCATTTATGCGAACGCGGGCGCTGATTCGCAAGATGGAACAAGTGGGGATATAGCTCCCTGGAATCCCTAAAGAGCTTTTGCAAATTGGGCGTCCGGCGCAGCAATGTGCCGGAAGATCACTCGTCAAAGTCGGTGGAACCTACGTCGCGCGAGCGGTAGGGCAATACCGAACCAAGCCCCCGGAATGGTGGGGGAAGGCGTAGAGACTGGATGGCGAGCATCCCTCGGGGATGAAGGTACAGTCCGACTCTGACCGTAAGGTGAGTCGCATCGCATAACCCAAAGGTCGGCGGTTCAATCCGGCCCCTTTGACCAATAGCTATGATCAAGACCGAACATCCTCCCGGTTCTAACCGGATCGCCGAATGCAGCTCACCCGCGACCCGCTGCAACTATTTCACTTCGACAACCAGGGCCCGGCCTGCTTCGGCTTCGGTGACCACCGGCTTTCTATTGGAGAAATCGAGATCGAACCCGGATTTTGAGCGCTTGGTTCGCCTGTAAGATAAACGGCAAAACTATCACGCTGGAAGTTGGAGCGTCGCCGTAACGCCACCGGCAGCCTAGTCCAAAACCTCCGCGCGGGGTTCGTACCACCTGAACCACCTAACCGTACGTCCAGGTACTCTGCGACCGCTACAAGGGTCTCGGGGCGATTTGGTGCAGGGAAGCCGAGCCGCGACGGCCATATGCTGGCACCCATCGGAAGATAGTCCGAAAGTGGCTGTCGCATGCTGGACGCTCAGCTGTTCGGAGAGGAGAAGTATCTGCTGCACTGTCCGGTTTAGGTCGACGAAACGGCGGAACGGAACCGTCAAGTGCTTTGCCTGGCATGCACGCGTGAGTATCTGCCCATCGGTACCCCAGGCGAAGCAGGTCGCCTTCGCCGGCCATTCCTCGGTGATTTTAGTGACAAAGTCGCGCAAGGGCCTTGCGGTAAGAAGATCATCTCGTGTGAGGCCGGTGATCGATGTGCAGTGAAAACTGATATCCAGTTGCCGCGGCCGCACAAGGTAGTTCGCTTCGCGAACCACCCGCAGGGATATGGGATCGAGTTCTGCCAAGCCGATCTCGACGATCTCCGGATCGGGATCGCCTTGACGGGACATATCGGCGCAGTTCCACTCTAAGTCGAGGTAGACGGCAGATGGGAGTGTCTTGAGTTCTTCCATTGTTTTCTCCTGGAGTTGTTAGGGTGCGAAGGCTTCAGTGGCGAGTTGCGTTGTGTGCGACCGGGGCATGTGGTTCCTTCAGGTAAGGGAATGCGAATGCTCCAAATTCAAATGAGGAGGTCGCCCACATCCGGCGTTCGAGGAGCAACGCCTGGCATTCGGTCGACCGGCAGGCCAGCCTGTATGCCTCGGGCGTGGTCCAAAAGTCGAGTGCGATGAAAAGCCGGGCAGAAGGAGAGAGCAACGTGTGGCCCGGACCGGCTTGATGTTCTAGGAGGTCTGTACCGATGAGCTCGGGAGCGACCCGGCGGCTAAGCGTATGCCAGTCGCCACGGATGAAGCGAACGAAAGTTTCTGCAGTATCTGACTGCACTGCGAGCAGGGTTAACACGTGAAGCATCGAAAAGTTCTTTCTTGGGTGGGGAGGTTGTGACGCATGGGTGCGGAATTGCGAGCGATCGAGCATCACTCGTGGTGCGGGATTAATTGGGAAGGGAATTGCG
>DASRLI010000158.1:0-4041 GCA_035648535.1 Occallatibacter sp. | reverse complement strand
CGTCATCTCAGAGAGGTCGAGGTAGTCTCCCGATATTACAGCTGTTCTCGGCGACGCGATGACGGCAGCCGTCGTGTACAGTTGCTCCCGCACAAGACGCTGACAGAAGAGATCGTAACGCTTCAAATAAGACGCGCCCTGGAATTCTGTGAACACCGGGAAATGCGGCGAACTGTCTCGAATCGGCCGACGCGACTTCTCGGCGTCTTCAACCAGCATCATCCATGCCACAAAGGGCCGCGGCTGATGGCCAAATGCGCCTTCGCGGTAAGCCGTCCATAAATCGTGAGAGGTGCCTATTGCCTCTTCCGCTCGGTTATTGAAATTGTTTCCGAACGAGGGCCCAACTTGTTAGCCCCGGCTTAAAACGACCGCAATTTGCCTGACTTTGTAGTTAGGTTTTCCAGGTCCATCGGCGGGGATGCGGTAGGTACTCTAAATCAGTTCTAAATCCTTCGGCTGTTCTCGAATGCGATAACGCCCGGTATGGGAGAACGGCGTTGCCGCTATTGTGAGAAGACTTTTCAGCGCTCCAAGTACCAGCCTCTCCAGGCGGTTTGCAGTGAGGCCGGTTGTCAGAAGCAGCGGCGGAGCGAATACCGGCAGAAAAAACTGAAAGCAGACGAAGAATACCGCCAGGTGTGCCGGGACAGCTCGCGAAAATGGCGCAGCCGGAACCCGGACTACTGGAAGCAGTACCGCGCAAAACATCCTGATTCTGTCGCTCAAAACCGGGAAAAGCAGCAAGCCCGGGATACCAGACAGCACCTGCGCGATCTTGCAAACAACACCTCAGCTTTGGACCTAAAGCATTCGGCTGCAGGTGTTTGGCTTTTGAACGGCCCGGTCGCCGACCTTGCAAACAACAACTCAGTTTCCGCGCAAGTCTGGGTCATAGAAGCATTTCCGCGCCGCAAGGGCCCAGGGCGCGAGGCTTGCAAACAACAACCTGCTGGCACACGTTCCGCTTTTGCCGGATAAAGGAATCCTGGCGATGCTGACAAGTGATCAGATCAACGAACTGCACCGGCTGTACGTGTCCGAGAGATGGCCCATTCGCAAGATTGAGCGCCATCTCAACATGGGCTGGAAGACCATCAAGAAGTACCTGGATGCGCCGGCGCAGGGAGCGGCTTCGCGCCAGCGGCACAGCAAGCTCGACCCGTTCAAGGCCGTGATCGCGGAGTGCCTGGAGAAAGATCCCCGTGTCACCGCGGCACTGATCTTTCAGCGGATCAAAGATCTCGGCTATAGCGGCGGCCACGCCATCTTGCAGGAGTATGTGCGCAAGGTTCGCCCGCAGCCCGCATCCAAACGCGCGTTTGTCCGCATGGAACCCTTCGCCGGTGAACGCTTCGAAGTGGACTGGGCGCACTTCGATGTTCTGAACTACTCAGGCGACATTCGCAAGCTCTGCGCGTTCGCACTCATTGACGCGCACAGCCGCATGCTCTACGTCGAGTTCACGCACAGCCAGAGCTTCGAAACCTTTGCCCGCTGCCACGTTCATGCGTTTCATGCATTGCAGGGAGTGGCTCGCGAAATCGTTTATGACAACCTGGCCACTGCTGTCGCAGAACATGATGGCCGCCTGGTTCGTTTCCTGCCTCGGTTTCTGGGCTTCGCTCGCGACTATAACTTCTTCCCGCGCGCCTGCAATCCAGCGAGCGGCTGGGAGAAAGGCAAGGTGGAACGCTCCATCAGTTATCTCAGGCAAAACTTCTGGCCCATGCGGGAGTTCAAAGATCTGCATGATGTCAACCGGCAAGTACGTCAGTGGCTGGCAGAAGTCGCCAACCAGCGATTGCATCGAGAGACAAGGGAGCGGCCGGCAGAGCGCTTTAAGCCAGAGGCGCTCCGGCAGTTACCCATCATTCCTTACGACTACCGAGACACAGTCGAAGCGCTTGTCCATAAAGATCTGCGGCTCCAGTTCGATGGCAATAAATACTGCGTGCCGCACCGCTATGTCGGTCAACGGCTGACGGTGAAGGCGGATGCCGGTGCCGTCACCATTTACGAGCGCGTCACCGAAGTGGTGAGTTATCCGCGTTCCTGGAGACGAGGACAAACCTTTGGCGCGGAACGTTTTGAAAAGCTATTGGCTGAACAGCGCCCGGCCGCCCGCCGCTCGCAAGCGCAGCAACGTTTAATCGATTCGCTCGATGGCCTCTGTTCGCGCGAACTGCTGGAAGCCTATCTGCGGGACCTGGCTGACACCGACCGCTCGCTTGCCCGCCAGATCACTGAGTTACTCGAACTCATTCGCCAATACGGGCCGGACGTTGTGGCGAGTGCGATTGAAAAGGCATCGATGGCACGAGCATTTGGTGCTGACTACGTCGCCAATATCGTTCGACAACAGCAGTCGCCGCGGCGGCCGCAGCCACCGGTGCCACTCCGAGATCCGCAGTTGCGAGATCTTGTGACCGATCCTATATCGCTGCTGGCCTACGACGCTTTCATTCTTGACTCTGGAAAGGAAAACAATGACCTCCCTCGAACAGAAACTGCAGCTGTTGAATCTGGCAGCCATGAGCCATCAGATCGAACAGACGATTGCTGAAGCTGTCGCTAAAAACATGAGTGTGTCCGCCACCCTGGAGTGGCTCGCCGATATGGAACTGGAAGCACGAACCGGGCGTGCCATAGATCGCCGCTTTAAGTCCTCCCGCTTGCAATCGCGCCCCAGCATTGATGGCTTTCAGTTCCACCATCACAAAAGCCGGGTGCAAGCCAAGAATCGCATCCTACGCCTTCTCGATCTCAACTTTCTGCGCGAGGGCACCAATCTGGTTCTGATCGGCAATCCCGGTGTTGGGAAGACGTTCCTCGCCAAAGTCATCGGCTGGAAAGCTTGCCAGGCCAATCAGCGTGTCTTGTTCACCACCGCCATGGACATGCTCAATCAGCTATCGGCTTCGCAGGTGGATCACTCGCTGGTGCGCAAGCTCAAAGGGTATACCGAACCAGCACTTTTAATCTGTGACGAGCTAGGTTACCTGGCCCTCGATCAGCAGACTTCCAATCTCTTCTATCAGGTGATCTCCACCAGACACAGCCAGAAGAGGTCTACGGTGATCACGACCAACACTCCATTCTCTGACTGGGGCAACATTCTCTACAACACAACGATTGCCACTGCCATTGCCGACCGCCTGGTGGAGAACTCCGAGATCTTCTTACTCGGAGGCGACAGTCTTCGCAAGGCCAACAAGAACTCCAGTTCGCCGGAAGAGTAATCACTTCCGGCAGCGATCAAGCGCCGCGCTGTGGTGATATCCCGAGCCGGAGGAGTCCGTCGGGTAACCCCTCAACGGCGCTGCCGATGGGCGGAGGTCAGTCTGATCTCCGCTCCTGGTTCCCCCCTCGTTCTTCTTTCGACTCCTGTCTTCATGTTCAACTTCAGCGCCAACAATCTGTTCTTACTCTCGCGGACGGAATATCGTTCGTGCGCGGTGCTCCTGTTCGAGGACCACGATACGAAGCGGGTTTATCGGCTCTATGACTTCACGAAAGCCCAGCTCATCGAGCCCGGTGTGGCTTACCGCGTAGCGGGCAAAGTCAACAGCGCCGACAAACTCTACCTCGTGATCGAATCGGCCCGCCTCGACACCAAACACATTCGCTGTTCCACTGTTCCTGATCCTGCTGACGGCGCGGGAGGGTTGCCTCTGCCCTAATGCTCCGCCGTTGGGAAAACCCGCAGCAGGCGCGCACGCCCTTCGCTCCGCCTTCGGCGTCGCTGCGGACGTGCGCGCCAACGACAAAACCAGCGCACTTTCTGACTACAGAACCAGCGGAAATGCGGTCATTTTATTCCGGCGCTAACACTGATCTTTGCCTTACCGACGGCGGAGTCGGCATTCCATCCCGCTGACGGAAACGACAAGCATGAGCTTTACCTGATGTGCGATGACCTGAAGAGGGAGATGGCAACGCTATTGGCTCGGGGCATCGTGTGCGCGGATGCGGTGTAAGAGCGCTGGGGTTCCATCACGAAAATCAAGCTCCCCGGCGGCGGCGAGATTGACCTATATC
>DASRLI010000157.1:0-3650 GCA_035648535.1 Occallatibacter sp. | reverse complement strand
CCCGCGGAGTGCAAAAGATATTCATCAGCAGCGCATCCGAACTGGCACAGCAATCCAGCTCCTTCCGCCTCCGGTCCCCCGCCCTCGGGACCCGCGCGTTGGCCGTATAACTCTTCTCCAGCCTCAGCCGCCACTGCGGATCGGCGCAGATCCGCTTATACGAAGCCGCCAGAAAATTCCCATGCCCGCCGGCTTCATCCTCGGCATACAAAACACTCGGCACGGCCCCATAAGTAGCCTCATGCGCCACCGTCTCCGCCCGCGCGAGATTTCGCGCACTTAATTCACGCCTCAGTCCCGCCGCAGATTGAATTTCCGGTCGCATTGAGACTAATGATAAGCGAATATAAAGCGAATGCCGTGATGATAAACCAATCGTGATGGAGCGTGATTCGTCTTCGGAGTGCAGGTCGTCGGGGAAGGTCTGCGCCATCGGGTCGTCGAAAACGGTCATGGCCTCGCGAAAGGAGACGCCATGCTTCTTGAGGTTGCTGGCCGCTTTGCGTGAGTCGTACTCGAAGGCGAAGCCCATGGGGTTATCTTAGCCTTTGACCGAAGCGGCTATTGCGCTGTCCCACCCATGCTCAAAGAACGAGCATGGATGGGGCACCCGGACGTCACTAAACATCCTCGTCCAGCAATTTCAAGAATTGCGGAACGTCGATACCAAGAGCCTTGCAAAACTGCCGAAGCTCGATGATATCAACCCGGCGTTGGCCGCGCTCGCATTTGCTAACGTAGGTCTGTGTGTTCCGCAGCCTTTTTGCCAATTCGACCTGAGTGACGCCCGCCTCCTCACGCATACGCTTGAGAACTCTCAAGAATTTCGCGTATTCGCGTGAATGCAAAGACCGTCTGATCGCCATGAGATTCCGTTGACGATGACGGTACCGGGCATGTCATAATAGTCCGTAATGGACTATTCTGATTTGCTCCATGATCGGTTCGTATTGGGATTATCTGTGACGGCCAAGGCCGCAGAAAGGCTTTTAGGAATTCGGTCACGCCTCGCTACAGATGCCGCTAAATCAATCGCTACGGTATCTCTCTCGGGCATGTTGTTTGTATGCGGTTGTGCGGGCGGCACACCATCTGAGAGCCCCACAGCGCCCGTCGCACCAGCATCAATGACGGGGACTTGGAATGTCGTCTTGACTGACACCGGGTCGAATCAGCCGACATATACCTTTGGATTGAACATTGCTCAAGGGGGAAATGCGCTGACCGCTCAAGACGCTATCTACACTGGCACCATTGTGTACGGCAATAGTTGTTTCAACTATCCATCCGACACTGGCGTGGGCTCGTTCGCGGGCTCCAGTTTGTCCATGACCGTCACAGATCCCAGTACGAAGGCAGACATTCAGATTTCTGGAACGCTGAACGCAGCAGCAACACAAGTCCAAGGAACGTTCACATTCCCACAAATCATAGAGGGTACTCGTTTAATGGTCCTATGTGGCGGAGATTCAGGCACAGCAACATTGACCCGCCAATGAGGAACATTGCTGGTGTAACCCCTGATAGCGATAAGATTCTGTTGACGACAAAGACGAATGGAGATCGAATGAAAACGATTGTTTCCGCACTCCTCGCAGTTCTCTGTTGTGCGCCATTGGGGTGTGGCGGCAGCGGCAATAGTAGTGCCAGCAGCGTCGGCGCAACAGAAACCTTGAGCGGAAACTGGCAATTCACGTCGAGTTCCACAGTGTTTCCCGGAACCGTTGGGAATATCAGCGCGTCGCTCTCGACATCGGGTACTGCGGTTACTGGGATCACCCACATCACATCGACGTGCTACCAATACGTCACCGATGTGCCGCTCACGGGTCAAATACAGGGGAACGGAACCTTTACGGTCACCTCTGGCTCGGTGGGCGGCCAGGTTCTGACGATAACAGGAACATCGCTCGGCTCCTCGATCAGCAGCGGGGCATACTCGATAGCTGGCGGGTGTGGCGCTGGTGATAAGGGGACTGTATCTGGCTATAGCTTGGCGGCGCTCACCGGCACCTATTCGGGAACAATCTCGAATGGTTCGGGAAGCTCAGTGCAGGTTGTAGCTCAGATCACACAGTCCGCAACGGCGAACGGCGTCAGCGGATACTACTCGGCTACAGGGAGCGCGACATTCGGCGGTTCGTCCTGTTATACGCAAGGAACCGTAGCGCTCTCAAGCATCGGTATTCTGGGCAATGAATTCGGAATCAATTTCTCAACGCCGGGGTCTAACCCCTCCACCGTATCAATGGCTGGAATTTTCGACGCGGCAGCTAAGACTCTGACGGTGCAATACTACAGCGTGTATGGCGGTCTCTGTAGCGGCTCAGGGACGGGCACCCTTACCGCGCAATAGCTAATGCGAGCATTCGTCGGCTAACTTTCAACAGTATTTCAACTGCGTTGGCCGCGCTCGCCGGGTGCCCCATGTCTCGATCAGAATCGAGATGTGGGACACCCAGTTCGGAGGGGGTTTGAGCAGATGTGGGCCACCCGCCTATGCTGGCGACCTGACGAACAATAATTCGAATGCTTTGAGAAGGCTTTCGTCGCTGTGTACTGCGAAGAACTCATCACCAAACCAGCAGCCAGCCGCTGTCGCATGGCTCCCATCCTCGAACGTTACGGAGTATTCGTAGCAAGGCTTCGCGGTCATGCTATGTGTTCCGTTCGCCGCTGAGTTCTCTTTGTCAACGAACCTATCGAACACGTTCACGTGTCCATCCGGGAACAGTCTCCCCAGTGCCTTCAACCCTTTATCTCGTTTGTTCATCGTTACCTCACACTAACTATTTTAGGCGGTCGAGATTTCACGAGTAAGTCGTGACCTCGCATGGGGTATGGGGGTCTGATTCGCGGGTGGCCCATTCATCGCGCAGCACTTCGCGTGATGAGTGAGGAAACAAGAACCTACTTCGTCCACCCTGCGCTACCATGAACCCAATGCGCATCGTCTCCCTCCAGCCCTCCATCACCCTGACGATCGCCGCTCTCGGCCGCCTCGACACCCTCTGCGGCCTCACCAAATACTGCATCGAAGCCATGCCCGAGCTCGCCTCGCTCGGCCTCCCCATCCTCCACGACTCCTGGACGGCCGACACCGCCGAAATCGCCGCCTGCCACCCCGACCTGGTGATCGCCTCCGTCCCCTACCGCATGGAATCCCTCGCGGCGATCCTCAAATCCGGCCTCCCCGTCCTCGCCCTCGCCCCGCACACTCTCGCCGACATCTTCAAAGACATCCGCCTCCTGGCAACTCTCACTTCAGCGACCGAGGCGGGTGAAAGCCTCATCGCCACCTGCGAAGCCGAACTGGCCGCCACCCGCGCCGTCACCGACACCCTGCCGCACCCCACCGTTTATTGCGAGGAGTGGGGCAAGCCCCTCATCCGCTCCCAGCACTGGGTCGCCGAGCTGGTCGCTACAGCAGGGGGACAGTACCTTGGCGACCCCGGCTCCCACACCACCGCCGAAGAAGTCGCCGCCTCCGACCCCGACGCCCTGGTCTTCGCCTGGTGCGGCGCCGGCGACCGCGTTCCCCTCGCCCGCGTCATCGAGCAGCGCCACTGGCACGACCTCCGCGCGGTCCGCAACGGCAACGTCTTCTGCGTCCCCGACGAGTTCTTCAACACCCCCGCTCACACCCTCAT
>DASRLI010000156.1:0-28748 GCA_035648535.1 Occallatibacter sp. | reverse complement strand
GGGGGCACCCCAACTGGATGGTTTATCGGAGGTTCAGCGGCTGCAATCCAGTATGATGAGCCTCGCATCAGTACAGCCGTGAAGAGCGCCGACTGGATCCTCACCGAATATGGAAATCAGAATGCCCCCGGCACGTTTTTGAGCGTCGGACCGCAGCAATAGCCCCCAGCTGCGCCACTCGCATTAACGCCGGAGGTCCGATCGTTGAGAGCAAATAACCGACGCGTAACGCCCGTTCGTCTTACCTGTGTTACACTTCTGCGTGAATCGGCGCCGGCTGTTCTAAGCAGATATGCACCTCGGCAGGGTGCTGCTGTCCGGCATTTAGCCCCGTCAAGTTCAAGCACTGACCGCGGGATCATCTTCGAGGTATCGAGTCAGTATTTTGACACCGCCAGTTATCGGATCCAGCAGGGTGGTTCGCGAACAAACGCTGGCGGCACATCGGTGTTGCACTCTAACGCTTGAAAAGTCGTGAAGCGCCCCATTTTTGACGTTGGCTGGCATTTCGGTGGTGTCGTGACCACCGACAACAGGTGGCCGCACATTAAAAGAGTGGCTGGAACCTGCCGATATGTCGATAGATAAGGTTGGGAGGCTTCATGCCAAAGTTCATTCTGCGATTTCTTGCCCTTAGTACTCTGTGCACGGCGGCCGCGTTCGGACAGCAGGGCACTTTCGGCCAAATTGTCTATGGCGGCAGTTGGCAAACCACGTTCACGTTGATCAACCTGAACTCGATAACTCCAGCCACTGTCACGCTCTCTTTCTTCGGAGATAACGGCTCACCGCTCAATGCTCCTGTCCAGGGTTTTGGGGTCACTTCGGCCTACACATTCGCGATCCCAGCCGGCGGAGCCCAGAACGTTGTGCTCTCTAGCTCGGATCAAGCCACAACGCAGGGATGGGCCAGCATGAGCGCGACAGGCGGCACGGTGCGCGGGCAAGGCTCATTTCGCGTCCTATTGCCGAAGGGGGGGATCTCCGAGGCAGCGGTTCCGCTCACCCTGCCCGGCTCGGCGCTGTGCATCGTACCGTTCCCGCAGTCTAATCCCGTAATCCTGATCCCGTTTGATAACACCGCTGGCCAATACGTTACTTCATTGGCGCTCGCCAATGCAACGAATAGCACCCAAGCTTACGTGATCGAGTTTGACGATCAATTGAACAACCCGTTGGTAGCGGATACCTTGCCTCTGACGCCCATGCAGCACATGGCCTTCGTTTCAACAGATAGATATCCGGCCTTGGCGGGCAAAAAGGGCATTCTGCGGATTCATGCGGACCCGGCAAATCTCGCCGTTCTGGGATTGCTCTCGAACCTTACGAGTACCGGTGCGATTACGACGATCATTCCTGTGCCCCAGTAACAACGGCAAACGGCCTGCAGAGAACTTTCTTCAAGACATTGCGCTTGGCTGTAGCAGCATCGCTCCCCAGGAGTAGCCCACCCCAAAACCCACCAACATGGTGAGCGAGCCGGGCTTGAGAACACCCTCAAGCGAGGCTTTTCTTAAAGCGATCGGAATGGTTGAAGATACCGTATTGCCGCAGTTCTCCAAGGCAAAATAGAACTTTTCCGAAGGGATGTGCAATCGCTTGCGCAGGTGGTCCAGCATGTACCGGTTGGCTTGGTGAAACACAAAAAGGTCGATGTCTTGAAGAGCAACACTCGCTTTTTGGAGCAACCTCTCAATGGACTCTGGCACCGCCGACAAGGTGAAGTTGAAGATTTCCGGACCATTCATGAACAGATCGTCCTGCGACCGTACGTTGCCCTGATCGTCGGCTTCCACAGCCGAAGCTGCGCTTCGCGGTTGCCGCATGCCTCCGGCTGGCACGATGAGATTGGGACCGCCCGCACCGTCGGTACCGTAGACGAAGGGGCCCAACAGAGCCTCTTTGGTATCAACGGCCTTGAGCAAAGTGGCTGCCGCAGCGTCGCCGAAAACGGTCCGAACACTGCGATCACGCTCATTCATAAACTTGCTATAGGTTTCCGCGGTGAGCAGCAGCACCGAGCGAGCTTGACCGGTGGCGATCAACCCTTCCGCTAGCCCAAGTCCGTAGATGTAGCCAGAACAGCCCAAGTTGATATCCACAGCGCCGGTACTGGTCGGAATCCCCAACCGGTCCTGAATCAGACAAGCGGTGGTAGGCAGAAAGTGATCGGGGCTCTGCGTGCAAAGGATCAGGTAGTCGATTTCCTCGGCGTGTACGGACCCTCCGGCAAAGAGTTTTTGAGCCGCGGCTACAGCCAGATCCGAGGAACATTGGTCTTGGGCGGCGATGTGGCGGCACCCGATGCCTGTCTTTGCCTCGATCTTGGCAGCGGACCAATCGGGGAACTCGCGCGCCAGGTCAGCGGTAGAGACCGTTTTCTCCGGCAGATAGTATTCGATAGCGGCCAAAGACGCGTGCATGGTCCCTTTTACTCGACCTTCGCCAAGCGTGGAGTTCCTCGAGTCATAGCTCTTTTATAGCGCACCGGCGATTCTTTTGGCTGTCGATCGCCTGCGAGATAGGACTTTCTTAGTACAGGCAAGCAGGCTATTTGGTGGATGAGTATCCGCCATCCACCACTAGCGTCGTACCGGTGATCCAAGACCCCGTTTCCGCTAACAGGAATCCGATGGCGTGCGAAACCTGCCTCGGTTTACCGAGTCCCAGCAAATGTAGTTTAATCATTGCGTCGAGTGCCTCTGACGGCGCCTGATCATGGAAGGTGTCCAGCATAGCGGTTTCAATCTGGCCTGGCGCAACGCAGTTGACGCGGATTGGTATATGCGCCAACTCGCGAGCCAGTGCACGTGTCATGGCAATCAATGCGCCCTTACTGGCTGAATACGAGGCCCTGGCTGCATGGCCAACGAGGCCCGCCACACTAGCCAGGAAGACCACGCTGGCCATAGGCTGGTGACAATTTTTTTGCCGTAATCCCTTGGTGAGCATCATGGCGGCAGTGACGTTGATGCGCATTAGCTTTTCCATCTGTTCCACATTGATCGTGGACACCGGGGTTAACTGGGCGATGCCCGCCGAATGGACTAACCCGTTCAAGGGGCCGTGATCGGCGCAGAGCGTCTTGATCCAGGCCGGGATGCCGGCAGCGTCGAGCATATCGTAAGGCGCAACGATGTGCTGGTCTGGGGCGACCAGCCCGCTCCGTGTTTGTTCAAGAGTCTCCGCGTTGCGCGCCACGAGCACGAGTCGAGCACCCATTTGGCTTAGAAAGAGAGCAGCATCACGCCCAAGACCCGCGGAGGCCCCCGTGATCAGAATGGTCTTGCCAGTAAGATCCATCGGATTGGTCATGCAATCTCTCGCAACGTGGGCAAGGAAAGGTTGTTAATTTCGATCCACGCCGCCCCCCAAGAAAAACCTACCCCGAAGCCACCCAGCAACAGCCGTGCGGAAGGAGCCTTCGAGAGGGACCGAATCACAGACGACACCGTCATCGCCAATGGGATCGACGCCGAACTTGTGTTGCCGTATTGGCCGATTTCGACGATGAACTTTTCCGGCGGCACTTTCAGCTTCTTGCGTAGATGCTCAAGCATGAACGCGTTGGCCTGATGGAAGATCACCGCGTCAGCGTCGTCCAGGGTGTGTCCCGAAGCTTCGAGCAGTTGCCTTACCATCTTCGGCACGCGCTGCAAGGTAAAGGCAAAAACCTCCGCACCGTTCATGTATAAGTCTTCATCGCTGCGAACGTTGCTTTCAGTCTCCTTCGCCGTCCGCGCCGCCGTCACGCTGGACCGCGGCAGCCGGAACCCACCTGCCGGAACAATCAGGTGCTCCGCCCCTGCTCCATCAGTGCCGAAAAGAAAGTGCATTGGCGGAGTGTCGTCGGCCGGATCCAGGAGAGTAGCGGCGCCCGCATCGCCAAACAAAAGCGCCACCGATTGATCTACTGGCGATGCAATTTTGTTGATTGTGTCACCCACCAGCAACAAGACTGGGCGGGCCGTGGATAACACCAGTGACGCCGCAAGCCACAAACCGTACACATAACCCGAACAGCCCAGGTTTACGTCGAAAGCAAACGCCGAATCGGGCAGACCGAGCCGATGCTGAAGCACATGCGAGGTCGCGGGGAGGACGTAGTCTGGGGTCTGCGAAATGAAAATCAAACCGCCAATGCCACTGGCAGGCCGATCCAGCTCCTTGAGCAGATGTTCTGCGGCCGCGACACACAGATCGGAGGTGCAAACGTCCCGCGGGGCAACGCGTCGCTGGATAACACCGGTGGCTTCGCTGACCTTTCGGACCGATTCTTCTCCAAACACAGCGCTCCCCTCGGCCAAACCGGCTCGCTGAGCGGGTACCGCGCTGGCGACCCCCGCTAGCCGCACGCCAGAAATTCTTGAATAGGACATATCTCAGTGACCCGCTTCCCCCTCGGGTGGCCGTTGCAAGGGAGGTTTCTTCTTGCGGCGCGTACTCGGCAGCCCAACATTCGGCAGGATCACTTCAGCCGGGTTTCCCATGGCGAGTGCATAAGGGGGAATATCGCTGATTACAACTGAGTTGGCCCCGATGATGGCCCCCTCGCCAACCGTGACGCCTTTCATGATGTGGGTCCCGTTGCCAATCCAGGCATACTTCCCGATTCGTACCGGGCGGCAATCTGCGGGTGACGGAGGCTGGCCAGCGGCTCGCAGGTCTGCTTCCCTCCGGTGACCATCCGTGTCCGAGATACGGCAATCGTAGCTCACAATTACATCTTCTTCCAGAATCACCTCACGGTTGACGGTGATAGTGGTGCCCCAGCCGACCCCGGCTCGCTCTCGAAAAATCAATAACGGCTTTTCGTAAACGCTTCCACTCAGTATCGATACGTTGCCTCCAATGATCGTGTTGTCGTGCAAATGGATTTCCACACCGCCACTCACGTACGGCATCTTATCGATCCGAATGTTTCTCCCGAACGTCGCACAACGAGCTTGGAAAAGAGGATAGCTGTAGAACACGCCTACCAGGAGCCGAAAGATCATCACACCAACCCAATGCAGCTCATAAACCAGCCTAAGGGGCGGCTTAGTCCAGCGCGGCAATCGATATGCAGTGGGATACATAATGTAACCCAAGAACCGCTTGAGACTGCGAAAGAAAGGATTCTGTGATCGTTTGACTCTGTAGATGAAGTCGTTGAATCCGCTCACAAAGCCACTTCTAGAGGCCCACGAGCTTTGCCAGATCGTTTACGTCCTTGCAGGCACCAAACTGGCGGGGAGACAGCCGGACGCTGAAGTGCTCATCGGCCATTCCCATAAAACTAACCAAGGCGATGGACGTCCAACCTTCTAGGTCCTCGATCTTCTCCTCGCCTTTCAACGAGCCAGGCTCGACCTCGACCAGTTCAGCGACTTGATCCAGAAATTCCGATTTCGTCACAGTTTCTCCTTAAGGATTCAGCCAACACAATTCATCGCCATCTCACGCAAACCGTCGAGAACTTCAGTTTAACAAAGCTAAGTTTATCGGATCGGCCTGGGACACAGCAACGTGACAAGGATATCGGCATCTTGGCGAATATGCTTTAGCCTGACCTGATCCTGGCGTCGGCGACCCCTGCCGTTGCAAGGTGTGCTGAAATTGAAAGACATGCCAGTCGAGTTAGTGATGATTGCGGGCGCAAGACCCAATTTCATGAAAATCGCTCCGCTCTGGAATGCACTCTCGCAGGACAGCAAATTTGCCGTCACGCTGGTTCACACTGGCCAGCACTTCGACGACAGCATGTCCGGGCAGTTCTTTCGCGACCTTGGACTTCCCGAGCCCACCTATCACTTGGGTGCTGGAGGCGGCAGCCACGCCCACCAGACTGCCGAGATCATGAAGCGTCTGGAGCCTGTGCTTCTGGAGCGATCCCCGCGCGGCGTCATCGTGGTCGGCGATGTGAATTCCACCGTGGCTGGAGCTCTCGTCGCCAAGAAGTTAGGCATCGACGTGGTTCACGCGGAAGGAGGCTTGCGGAGCTTCGACCGGACGATGCCGGAAGAGATCAACCGCCTGGTCACCGATTCCATTTCCGATGTGCTGCTGGTAACCGAACAGAGCGGCGTCAACAATCTACTCCATGAAGGAGTGGCTCCCGAACGCATCCATCTGGTGGGGAATTTGATGATCGACTCGCTCCGCAAGCATCTGTCCCGCGCAATGCAGTCGGATGTCCGTCAGCGGTTGGGAATCAAAGGCGAACGCTACGGCCTGGTCACGCTGCACCGTCCGGCCAACGTCGATGATGACCGGAAACTTTCGGAGATTCTGGAGGCCTTGTCTGTGATCTCGGAGGACCTCCCGCTATTCTGGCCAGTCCATCCCCGCGCACGCGCACGACTGGAACGCGGATCCGTGGATCTTCCTCCGCGAATCCACCTCCTCGATCCTCTGGGATATCTGGATTTCCTCCGATTGCAGGCGGAAAGTTTTACAGTGTTGACAGATTCCGGAGGCATACAGGAGGAAACCACGGCGCTGGGAGTTCCGTGTCTCACCTTGCGTGAGAACACCGAGCGGCCCGTCACGATTGAGTGCGGAACGAACCGCCTAGCGGGAACAACTAAGGACTCTATCCTGCAGGCTTGGAACGCGGCACGGCTAGTTCCTCCTAAAGGTGTTCTACCACCATTGTGGGACGGGAAGGCCGGTGAGCGCTGCCATGCCGTCCTCAGCAGCTATTTTCAAAACAACGAAACGTAGGAACGGTAAGCGTGTTGATACCAGACACCGTGCTGATGTTCACGTACCATTTTCCGCCGGAGAATGCGATTGGCGGAGTGCGGCCGTTCCGGTTTTACAAATACCTGTCGAGGAAGGGTCTGAAATGCCACGTCATCACGGCAGCCGACGGCGCAGCGGACGTCGTTCCAGACGCTGAGAGCATTCCAGATCAGTTCCTCACCGGACCCCGGGAAGGCCTGGGATGGCAATTGGAGCGGGCGATACGAAAGTTCGTGTTGCCGGGAGCCACCGGTATACGATGGTCATTCGCGGCGACCCATGCAGGCCGAGCCTTCTTGTCGGCGAACCCATCCGCCCGCGCAGTGATCTTTTCCACATACCCTCCGCTCGGGCCCCATCTGGCAGCGTGGCGCTTGGCAAGGCTTACAAGACTTCCCTGGGTCGTTGATTTCCGCGATCCGATGGCGGACAGCCCCGGCGGTAAGTGGACCCGCAGAGCCAGGCTAGCCACGAAAGTGCTAGAGAGAAGAGCGATGCGCGACGCGCACGCGGTCATCGCCAACACGGACGGCGCGGCGGAACGGCTAAGACGGATCTATCCCGAATGGCGAGATAAGGTTCACCTAATCTGGAACGGCTTCGATCCTGAAGACCGGGTGCGGCCGCGACCGCTTTCCAACAGCAGCCGCAAACTGATGAGTCACGTCGGGGAACTATATCAAGGTCGCGATGCTACACCGCTGCTCGAGTCAATCGCGCGCCTGGTCAGTAGCGGTAGACTGTCTCCCGAACAGTTCTGCGTGCGGCTTGTAGGCCCGGTCCGCGCCGGGTCTCTACCAGGTCAGGAGTTTCTGGGGAAGGCCGCGAACTTGGGATGGCTAGAAGTAGTTGACAAGGAGGTTCCGCTAAACGAGGCGCAGAGCATTTCCACAACTTCCGGAGCGACACTTCTGATTCAGCCGCACTCTACCGTGCAAGTCCCGGGAAAACTCTTCGAATATATTCAGATCGGGCGGCCGGTGCTGGCCTTCGTCCCCCGGAATTCCCCGAGTGAGCGAATTCTGCAGCAGTGCGGCATTCCTTATCGCTGCGTGTATGCGGAAAGCGACCCGGCAAGGATGGACGAGCGGATTGCAGAGTTTTTCGAGATGCCCTGGGGAGACGCCGCTCCATCCCCCTGGTTCGAGGAACAATTTAATGCGGAGCATCAGACCGCGGAATTGCAGCAGCTTTGGGAGTCCTCGTGATCTCCTGGTTATAACAAAACACTCGCGTTCACTCCAGCGGCAACTTTCGGATAGCCCTAGAGCCGGGAAAGGCAAGGTTGTCGCTTAGGTTAAGCTGAAGAGCGTATGGGCGTCAAGCGCGGCAGCTGCGTTTGACAGTGATTGGCCTCGGACCCGATCAAGTCGGCAACGCGGACTCGCTCGGGACTCAAGGATGTCGCCGAATTAGGTCGATTCGGTGGCGCGCTGGACTACAATCCAGGAAGGCCCGTCACCAAATATGAAGTTCTCCGAGGTCTTTCAAATTGTTCAAAGCGCTTCTGCCGAAGCCGTCCCGCACCAGGGTGCTTCCGGCGTGCGGCTCTGCCCCTTTCCTATTCCGACATTCCTGAATGGGCCCTTACAGCAACAGCTTCCCTACCGAAAAGTGACCCTCGCCACGGGTCTTTTTGGTGATCTTCTAGGCACCGTACGCGGCGCCAGTACAGTGGATGACAACGTGGCAGCGATTGTGCTCGAGTGGCCGGACCTAGCCCCCCGCGGGGTTACCGACGCCGCTCAGCCGGCTGCAGAGGTGGTGGCAGATCATGGACGAATCTCGACCTACTCAACTGCAAAACTCGCAGCGATGCGGCAAGGAGACTGAGCAATCAATAGAGCCTCGAAGGGTTACTAAGATTACTCTCGCACCCGCGGTGTTTCTAGCTCTTTTGCGTTAATCCGGACTCTAGAAATCGCAATTGGCTGCGTTCTTGTTCGCAGCCCGGTTCCGCTCGCGCGGACGCTCGCTCACCCTTCGATCTCTGCAATCGCGTCCGCCCGGAAACCATTGCGAAAAGATATAGGACCGCGCCCACCCAGGCGTTGTTGCTAGCGCGTAAAGACCCCGTTTGCGCTAGGTCATGAGAACGCGAGCTGAAAGCCTAGGGCCCTAGACGTTTCGGTTCTGTAACTTAAAACCTCTAGTGCTGCTTCAGTGACGCCAGTGGTATAGTTGAGCTTGTTCTACACTCCCCCTGCCGCGGCCGATACTCGCAAGCTACAGATAAATAATGGGCTTTCGTCGGAATCCCGGTCGGTGCGGCGGGAGTAGAGTGTCGATCAGCGTAACCCGTATGCCTCCTGGCGGCTCAGCATTCTACCGATTTTCCTTCGTGTGGCAAAGAACCTCGGAGGCCGGACCCTGTGATGCCCGTCTTTTCTCCCCGGCTATTCTGGGACTTCCCCCGGTGCCACGGACGGCTGAAATTTATGAGCGAAGGTCGTCTGAAATCCTTCTCGAAGGCGTGTCACGAGGAAGCGCGCAATGATACGGAGGGCCATTAAGAAGGCGGCGCTAAGGACTCTTCGGTTTACGGGAGCCTTCGCTGCTTCCGCGTCCTCCACCGGCCGCCGCAACAGCCTGCTGATCCTGTGTTACCACGGAATCTCCCTGCGCGACGAACAAGCCTGGGAGCCGCTCATGTACTTGAGCCCGGCGCATTTCCGGCAGAGGCTAGAAGCCTTGCGGGCAGCCCGCATCGAGGTTCTGCCACTCGAAGAGGGATTGTCACGCCTTCGCGCCGGCTCATTGCCTCCTCGCGCCGCCGTTATCACCTTCGATGACGGGTATTACGATTTTTACGGCGTAGCGATGCCGTTGCTACGGGAATTTGGGTTTCCAGCGACGCTCTATCTCAGTACTTACTACTGTGATCACCGGCTGCCCGTTTTCAACTTAATGATCCCGTACCTTCTCTGGAAATCCGGTCGTACGACGGTGAATTGGGGAGAAGCTAAGTTGCCACCGATGCCTGTCGGGACCCGTTCAGAGCGCTTCCTCGTGACACAGACGCTACTCCGATTGGCCGAAAGCCGGCAATTGGATACTCGGGGCAAAGACGACTTGGCGCGCCACCTCGCAGCGCATCTTGGCATCGATTACGACGACCTGCTCCAAGCTCGGCTCTTTCAGCTTGTCACGCCCGAGGAGGCTGCCTTGACATCGCGCGCCGGCATCGATATCCAACTCCACACGCACCGCCATCGTACCCCGCGTGATCAGGCCTTGTTTACGCGGGAAATTCGCGATAACCGCAACCGGATCCGCGAATTCACTGGACTCGAGGCAACTCACTTCTGCTACCCGAGCGGAGATTATGCCCAAGAGTTCTTGCCCTGGCTACGCGAACTGGGTGTGAAAAGTGCCACGACCTGTGAGGCAGGTCTAGCATCCCAACGCTCCGAGCCGCTGTTGCTTCCTCGCCTCTTGGATGACGATCTCGTCACTCCAGTGGAGTTTGAAAGCTGGCTCTGTGGCATTCGGTTGTGATGAAGATCAGGCACAGAGTACTGCTTGGATCGCTGGGCGTGTTCATGCTTGCCGCCGGTACGGGTATCGCCGTCGAGGCGGCGCGCGGTTCGCTTGGTCGGGCCGCCCAAAGCGGTGAGGCGGGTGGAGACGGGCCATTTTACATTAGCCTGGCCCGTTCAATGGCTGCTGGCCGAGGCTATGTTTCTGACAACACGCCATGGCCCAACAGCCCGCACCTTAGCCGGCTTCCGCTTTGGCCTTGGCTCCTGACAGCCCCGCGCTGGCTGTTTCCTTCGGCCAGCGACTCTGCGATTCTGCAAGGGACGTCTATTTTTTCGCACGGTGTTGTAGCCCTGCTGCTGGTTTTGTTGACCTACCGGTTGTGGGGTGACTTGCTAGCCGCTTCTCTTGCCGGCGCGATGTTCGCGCTATATCCTGTCGCGCTCGCATTGATGGATAGCGGACTTTCGGAACACGCGTTCCTGCTCGCCACCACCTCCGGCATTTGGTTGTTGTTGTATCCCGGCTGGAGACAAGCAATCGGTTCGCTCTTGTTGGGTTTCTCTGTGCTGGCCAGATCCAACGGCGTATTGTTGCCGGTGCTCTTCATAGCGGTTGCACTGATTTGGCGCTGGTCATGGATTCGCCACTGGAGGCGAACCGTACTCTTGTCGGCGATTTTCTACCTGCCCGTCGGTATGTGGATATTGCGAAACTATATCGTCTCGGGAGATATACTGATCAACGCCATGGAAGGGGAAACTCTTTATGGCGCGAATAATCCCGTCGTTGCAAACGACCTGCTGACATGGGGCTATTGGGTTTTCCCCGACGCCATCCCGGGGGGAGATTCCCAAACAACAACTGGGATGGATGATGAGCGAGGCCCAGGTAAACCGCTATTACCACCGCAAGGGCATCGAATTTATCCGGTAAAATTGGTTCGCATTGCCGCGTCTGATCTTGGGAAAACTGATCCGAGGATTCGTGCCGATTCCCTTTGTCCCAAGTATTTCTTCCTACGCAGCATTTAGCTTCCGGTGGATACTCTACGGCGCGGCGATTTGGGCTCTCCGTGGGCGCGTGAATCTCAACCCACTCTTCGGTGTTTTCCTTGCCGCCCTGCTGCTGGATGAGTTGGCGACGACGGTGATCTTCTACGGATCCTTCCGGTTCACCTTTTGTCTCGAACCGTATCTGATGTGCTGCGTGGCGGCTGCGCTGGCGCAAAGGGCTCGGAGCTGGCCTATAGGTCACAGTCCCGAAATTGCAGAATGAGGTGCCATAAAGGGATTTCCAGCACATCGCCTTCCGGGCGTGAAAAACACAACCCCCTGAATCACGTAAGCCAACTCGCCACCCTCATCGCGATTCCGTTCCCGGACTGTAAGAGCAGAGTCCTGAGTTCACCTACTGCTGGGGGCTGCCGCCACCACAATATCGCCAGATAGCTTAGTGCCCCGATCGCCGCCGTGCTGAACAACTGTATCGTGGCGCCATGCACCCCCATTCGTTCCAAACCCATGAGCCACGCCGCAGCAACAAGGGCCATTATGAGACTGGCCTTCAATCCAGGCCACAGCTGCAAGGCGAACTCTCTTGCCGGCAATTCAATGAGTCGGAAGGGGATAAGGAAGCCAGGAACCATCAAGATGGTCCATGCAATGCTGTAAGAAATCGCCACACCTTGGATTCCCCACGGCAACCCCAAAAAAAACGACGCAACGTACACTGTTGCCGAGACTAGGCCCCAGCGCAGCAGCCAGTCCGCACGCCCCTTGGCCTGGTAAATCAGACCTGTCGTCGTGAAAACGGATTGCGCCATTCCCAAAGGCCCAAAAACTCTCAGCAGGCCTGCTACGGGCAACCAGCGTTCCCCCAAAACAACGCGCACCAATGGGTCCGCCACAACGGTAACCCCCAGCATCGCTGGGAAAGTGGCCAAACCAATGAGAGCGCACGTCCGGCAATAAGCGGACCGGAAACGCTGATTGTCGTCCTGAACTTTGGCTAAGGCGGGAAACAGCACCTGACAAATCACCGCACTGAAGTTTGAGAGCGGATAGGTCATCAAGGTGTAAGCCATGTTGTAGAACCCGAGCGGATCTTTGCCCAGGAAGCGCCCCACAATGAGGTTGTCCGCATTGCGAGAGAAATAGTTTAGGACGTTGAATCCGGACAGTCCCAAACTGAAGGACCGGATTGAGCGGGATTCTTTCCAATCCAGCACCCACTGGTAACGGCGGCGGCCGAAGACCCAAAAGGCCACGGCGGTCATGGTGGTACTCGCGAGCGAGGCGAAGACCAAACTCCAGACTCCTCCTCCGTTTAGCGCGATCCCGATCGCAACACCTGTCCCCGTTACCGCCCCGGCAAACTGCGTGATGGCGATTTCACGGAAAGCCATGCGCCGGGTCAATAGCGCGTTCGGCACGACACTCGTGGCTGTGATCACGAAGGTGATCGACAGGGCTTGAAGGATCTTGGCCAGGGCGGGCTCGTGGAAGAACAGCGCGGCCGGAAAAGAAAGACCTACGACACACAAGGTGAGCAGCAAGCCCAGAAGACAATTGAACCAGAACATCGTCGAGAGGAGTCGGTCGCTGAGGTTTGGCTCGCGTACCAGCGCGCTCGTGGTTCCCAAGTCGCGCACGGTGTCAAGAAAGTTCGTGAGTACCGTAGCCATGGCGATTAGTCCGTACGCGCTGGGCGAAATATGACGCGCCAGTACGCTGATGGACAGCAAAGACAGTAGTTGCCGTGAGATTTGAAAGAGGCCAGTCCACGCCACACCCACGGTGGCTTTCTGGGTGAGGGTAGCGCCGGGGCCTTGTGCGTTATCCAACGTTACCGTTTCTCGCACCAAGGATTCCGAGAGCTCCGAGGCATTCCGATCTTCTCCCATGCTTATCGCCAGTATTGCATTAAGGCTCCTCACGGTTCATGTTCAAATAGTCTGAGTGGTGCAATTGGATGCCCGGACGTCCCTATGGATAAGGCACATCCCGATCAATCTGCGCTTGCCCCCTCGGCTGACACAAGCAGTTAAGACACAGTTGGCCGTTCGCTGAAAACTTCTCGACCGGCAAGACGACATTACGGCATACTGGTGCCCGGCTGGTGAAGCGGAAGCGGGCCATGCTGGAGAGCAACCCGCCAAGGAATAGCCAGCCGGAAACTCATCCAGACGATGAGCGGGGACGTTGGCCGCAAAGCCGGCGTCCCCATCGGATGGAAAGATTTCCCGATGCCTTGGAAAACTCATATAGAAAGCGGCCGCGCAGCGGCATCCATTTGGTTTCGTTCGAACTCGGCGGGTGGCACGTAGCCGAGGGCCGAGTGCAGCCGTTTGTGGTTGTAGACCTTTTCGAGAAACTCGCGGATGGAAGTGCGAGCATCGGCCAGGTCGCGGTATTCGTTGCGCAGCACCTCTTCGTACTTGAGGGTTTTCATGAACGACTCGCAGGCCGCGTTATCCCACGGATTGCCCTTGCGCGACATGCTGATGGCGATGCCGTTGGACTGGAGCAGATCCGTGTACTCGTTGCTGGCGTACTGCGAGCCGCGATCGGAATGATGGACCAGCTCCGCTTCGACGACGCGGCGCGATAGCGCCATGCGCAGCGCCGTCAGCGTGAGCTCATCTTCCATTGTGCGATCCAGCGCCCAGCCGATCACGCGGCGCGAGTAAGCGTCCAGGATCACGGCCAGGAACACGAACTCGTCGCGCAGCCGGATGTAGGTGATATCGGCCCGCCACAGTTGATCCATGCCGTCAGGATCATATCCCGCGCCAGGTTGGGATAGACCTTGCGGGGGTGGCTGGAATCGGTGGTCACGACGAACTTCCGCTTGCGCACGCACAGCAGGTTGTCCTCGCGCATCAGCCGGTAGACGCGTTTCGGGTTTACCTTCCAGCCGCGTCGGCGCAGCTCACGCGTCACGCGCGGTCGCCCGTAAGCGGGCCACTCTACGGCGATCTTCTGAATCGCGTCGCGTAAATCCATGTCGCGATCCGAGTCCGGCTCGGTGTCCTCAAAGCGGTAGAAGCCGGACCGGGAAACCCGGCCCAGCCTCACCATGGCTTCCACGGTCAGTCTGCCTCCGGCCTTCACTTCTTCCTGGACCTTTTGGTAGACGGCGGATTTCCAGTCAAGGCCTGCAGCATCCGCTGTTCCTCGATGCGCTGCAAGCACCCCTTCAAAAAATCAATCTCCAGGGCCTGCTGGCCGATCTTGCGCTCCAGCTCGGCGATGCGCCCTTCGGCCCAGCGCTGCTTTCCGTGACCTGGAAACACGTTGCCCGGCCCCTGCCGAACCTCACGCCGCCAGCGGTGCAGCACGTTCGGGTTCACTTCCAGCGCCCGCGCCACCTCGCCGATCGAACTCCCTCGCTCCAGCCGCTGCACGGCAGCCAGCTTGAACTCCTTGGTGAACATCCTTCTCGACAACCCCATGACTCAATTCTCCTTTGAATGGATTTTGAGTCTTAACTGGTTGTGTCAAAAATGGGGGCAAGTCCAATCGTGAATAGGAGCGCCAACAGTCAAGTGATATCAAACAACAGAGGGAGCCAGGAGCCTGAGCAGATTAGGCTGCGAGGTTTGATGGAACTCGTGCCCGCCAATCGACAAACCGTATTGGAAATCGGCTCGCGTCACGGATCCGGCCCCCGTGCGTTAGCAGAGCGGTTCGAGAACATCACGGCTCTGGATCTTGAAACGCCCAAGTTTGAAATCGAGCGGGTAGTAACCGTAAAAGGCGGCAGGGTGGTCAGTTTGAGCATCTATAGCTTATGTTAGGCGGCTCATCCACCGGGGAGAGCACCCTGGGACGATACGGCCAGAGGCTGGACGCCGCAACCGATATCAAAAAACGCCTGGAGCTCTAGCAGCAAACGGCGCGCTATGCGTATAGCGCGGAGACTGCCTGGATGGAGGTGGTTTTGGCGGCGCGGCTGGACGAATAACATCGGCACGGCGGTCAGGCTAAACTGTATTAAGTGAACCCGGTAAAGAGCGCAGCCCATTGGATGGGCCGCCGGTACATTCGGCGAATCTGCCAATCCGAGTGTGATGCTCAGGTCTTTCAGCCCAATGAGCGACCCGTGGAGTTTGCTTTCGCGCTGAAAGCGCTCGCGGATAACCATCCCGAATCCGTCCTGGACGTTGGAACTGGAACGACCGCCTTCCCGCACTTGCTCAGAAACTGCGGTTACGTCGTCACCGCGATTGACAACGTCAAGGATTACTGGCCCGAGGGAATGGTAAACCGCCATTGGCCCGTACTCGACGTAGATATCGTTCGGCCCAACGGAAGGTCCCTGGGGGGTTTTGATGCGATCACCTGCGTCAGCGTTCTGGAGCATATCGAAAATCACGTCGCGGCGATACAAAACATGGCATCACTGCTCAAACCTTCGGGCATTTTAGTGCTGACGACTCCTTTTTCCCATCACAACCCGCATCCTAACGTCTACCTTCATGCCGACACCCTGCGAGACCCGAGACTCCCATATATCTGCCGATCCTCCTCCGGAGCGGAGCTTGAGCAGTGGATCTCTTGCGGATTGTCTCTTGAGCGCAAGCAACTATGGAGCATGTTCACCGGTCCCGTTTGGGCAACTGGTAAACCATGTCCATGGCGAGAAAGCAGCGAGTCGCAACCTCATCAGCTTGGTTGCTTCCTGTTTAGAAAACCGGTTTGAGACTATCATCGCTTGAAAGTAGGCCCTAACCCACCGACTCCGCGCCCATCTTCCACTCACCCACATCGTTATCAATCGCCTTATGGCGTCCTTCCACCAGTTTCACGATATCCGCGATCTTGTCCGTGAAACCAGCCGCCATCTCTGGAGTAATCCGCAAGGTCTGATGGATGCGAGCGGAGTTGTAGTACATGAAGTGCAGTGCGATGGCCGCGATATAGCTTCCAGCTTCTTGGAGAACGCGTTCGTAAGTCGAGTGAACCGGCGCATGCGCATCCGCATCGTGAGGTTCTGGCGTTCCACATGCTGGTGCTTACGTGCTGCCGCCAACGGCTCCGGAAAATAGAAAAGGCAGGGTGCGCCTTCGAGGTCTCTTATCCTGCCTACGACAAGGAACTGCTGGTTCTCTCCGGAAAGACCAATCCCGCGCTGAAGCATTGCTTCATACTCTTCCGCACGGTCGAAGAGTTCTTCCATGTTGCCTCATTGTATCAACTGCGGAACATTTTCCGGGTGTTCCGTCGCCCCCAGCAGACGCGGATGAAGGCGTCGCGATTGTCTACCTGAGGCAGGTCTTTGGCAAACTTCAGCCGGCTTGAACATAAAGGTGACCCTGCGCTGCGATCTCGGTGTTTTCCGGAGTAATTCGGGTCCGGCTCTCGACGTGCAGTATATCGCGGTAGTCGAGCCTCCAAAGATGCTCCACGATCGCGCGTACCCGCATCCGCTTGTCGGCTTGGTCAGCGCCGTGCATCTCCAGGAACAGGCGGGGGCGCCCGTCCGGATAGGTCAGGGTTCGACTGGCTCCCTTCAGCACTTCGAGCTCGAACCCCTCTACATCGATCTTGATCAGGCTGGGCGGCTCTAGCCCCTGCTCTTCATCCAGTGTCCGCAATTCAATCGTTTCCCGCTCCCCGCCTCGAGCCATGGCGGTATCGATGCTGGCGGTGCCCGGCGCCAGGGAATCGAAACTCATTTGAGCCTGCATGGAACGGGAAGAAAGTCCATAAGGCCGCACCGTAACGTTCGAAAAGGAGTTCAATCGGAGGTTTTCCTCCAGACGACGTCGGTTGTGGCTATTCGGTTCCCAGGCGACCACTTGTTTGGCGTTCCGGGAGAAGTACAGCGTCAAGAGGCCGTGAAATGCACCGATATCGTATACGACCTGTCCCCGCAGATCGAGCCCCTTCCAGAACTGAAACTCTGGCGTGCTCGATGACTCAAAAGGAACCCATCCCAGCCCGCCTCTCCGCCGCAATCCCTTGTTCAGGCCATTGCGGACGGTGTAAGTAACGTCGTCAAACAGGTTCTTACTAACCCAGGAAATGGCTTTGTGCTTGAGTGAATACACGTGATCCGGATTGCCGATCCCTCCGTAAGAACAATTGTAAACCCTCATGGCGTCGGGTATATGACCACTGGGTGTTCTACACGTGCTATAAAGCAGGAAGTCGGTTCGGCTTCTTACGGTGCGCATCCTCTTTCTTTCTCCGCGGCAGTGCTGGCCGGCGCGAAGCGGAGCCAAGTTACGCGAATATCACTTCGCGCGAGCTCTGGCCCAGCGCGGGCCGCTAACTTATCTGCACTTCGCCGATCTCGGAGCGCAGCCGCTTACTCGCAAGGATTTACCGTTCTGCCATGAAGTGGTGGCGATCCCTAAGCCCCCTGCCTATGGGCCGAGAAGTCTGGTGCAGGGAATGCTTGGACGTTGGCCCTTGCCCATTCTGAATTACACGTCGCATGAAATGAGCATGGCTGTCGATCGTCTGGCCGGCGCCGAACCTTACGATGTAATCCACATCGACAGCATTCATATGATTCGGTACGGCGCAGCCGCGGTCAGGCGCGCGGGGAGCGCTACTAGAATTGTCTACAACTGGCACAACATCGAATCGGAAGCGATGCGGCGCTTCAGCGCCACAGTGTCTTCATCCGCGAAACGCTGGTATGCCCGCCTCACCGCTTCGAAACTCGAAATGCTCGAGCGGGATATTTTGAAGACCGCCTTCGGTCATGTAGTCTGTAGCGTTAGGGAACTTGAGGAACTGCGACGCATTGCGCCCTCGGCTCGGATCGCGGTGATCGAAAACGGCGTCGATGTGGCCAGCTTTTCATCAAGTACGGACGCTTTACCTCGAACTCACAAACTGGTTTTCGTCGGGCTGATGGACTACTATCCGAACGTCGAGGCGGCGACTTCTTTTACCGGGCGGATCTGGCCCCTCCTCCGCCAGCGATTCCCGGACCTGACCCTGTGGATCGTAGGCGCCAGTCCGACTCCGGCGGTGCTTAAGTTAAGCCAGATCGAGGGCGTTACCGTGACCGGGACTGTTCCGGATGTACGTCCGTATTATCACGACGCACTAGCCGCCATTGTCCCGCTGCGTACCGGTGGAGGTACACGGCTTAAGATCCTGGAAGCGATGGCCGCAGGCGTTCCGGTGATCTCCACTCCGCTGGGAGCCGAGGGCCTGGCCGTCACTCCCGGGGAAAATATTCTAATGGCAGATCCGGATGATACCGAAACTTGGCTTCATCATCTGGAGCAGCTGAAGGAATCGGAGTCCGGACGGAAAGCGCTCGCGGCCGCGGCGCTTGATCTGGTCCGCACAACCTACGACTGGGAAATATTGGGGCGCAAGCTCTGCGATACGTACGAAACGTGGCTTCGGGACAAGATATGAGCCTGCGTCTGCTCGCAATCATAGAAGCCTACAGCATTACCGGACCGGCTAAGAATCTGCTGGGATTTGCCAAGCTCGCCCGCGCAGCCGGGGTCGAAACGACCATCGCGACGTTCACCCGCGGCGCATCGACCAACCTGTTCATCGATACAGCCATCGAAGGCGGATTGAAGGTCGAGGTGATTCACGAGTCTGGTCTCTATGATCGCCGCGTGATTCGAAATCTGAGTCAACTGGCGGAGCGTCTGCGACCGGATCTCATACAAACTCACGCGGTAAAGTCGCATTTTCTCGCCTGCTGCGCTTCCCTGCCGAGCAAAGCGCCCTGGGTGGCCTTCCACCATGGCTATACATGGCCGACCCTGCGAGCGCGGCTATATAACCAGATTGACCGGTGGTCCCTTCGGACTGCGCGCAAAGTTCTCACTGTCAGCCTTCCCTTCCGTGAGGAACTGATCGCAAGAGGTGTAAGCCCGGACCGGATCGAGATCGTTCACAATGCCATTCCTCCGGATTGGGGCAGTCGTTTCCGCGACCCTGCTCACGCGCATACGCTTCGCACCAAGCTGGGGATTGGCGAGGACCGGAACGTGATTCTTATTGTCGGCCGTCTGTCACGCGAAAAGGATCATCTGACTTTGCTCGAGGCGGTCGCGCGTCTGCCATCTGCACTACTTCCGCACGTGGTTATCGTCGGTGAAGGACCCGAGCGCACTCGTATCGGAGAATGCATCCGCAGGCTGAAGCTTAACAGCTCCGTAACGTTGACCGGCCAGCAGGAATCGGTTGAGCCTTACTATGGCATTGCGCAAGTCGCGGTGCTGTCTTCGCTCAGCGAGGGTTCGCCCAATGCTCTGTTGGAAGCGATGGCTGCGGGCGTGCCCGTAGTCGCGACACGGGTGGGCGGCATCCCGGAAATCGTCACAGACCGCGAGAGCGCCTTGTTAATCGAACCGGCCGATATCGCAGCCATGAAGGACTCCCTGGCTGCTCTGCTTCAGAACACGGCACTGGCCAGCAGTTTAGTCGAACACGCCCAGCAACGGATTCTGAAGTACCACTCTCCTGAGGCGCGCACGGCTAAGCTGGTGGATATCTATACGAGGCTCAGCAGGACCGCCTAGCAGGTTTTTGGGCTTCTTGCCGATGGAATAAACGGGAGACATGAGAGACTTCAGCAAACGCATCGGTTGGGCAATTGCCTTGCTCCTGACTTTCCCGTGCGCAATCTTAGCGGCCTTTGGCCGTCTTAGAGTTGGATTTACGTTTTTCGCGCAAGCCCTCTCGCTGGTCCCAGGCCTCCCCGGCAGCTATCTGCGGGTGGCTTATTACGCGATGACACTGCGCGCCTGTTCCCTTGACTCTCACATCGGAATCGGATCGTTCTTCGCCCATTCGCAAGCGTCCGTGGGACACCGCGTCTATATCGGATCGCTGTGCATCCTGGGGAAGACCAACATCGGTGATCGTACGCAAATTGCTTCCGGCGTACAAATATTGAGTGGTCGCCGGCAGCACGGCCGCGCCAAGGACGGGCGCATTGAGGGGTCCGAAGAGGGCGTATTCGAAAACATTCCCATCGGATCCGATTGTTGGATTGGCGCCAGCGCGATTATCATGGCGGCGGTCGGGGAGGGAACAACGATCGGTGCCGGGTCCGTGGTCACGCGTGCGATTTCTCCACGTTCAGTAGCCGTAGGAAATCCCGCCAGGGTGATCAAAAGCACAAACGAAGCCTGACTAGGTTTGCGATGTGCGTTGTCGTCGCAGCCAGTGCTCGAGAATCAACAAATACCAAAGTTGCGGCGGAACCCACTGGTGTGCCCTGGCATCTTCAATGGGGCGATGCAGAGATCCTTCCCGAACCCAGCCTTGACGTTCCAGCTCGGTAGGCCGGGTAAGCTGGTCTAACGCTCCCGTCCACCTTTCAGCCAGCCAGCGCTCAACGGGAACCGTAAAGCCTCGTTTCGGACGCGACGCGATGGCCGGATCCACGCGGCGCCGCACTACTTCTCGCAGGACCGCCTTCAGCGCGCCGTGGTGGAAATGCAAGCGGGGAGGCAGGCGACTTGCGAATTCCCATAGTTTTTGATCTAAAAACGGCGAGCGGGATTCAATCGAATAGTACATGGTAGCCCCATCCACCTTCGGCATGAACTCGCCAAGGAAGTGATTCCGGCGCTGATAGGTGAGCACGTCCGACAAAAGTCGGCGGGCCGAATCAAACGATGGCAGGAGGTTGCGTTGCGGCAAGGTAAGGCTCTGAAGACGTTCTCCCAAGATGCCGTACTTTTCAAAATACGGAAGCCCGTCATGTGCATGAGCATACGCTGCAAGGCCCGACGTGCTGTATTCGAAATAACGTCTTAACCGGCGAAGCGGACCCGCCAAAGGCAGGCATGCCGCTGCGATACGAAGCGGAGGCACCAGCACGGCCGGTAGCTTCCGGGCGGTTTCCTGCGCTAGCCACGCGTTATGCAGAAACGAGTACCCAAGAAATACGTCATCGCCGCCATCGCCGGTCAACAGCACTGTGGCTCTCGGTTTCACCGCGCGAGAAACCCGGAGCATGGCCTGCGCGCTTTGGCTGGCGAATGGCTCTGAATAAGCGTCTTCCATCTCCGTGAGCATCTCCGGACGATCGGCAGGCAACTCCACCACCTCATGTGGAATTCCAAGTTTCTGCGCCGTCTGGCGAGCTTGGCCTGATTCATCGCTTGGGTCTCCAGGGATGCCGACTGTAAACGCGGTCAGATTGGTATTCAAGCGGGAAAGCGCCCAGCAGACTAGAGTCGAATCGACTCCGCCACTGAGTAACGCGGCGATAGGCACGTCAGAAATCAAACGGAGACGCGTCGATTCCACGATCAGGCTTTCAGCTTCGTCCACCGCGGCATCGAACGTAATGGGCAACACGTCCGCTTCATCCCATCGCGGCAGGGTCCAGTAGGTCCGTTGCCGGGCGATGCCATCCCTCCACTCCAGGATCGTCGCCGGCGGCAATTTCGATAACTGCTCAAAAATACATTGGTCGCCTGCGACGTTACCATATTCGAGGAATTGCAAAACGGCTGCAGGATCAATCGGTCCTCGAAAGTCACCCGCCCCTAATGCGCCTACAGTAGATGCAAACGCGATTTCCCCGTCGCGAGCACCATAGACGAGAGGCTTCACGCCTAACCGGTCGCGCACCAGGAAGAGCGTGCGCTTGATTTCGTCCCAGATCGCGAACGCGAACATACCTCGCAACCGGACCACCAGATCGTCGATGCCCCAATGCAAGTAACCCGTTACCAGAACTTCTGTGTCGCAATTGGACCTGAAGCGGTGACCATGTTGTTCCAACTCAACTCTCAATTCAAGGAAGTTATAGATGCAGCCGTTAAACACGACACCGGCCTTGCGGTCATCGGAAAGCATGGGTTGATGACCTGCAGGGCTCAAATCCAAAATGGACAACCGCCGATGTCCAAACCCCACCCCAGGCCAAGCCTCAAAGCCCTCCGAATCGGGGCCGCGGCGGGTCAAAGCGTCCATCATTCGTCGAACGGTCGGTTCGATATCCTCAGGACGTTTCGTCGTGACGAATCCTGCAATTCCACACATGTGATCTTCAGTGTATCGTCCCTCGCCGCCTCCGCTGCAGACAAGACCGCTTGTCTGAATTGCTTCCGCCGGCGTATAGGTGGGTTCAAGTTGCTCGTGGAAGGGAGTCCGCAAAGCTACTACAAGGGCATCACTATGAACACTCAGCTAAGCGGGCTTGCGAGCGCGCGCCTCGACGCCGATCCCGCCGTATTCGCACCAGATATCCTCGGCTCCAAGCGAGCTCAACACCGCTATAATCTCCTCTTTGTTTCGGGAGTGTTTGAATTCGTCGGTCAGGCTGTCATGAGTATCTAACAGCGCCCACTCCCGCTGAAGCTGGTCGTTGAGCTCCGGGTAGGCGGAATAGTAAGACATCACCGGAAGCAAACGATGGACCAGAGAACGGACCCCGGGTACATTCCGAACCGCCTTCTGGACCGGCAGGCACGTATCCACGAGAAATTCCGTAAACTTCATTGCGGGTTCCGGCTTCATTCGCTTCATGAAGATCCTGAACAATGGAGCTGTCTTCGCATACCAGCTCAGAGTGAGAGCGTAGTGATCAATGACCAGAACACCACCCGGAGCCACTTGATCGTAGAGTTTTCGAATGGTGAAGTCCGGATTGGGCGTATGCTGGATCACACCAAGGCAAACAACCAGCTCAAATGAGCGTGTCGGGAAAGGCAATTTACCTATGTCGGCCTGCGCAATACGGTGCCCTGCGCCGGGCGGAAATTGATCCGCGTTGGCGTCTACAGCGGAGCTAAGATCGATCGAAGTTACCTTGGCGCCCAAATCGAGCAGGACCTCCGTAAAACGACCGGCTCCACAGCCGCATTCGAGAACAATCTTGCCTGATAGCGCCTTCCAAAGATCCTCTCCCAGGCAGCGGCGAAGGCGGTCACGCGTTATGGGGACACCGGTGTGGGAGTCCAACTGAGTCCGCCGGAATCGATTCCACTGTGCGCCAAAATGATCCGCATAGTTCGATCCGGAGACGAACCTCGGAACGCCATGGACGATTGGAAACTTATGCGAGTGGGGGCAGATAAGCTCGGTCGGCGCCTCCTCAAGCAACTCTTGGTGCTCGGGACACAGCCAGGGTGGCCAAGCAGCAGCAGCTGTCATCACAGGTCTCCTGGTTATGAAAGATGAACAAAACTCGAGTGTATCGCAGCGGCACCTTTTAGGTACAGCAGTAGAAGAATTATAACAAAGGCGCCAGGGGACGGGGCCGACATCTGCCGAGCTCGCTTGCAACCACGAACAGTTCGCCCGGGATCCGCAGGACCCTCCTCAACCTCTTGGCCTAGATGAAGGTTAAGCCGATTCAACCGATTATAAAATCACGAGCGAAACGTAGACTCAATCGCTCCTCTAAATTCTTCAACAGGGTGCCACTGGTTACAATGAGGGGACTAGAGATTGACGTCGAACCAAAGAATTCTAGCGGCGATGATGACCACTCCCAGGTCCATAAAACCGGTTTCTCTGCTTTTAATTAGCAACTCCTATCCGCCGGTGATAGGAGGCTCAGAAGTGGAGGCCCAAAGAATTGCATCGGCCATGATCCGGCGCGGGCATAGGGTGCAGGTGCTGTGCGCCGGAGGTCCGCCCATGCCACCGGTGCGTCACTGGATCGATCCGGCCGGCGTGCCCGTCCGCATTCTCACGCGTCGATCGCGCGGCTTGGTGAAAGATTTTGCGTTTGCCCTCGAAGTCGCCTGGGCGATTTGGAGTGGCCGCAAACGCTATGACGTCGTCTACTTCCTCATGCAGGGCCTGCACCTCGCCGCAGGCCTGCCTATATCCCACTGGCTCGGCAAACCCATCGTTATGAAATTCGGCGGCAGTGGAGTCATACCGCTGATGCGCGGCTCCCGCGTAGGCCGCGTCGAGCTTGGGTGGCTACGCCGATGGGCGGCACGCCTGATGGTGCTGAACGAGGCCATGATCGAGGAAGGAATCGCCGACGGCTTTCGGCGCCAGCAGTTCACCTGGATGCCCAACCCTGTGGACGTGAGCGAGTTCCGCCCGGCGCAGCCGGGTGAAGCCGCCGCCTGGCGTACACAGCACGGAATCCCGCTACAAGCCTGCGTCACGATTTACGTGGGCCGCCTCTCTTCTGAAAAGGGCCTGCCCGGTTTATTGCGGGGATTCGCCCAAGCTGCACGACGTTCTCCCGATGCGATGTTGGTGCTGGTTGGGGACGGAGCCCAGCGTGCCGAACTGGAAGCCCTCGCGGGCGGCCTCTGTTTGGGACCGGATCGGATTCGCTTCATCGGGCGCGTCGATATCACCGAGGTCCCGTTCTGGCTGCGCTCTAGCGACATCTTTGCGCTGACGTCGCCGAGCGAGGGCTTCTCTTGTGCTTTGCTCGAGGCCATGGCGGCGGGCCTGGCCTCGCTTGTGAGTGACATCCCGGCCAACCGCCAACTCATCGATCCTGGAATTCACGGCCTGACCGTTCCCTTCAGCGACGAGGCCGCAATCGGTGAGGCTCTGTTGCAGTTGTCGAGCGATCCCGATGTTCGCAAGCGCATGGGGGAAGCAGCGCGGAGCCGGGTTGTCGAAAACTACTCCACCAGCCGTGTGGTGGAGCGTTACGAAACGCTGCTTTCCGAAGTGATGGCATCTAAATGCAGCCGCTGATCTTGTGCTTTCGGCACCAGTACCAGACGCGGCGGAAATCATGCCAGGGACAGGACTTGACTCGAACAACTCTACGCTACGGAGTGGGAGTCCAAGTCCCCTTAAGCACCCAGCCCGTGTTAATCGACCCGTCTCCGTCTGCGCCGTACATGTAGATATTTTTAGGGTCGGCGAAAGCGCTCTTGAAGGTGACGTCCAGGGTGACGGAGGTCGAAAACGCCGTCGTTCTCACCGAGGTTGCGCCGATCACGCACTGGCTGTTTTCGAGGATCTTGGACGAGCCCACCGGCTGATTCTGATTGCCCTTCACATCATCCCACTGTAACTGAATGGTCCCTCGATTCCGGTCGTAGATCACGTAACACGAATTTTGAGCAACCAACGCAGGTGCGAACAGCATGGCCGCGGCCGCAAGGTTGGATGAACTCTGGCTGTCGGAGAAAACGAAAGTGAAGGTTTGCCTGGAACCCAAGCTGGCGCTCGGGGACACGGAATCGGCTGTAGGTACAGGTCGCGACCGCAAATTGATCGTGGTCGACCGATCTTGTCCATTCAGGCTTGCCGTGATTGTGGCCGCCTGATCCAAGACTACCTGACCGGCTGCCGCAGTAAAACTGGCACTGGTTTGGCCGGCATTCACGGTTGCGGTGGAAGGCACCGTTAACTTTCCGTTATTGCTCGAAAGCGAAACAACTGATCCTCCCACCTGCGCCGGCGAGGTTAAGGAGACGGCACATTGCGTACTCCCCGGTGTGTTCACGGTTGTAGGGGAGCACGCGATTCCGTTCAACGCGGGCACAGGTGGGACCGATACCGCTCCTGGAACCCCTTCAGCCGGAATTGAATCAGCCTCGGGCGTTGCTGCGACGACTCCGGTGATCTGAATGGGTATCGTTTGTAGCGACGGATTTGATGAAATCTGCAATGTGACAGTTGCCACTACGCCATCGGAAATCACGGTGATGTTCAAACCGTAAACCAGGCATAGGTTGCCGTTACACTCAATCGACTTGCCGGCATTTGCCGCCGCTACTCCGGCCGAGAATACGGCCCTGGTGATATCGGAGGGATAGCTCAAGGTCCATTGAATGGCGGCTGCCTGGGCTCCCCCCGAGGACGTCAGGGTGATCGGAATAACGACCACATCACCTGCTATTCCCGAAGCCGAGCCCACGGAGAATGTAACGCTCTGCCCTGCCCCGATTTGGCTAGTGCCCAGGAAAACAGTGAGACCCAGGTAGGCGATTCGTAGAAATGGAAGGCGTCTCACACTTCCATGCATCGACCAAAGGCGGCCGAGTGTGAATCGAGGGCAGAACTACACTGTTGCGAGGCATACGCGGATCGCTACGGAGCGTTCGCGCTGGCGACGGCGACCCTCACGGTGTTGCTGTTGACGACTGTTCCGTCGCTGAGTGTCACTTTGAAATAAAGCGGAATCGGGGAGCCCGTCTGGACGTCGCTGGTCAATTGCACCTTCACCAAAAACAGGCTTGCGATTCGTCGGGTTAAGCCAACGAAGGAGGGGGATAGTCTAATTCCGAGTCGCCAATGACGACCGTGACACTATCCCAGCCTTCTTACGCCTGCCACAGAGCGTCACAGACTAACTGACACCCAGCTATCGGGCAAAGCGACAGCTCCGTTATCACGCATCTGAGCCAGGGGCCGCTATGACGTGCGGGACTTGCGCCAGATTACCGCGCAGGTAGGATTCGACGTGGTGAATCCTGTACCACATGACGTGCTGATAATCGCATCTCTGGCACCAACCCTCTAATCCAAGATGGCTAGCATTGATCCTCACGACTTCGATGAAGCCATAAGTTTTGCAGTGCGGGCACTTGAAGCGTATCGCAAGACAATTGCCGCCCGGAGTATCCAATGTAGACTTTCTGGGGAAGGTGACAGGTTGTTGAGAAGTACCAATCGCGCTCCCGTGCTGCGCGGCAATGCCCTGTTTCTGGCTTTGATGGCCGGGCCATCCTAAAAAGGCTGCGTAGCATAGGCAGGACGGTAATCATGGAAATGGACTTGCGAAATTAGTGCGCAAGAGCCAGCGAAGTTCTCACTTTAATTGGTGCTTCAATAGTATGAATTGCTTCTTACCCGCGCTCTCAGTTCTTTGAATGCTTTTTCATCGAAGCCCATCTCCCGTGAGACTCGCGCTGCGTCCAACTCCCGATAAAGTGGGCTAACAGGATGTGGAATCCGGCGAGGCAGCAAACTGCGTGAGGTTGCCCGGAACTCCGTTGAAAGTTAGCGACTCTCGACCCTCATAGGCTACGCGACGGCGGCTCCTTTCGCAATCGGTTTCTTAGAAACGGCATTGGCCATCGAGGACAGTAGCAGCGGAATCTGGCGATGACCGATCACCTTGCGGAACTGCCGCTCGGCGACGAGCAACCCTGAGCCAACCCATCGCTCGATCTGATCACCCGTCCGCCAGCGTTTGACATTCCGGCAGACCGTTTCGACGATGGAGAAGGCGGACTCGATCACGTTGGTGCAGCACAGCGTCCGGCGGAGCTGGTCCGGCACGTGCAACTTGTGGACGGTGAGCGTTTCTTCTATCCCTTCTTCCAGGCTGCGCGCGGCGCTCGGATTCAAATCCATCAGCTCCCGATGTAGTTTTTCTAAGGCACGCTTGGCATCGGCGTAGTCCGCCATCGCGTAGGCGTTTTGCAGTTTTCTCCTGACATCGGCTTTGTGTTCGTCCGGCAAGTGATCCACGACATTGCGTTTCTTGTGGACCTGGCAGCGTTGGATGAAGGCCGCGTCGCCGGCGTGGCGCCGCACGGCTGACGCCGGCGTTCCGGGCAATGGAGTGAACCCGTCTTATTCAAACTTCGCTCCACGCTTCGGATTTGCATACAATTTGTTCGGCGATAACAAAACCGTGCTGCGCGGTGGTGGAGGCGTGTTCTATGATTCGTCCCAGAGTGCGTTTTTTAATTCCCGTATGGTAGATGCTACGCCCTGGAGCCCTACGATCAGTATCACCGACCCAGTCGGACCGTTCAGTAATCCGTTGCTGGGCGTTGCTCCGCTGCAGGAGCCGCCGCCCAATCCACCGCCGAGTAACACGGTGTTTACGCGGCCCGTCCTCGCCATTACCGAGGATCCCACCGGTAACTACCGCACGCCAACCGTCTATAACTGGAACGTGACTATCGAGCGATAGCTGAACAAGGACTGGCTTGCGCGCGTGGCGTATGTGGGTTCCCGCGCCAACCATATCTACATAGCCGAGGAGTTGAATCCTGCAGTGTACACCCCGGGCAGCACTCTGGGCACGGACGCGCGCGTCGCTCAGACAGGTTGGGAGATCGCTACTGCGCTCCCAGGCGTAGACCTGGTTGGTTTAACCAATTCCCAACGTGAAATCGCGCTCCAGACAATGCGCGCGGAAAGCTGCACCTGCGATTGTGCCATGAAGATCGCCCAATGTCGGATGGGTGATCCGGCGTGCGTCAGCAGCAGGCGCCTTGCGCATTTCGTGGTCACGATGGCCTCTGCCGGAAAATCCAAAGAAGCTGTGCGCGAGGTGCCAGTGTGCAAGCTACCGATAATAGTTCATATCGGGCGAGTGAATGTGCCGTTCACTTCTACGGGCGCCCCCTACGCGGCAGAATTCGCGCTGGTGATGAGCAACGGTCCGCCGATGAGCGGAATGCCCAAGGCGGTTCTCATTTCAAATGAGTCCGATGCAGCGGTAGCCCGTCCTGACCTGATAGTGAACGATCTAAACCCGTGGACAGCAAGGTCCCGTGCAGTAGCTGGGCTGCCAAGAGGATTCTCTCTTCGGAATCGAAGTATTGTCAGCACCCAAGGCCGGTGCTAGGCTTATCGCTATGGAACAGCGACATTCTCTCCTGCTAGTCGTCGTAGTGGCCATCGGCGCAATAG
>DASRLI010000155.1:0-6379 GCA_035648535.1 Occallatibacter sp. | reverse complement strand
GTGGCTGCGATGGACGGCGATGCGGCGCGGCTGCGCGGTGCCGCGGCACTGGTGTTGCACAAGGTGCTTTTCCGTCGCGCGGAATTCGAGCAATTGGATCAGCAGCACTCCGAGCGGTCAGGCCAGCTCGCGGCCGCCCATATCTAGGCAAATCTGCAACACGCCGACGCAGGCGGGTCAAGCCCTGCCACCATCTCTGAACAACCTGTTGCAGACACCATGATGAGCTTGGCGCAGCAACTCCTCATGCCGGCGTGCTGGTTAAATCGTCCGGAACCGAAGCCAGCGCTTTGCGCTGAAATGCCAGCATGGACAGAAGATAAGCGAAGCCTGCCACAAAGAAGATCAGCAGGGAGTGCTGTGTCCATAGGATTCCGACCATGGTAATGGCGAGTGAGCTTCCGATGGAGCCGACTGCAGTGCCGATGCCAACAACTGTACCTACTGACCCGGAGGGAAACATATCGGAAGGTGTGGAAAGCAGATTGGACGACCAGCCCTGGTGCGCGGCTGTGGCAATGCATAAGAGCGCAATTGCCTGCCAAAGAAGATGGACAAAGGGAACCAGGATGACGACCAACGCGCAAAACGCGCAAAACGTCATTGCGAATCGCCTGCCGGCGCGAAGCGAATGGCCACGGCGCATGGCATAGCCCGCGAGCCATCCGCCACCGATGCTGCCCACAGTGGCTCCGACGTAAACGATGATGAGCGGCAAACCGAGCAGGCTCATCTCGACGTTGAAGCGCTCATGGAAAAACTTGGGCAGCCAATAGAGATAAAACCACCAGACCGGGTCGGTGGCAGCTTTGGAAAAGGCAAACGCCCAGGTTCCCCGGGCCTTCAAGAGCGACTTGAAGGACGCTCGCGGGACCTGTTTCGAGGCTGGCGATGAATTTGCGGATTGGCCGTACTTTAGCTGCAGACGGTTATACGGAAACAGCAGCCAGCAGGCGAGCCAGATCAGACTGAATCCGCCAGTTGTAAAAAATGCAGCCTGCCATCCATACCGAAGAGCGACAAATGGGATGAGCAAGGGAGCAATGAGCGAAGCGGCGCTGGTGCCGGAGTTGAAGATGCCGGTGGCGAGAGCGCGTTCTTCAACGGGGAACCAGTCGGCGGTCGCTTTGAGAGCAGCGGGAAAGTTGCCGGCCTCTCCCAATCCAAGGGCAAAGCGGGCAATGCCGAAACCTGTGACGGAACGCGCAAACGCATGGCCAATCGATGCTAATGCCCAAACCGCGATGGAGAGGGCCAGGCCCTTTTTTGTACCGATGCGGTCAATGACGCGACCCGCAATCAGGGAGCCGATGCCGTAGGCAACAATGAAGCACGTGACAATATTGCTGTAGTGCCTGTTATAGAGAGCCAGGTCCAGGTCACCGCCGAGAATGTGTTTCAGGATTGGCTCAACGAGTCCCAGTGCAGACCGGTCCATGTAATTCACGGTCGTGATGAGGAAGAGCAGAGCGCAAACTGCCCAGCGCAAATTCGAGTTGCGAGACCGGTTCGGCACTGCTACTCCTATACGGCTAAGCCCGCGTGGACCATGACGAATTCTTTCTTAAGTCGCAGTCAACACTTCAAGATGGCGGGGATGCTGAAGTTGATTCTACCCGTGAACTGGATAGTTCATTCGCATCACAAACTTTTTTCAGAATTAGGTCCAAAGCTACAACAGTCGCCCAGAAAGTAACTGTTGCTTCCGAATCTCTTTTGAGCGCCGATTCCCGCCGGAATGACTGGTTTCAGGGCCCAATGTGGCGACTGTCAAGTGAAATGCCCGGAATTGTCGACAGCTGCCGTCGATGGTCTGCTTCCACACTCAATTGGAGTCAGGCATGATGGCGTCAGAGAAGGGTGGCGCCGCTGGTGATGCGCCACTTTCGAATTGACAATCGTTGCTATAAATCCTTTATACTTCGCAAGCTAAACAATTCGGAGGTCCCACCATGAAGATTCCCCATTCAGGCTTGGGTCTACGTTCGCCAGGACAGAAAAAAATGGCGATGAGATCCACGTTTTTGTCTCTCCTGACGCTAATCTCTCTCTTCTGGTCCGCTGCACCATCGGCGCGAGCGCAATCGGTCGGCGGCGGTCAGATTCAAGGGTTGGTAACGGACGTAACCGGGGCCGCAGTTCCGGGCGCCGCAGTTGAGGCGCTCCAGACGTCGTCGGGGCTTCGTCGCGCGGTCACAAGCGGCGCGGACGGGGGGTTCATCTTTCCCAACCTGCCGGTTGGTTCGTATCAACTGAGTGCGAGCAAAGCAGGATTCAACGGCTATAAGCAGTCAGGCATCGTGATCCAGGTGGGCAATAACCTGAGAATCGACATGGTGCTTCAGGTTGGCGGGGTTACGCAAACGGTGCAGGTGGATGCCCAGGCGTCGATGGTGCAGACCGAGGACCAGGCGGTATCGCAGGTCATCGATGCGCAGCGCGTCACCGATCTCCCGCTCAATGGCCGCCAGGCCACGCAGCTTATTCTGCTCTCTGGCGCGGCGACCGTAGCGCCAGCCGGCGACAACGTCGGCAGCAAGAACTATCCCAGCGAGGTCACGTACTCCGTGGCCGGCAGCCAGGGAACGCAAACCGAATACCTGATGGATGGTGCAGACAACACCGACTCATTCTCAAACGTGAACCTGCCCTTCCCATTCCCCGACGCACTGGGGGAATTCAGCGTACAAACGTCCGGCCTGGCCGCGCAGTACGGATTCCATCCCGGCTCGGTTGTAAACATTGTCACCCGCTCTGGAGCGAACGCTTTTCACGGTACGGTCTTCGACTTCCTCAGAAACAACTCGGTGAACGCCACCAACTATTTCTCTACGAAGGACTCTTTGAAACGTAACCAGTTCGGCGGTGCAATCGGTGGTCCGATCCGCCATGACAAGATTTTCTTCTTTGGCGGTTACCAGGGCACGATCGTGCATCAGCAGTCGCTGAGTACCACGTATATTCTGCCGACGCAGGCCATCCTGAATGGCGACTGGACTGCATTCGCAGGGACGAAGACCCTCAAAGCGCCCTTTGCGGGCAACACGATCAATCCCAATTTGTACAACGCATCGGCCTTGCAGCTCGTGAAGACCTATCTTCCGCTGGCCACCGCCTCGAACGGTAAATACCTTTACGGGCCTCCGAATCCGAATACTGAGAATCAGTACATTGGCCGCGTGGACTGGAACGAGAGCTCGAAGCAGAGCATCTTCGTGCGCTATTTCCTCACGCATTACTTTCAGTCGGGATTCTTCAACAACAACCTGCTGAACACTTCGAATCCGCAACTCGATGACCAGGTGCAATCTCTGACACTGGGCCACACTTACTCAATCAGTTCAAACCTTGTCAACTCGTTCCATGCAGGCGGGACTCGTAGTTTCGTCAGCCGGGGACAGGTGGCAAGTCTGATTAATCCAAAAACTGTCGGCATCAACGTGAGCGTGCCGGTTCCCAACTACATTTACATGTCCGTTTCCGGCGACTTCACCGTGTCTTGCGGAACCTGCGAAACCTATCAGGTGACGACAAACTCTGAAAACGTGCTGGATGATATCTTCTGGACCCGAGGCAAGCATCACTTCGGCTTCGGCGCCAATTTCATTCACAACCACATGAACCTGCAGGGAACAAACAACGCCAACGGTCAGTTCACCTTCAACGGATCGTTTACCGGAGATGCGTTGGCAGACTTCATGTTGGGCGACCCAATCACCCTTTACCAGGGCAACAATACAGGCAGCACCTTTGCAAAGAACCTTTTTGCCCTATATGCGCAGGACAGCTTCCAGATGACTCCCAGGTTTACGGTGAACGCCGGTGTTCGTTGGGAGTCGGATCTGCCGGAGGTCGAAACCGCAGGCCGCGGCGGCAGTTTCTCGATGTCGGCATTCAAGGCAGGACAAACTTCGACCATCTTCAAGTCAGCGCCTCCGGGATTGCTGTTTGCCGGCGATCCGGGAATCCCGACTGGCTACATCAACAATCACTGGGATCACTTCGAGCCACGTTTCGGCATCGCGTGGGACCCCCGCGGGAAGGGTCGCGAAAGTATCCGCGCATCGTACACGGTCGGTTTTTCGCAGCCGATTGTCTACATGGAAGATCGCTTTGAAAACAATGCCCCCTTCGGCGACGCCATCACGATCAATCCCCCGGCGGGCAGTTTGTCGAATCCCTATGTGGCGTATCCTGGCGGCAATCCATTCCCTCAGCCTTACCCGCCGCCCAAGAACACCGCCTTCTTCCCGACGGCCGCTTCGTACTTCCTGTTTCCTGTGAATATGAAGCCGAGCTACACGCAAACCTGGAACCTCACGCTGCAGAAGCAGCTGGGCGCCAGTTGGGAAGTAACGCTAAGTTATCTGGGCAACCACGTAGTCCATATTCCATCGGGCAACGAAGTGAACCCCGCGACCTATATTCCTGGCAATTGGACCGGTCCGGGAAGCTGCGGCGCACTCACTATCGCGCCGGGCGCCAGTGGCACGGCATGCTCGGGTACTGGCAACACCAACCAGCGCCGAGCCACGGCTCTGGCGAATCCGGTCCCGGGAGCGTTTTACTCCGAGGTCAGCGTGATGTACGACGGATCGAGCAGCGTCTATGACGGATTGCTGATGACCTTGCAGCATCGGTTCGCAGACTACTTCACACTGCTGACCAACTACGCCTATTCGAAGTGCCTCACCGGAGGCACGGACGTGGGCGACCTTGGTGGCAATACCTTCCAGAATCCCGCCAATCCAGGCGCCGAGCGCAGCAACTGCGGCGAAGATATCCGTAACAACTTCAACGCCTCTGTCGTTGCCAAGTCCCCGGTCAAGGGTGGTCCGCTGCAGCGCGCGCTCATTGGCGGTTGGCAGATTGCACCAATCGTTACCGTGTTCTCGGGAACGCGCGTCTCGCCAACCACTGGCACGGATGCGTCGTTGACAGGCGTAGGCGTGGACCGGCCGAACCTGAGTGGTGATCCGTACGTGCACGGACAGGCGCGCAAATTCTGGCTGAATCCTGCATCGTTCACAGCAAATACAGCGGGAACATACGGCAATACCAAGCCGTATATGCTGGTCGGTCCCGTGAATGCCGATCTGGATGGCGCCGTTTCGCGCTACTTCCCGCTGCCTGAGAAAATGGAACTCGTCTTCCGGTCAGAGTGCTTTAACTGCCTCAACCATCCGAACCTGCTAGGTCCGACAGCGGCACGCAACAGCTCGCTCTTTGGCCAGATCACCACCGCCAGCGCACCGCGCATTCTGCAGTTCAGCCTGAAGGTGGACTTCTAGAACCGCACAACTTGGGTCGTATCGAACAAATCGGGGCGCCCGGGCATCAACCCCGGGGCCCCGAAGTTTTTTATATGATGAAGTAACGAACGAGCAGTACATCGGGAGCAGGACAATCCATGAGAGTTGGAATCATCGGCACCGGCGCAATCGCCTGGAAGCATGCACAGGCCTACAAGGATATCGGCTACCAGATTACGGTTTGTACAGATCGAACTGCCGAGAAGGGGCGAAAGTTTGCCGAGGCAACCGGCGCCGAGTTTGTCGCGACACCGGAGCACCTTTGCAGCCACGCGCAGGTGGACTTTGCGGATGTCTGCACCTTTCCTGCATACCGGCTGGCCGCAGTTGAGCTGTGCGCCAAATACGGAAAGCACGTGCTCGTACAGAAGCCAATGGCCGTTGATCTGGAGACGGCGCGGCTGATGATCGTCACCGCGCGCAAAGCGGGAATCCAGTTGGGCGTGGTTAGCCAGCATCGCTTTGACGATTCGGTTTTGTTTCTGAAGAAGGCGCTGGCCGCAGGACGACTGGGCAGGATTCTGCAGGCGGATGCCTACGTGAAGTGGTATCGGTCTGATGAGTATTATGCGCGGCCGATCAAGGGAAGCTGGCTGGTGGAGGGCGGCGGAGCACTGATCAGCCAGGCCATTCACCAGGTGGATGTACTGCTTTATCTAATTGGCGCGGTCGATGAAGTATTTGGTTACTGGCAGCTTGGGGCGACACACAAGATTGAGTCGGAGGACTGCTTGTGCGCAGTGATGCGCTACGCCTCTGGAGCAACCGGCGTGATTCAGGCCGCGACCGCACTGTGGCCTGGCTATCCTGAGCGCGTGGAGATTCACGGAACGAAGGGAACCGCGATTGTGACCGGAGATCAACTGACAACGTGGGACGTGCAGGATGACTCAGGAGAAGCTGCACCAATCGCACAGCAGGCAAAGTCCGGAGCGTCAGATCCCATGGCTATTTCGATTACGCCGTTCGAGCGTCAACTCTCCGACTTTGGAGAAGCCTGCAAAGCGGGCCGGGCTCCCTCGTGTTCTGGTATAGAGGGATACCGGGCTCTCGAATTGGTGCGGAGT
>DASRLI010000154.1:0-5561 GCA_035648535.1 Occallatibacter sp. | reverse complement strand
CCCAGGGATAGCGGGGAATTCGCCACCCTTACGGAATATTTAGGAAATCCTTTCGATACTTATACCTGACACAACCCAGAATCAATCTTGTACCTGGCCGGATGCGTTCCGGCCGGAACTGTGAGATCTGCGATGCAGGATTTAACGATGTTGCTCTTCACGTTCGTTTTCTTCGCCCTGGCGTTTCTCTACGTCAAGGCGTGCCATAAGTTGAGGTAGCTCCATGGATCTGTTTACAGCGGTCGCGCTCTTTCTCGCCGTTGCCTTGCTCGTTCACCTAATAGTTTGCATGCTTTTTCCGGAGAAATTCTGACATGGGTGCCAATGGCTGGCTGCAGTTTGCTTTCTACTGCCTCGTTCTGCTCGCGACCGTACGCCCGGTGGGGATTTACCTTGCACGCGTGCTGGAAGGGGAGCGTACCTGGCTTGATCCGGTGCTGCGTCCGTTCGAGAGGCTAATTTACAAGTTGTGCGCCGTGAACTCCGGCAAGGAGATGAACTGGCGGGAGTACGCATTTGCTGTGCTGGGTTTCTCGGCTGCCAGTATGTTGCTTACGTACGGCATCGAGCGATTGCAGGCCTTTCTGCCGTGGAATCCCCAGGGACTGGCAGCCGTTGGGCCGGATTTGGCGTGGAACACCGCGGCCAGCTTTACGACAAATACCAACTGGCAGTCGTATACGCCCGAGTCGACGATGAGCTATCTGACAGAGATGGCGGGCCTAGCGACGCACAACTTCTGGTCGGGCGCGGTAGGCATTGTGGTGGCATTGGCGCTGATTCGCGGCATCAAGCGAACTGTCTCCCCCACCATCGGCAACTTCTGGGTGGACATGACGCGGACGCTGCTCTATGTGCTGCTGCCGGCCTCGTTCATCTATGCGTTGCTGCTGGTAGGCCAAGGCGTTCCACAAAACTTGAGCCGCTATACTGTGGCGCATCCGCTGGAGCAGCCTGCCCAAACACAGACTATCGGGCAGGGACCGGTGGCTTCGCAGGAAGCCATCAAGATGCTGGGGACCAACGGGGGCGGGTTCTTCAACGCAAATAGCGCCCATCCGTTTGAAAATCCGACTCCGTTCTCGAATTTTCTGCAGATTCTGTCCATCTTCATCATCCCCGCCGGGCTGACCTATACGCTGGGCCGGATGACGGGCTCGCCGGGCCACGGCTGGGCGGTTCTTGCAGCCATGTTTGTGCTGTTTGCAGCCGGGTTCGCGGTCTGCTATTGGGCCGAGTCGCAGCCACATCCGCTGATTCACGGGGCGCAGCAAACCCGCACGGCGGGTGCATCCGGCGGCAACATGGAGGGCAAAGAGGTGCGCAATGGCATAGCCGAAAGCGCCCTGTTCGCCACCATCACCACTGATGCGAGTTGCGGCGCCGTGAACGGAATGCACGACAGCTTTACCCCGCTGGGCGGCATGGTGCCACTCACCAATATCATGCTTGGTGAACTGGTCTTTGGTGGCGTGGGTTCCGGCTTGTACGCCATCCTCATCTTCGTGGTACTTTCCGTTTTCATTGCCGGGCTTATGGTGGGCCGCACCCCAGAGTATCTGGGCAAGAAGATCGAGTCCTACGACGTGAAGATGTCCATGCTCTATGTCCTCATCTTCCCGCTTATCATTCTGACGCTCACCGCCATCTTTGTGCTCTTGCCCAACATCGGGCTTTCCAGCCTGAACAACGCAGGGCCGCACGGGCTTACCGAGATCCTCTATGCCTTCACATCTGGGGCGGGCAACAATGGTTCGGCCTTTGCCGGCCTGAATGCCAATACCTGGTGGTACAACGTCATGCTGGGCTGGGACATGTTGGCCGGGCGTCTCCTGATGATGATTCCGGTGATCGCGCTGGCCGGCAATCTTGCCATGAAGAAGAGCGTGCCTCCTTCGCCTGGGACATTCCCGGTGAATACGGCGCTGTTTGCGGCTCTGCTGGTGGGCGTGATTTTGCTGCTCGGCGCGCTGACCTTTTTCCCGGCGCTGAGCCTGGGACCGATTCTTGAACACCTGCAGCTTCATGCAGGCCAGCTTTTCTAACCGATACCTCACCAGGAAAAGGCGAAACGGACTGTCATGGTTGAAAAGAAGAGTCTTTGGAACACGCAGATCATGCGCCAGGCGATGCTGGATGCTTTCCGCAAGCTGGACCCGCGCTGGATGATCAAGAATCCGGTGATGTTCGTGGTGGAAGTTGGCAGCCTGTTGACTTCTGGGCTGCTGATGGAAGACCTCAGAAATCATCGCCCCGGGTTCGGCTTTAACCTCCAGATCACATTGTGGCTCTGGTTCACGGTGCTGTTTGCCAACTTTGCCGAGGCGATGGCTGAGGGGCGCGGTAAGGCTCAGGCCGATACGCTGCGCAAAGCAAAAGGCGAGACAATTGCGAAACGGTATACAGCCGACGGCGGTTTTGAAGAGGTCACCAGCGGATTGCTTCGCGTGGGCGATGTGATCTACGTGGAAGCGAACCACTACATTGCAGGCGACGGCGAGGTGATTGAGGGAGTGGCCTCGGTGGACGAATCGGCGATCACGGGCGAGTCGGCTCCCGTGATCCGGGAGGCCGGCGGCGATCGCTCGGCAGTTACCGGCGGGACGAAGGTGCTGTCGGACTGGATCAAGGTTCGCATCACGTCCAATCCCGGCGAGACTTTTCTGGACCGCATGATCGCCTTGGTTGAGGGTGCATCGCGCCAGAAGACTCCCAACGAGATTGCTCTCAGCATTCTGCTCTGCGGACTTACTATCGTCTTTCTGCTGGCTGTGGTCACTCTTCAGCCCTTCGCCATCTATTCCAAGGCGCCCCAGACTGTCTTTGTGCTGGTTTCGCTGCTGGTGTGCCTGATTCCTACTACTATCGGCGGACTGCTTTCGGCCATTGGAATTGCCGGCATGGACCGCCTGGTGCAATACAACGTGCTGGCCATGAGCGGACGCGCCGTTGAAGCAGCCGGCGACGTGAACACTCTGCTGCTGGACAAGACCGGGACCATCACACTGGGCAATCGCCAGGCTACCGAGTTCATGCCTGCACCGGATGTAAGTGATGAGCGGCTGGCGAACGCTGCGCAACTGTCTTCGCTTTCGGACGAAACCCCCGAGGGACGGTCGATCGTTGTGCTGGCAAAGGAGAAATACAATCTTCGCGGACGCGAGCTGGAAAACATGCATGTTGAGTTCGTCCCCTTCACCGCGCAGACCCGCATGAGCGGTGTGAATCTTCCCGGCACGCGCATCCGCAAAGGCTCAGTGGACGCGATTACGCGATTCCTGGAAGACCAGGGATCGTCGCTGCCGCAGAAGGTTCGCGACGATGTGGAGGAGATTGCGCGCGCGGGCGGTACGCCGCTGGTGGTGGCGGAAAACGCCTCGGCTTTGGGCGTGATCTACCTGAAGGATATTGTGAAGGGCGGTTTAAAGGATCGGCTTGCACGGCTGCGGGCGATGGGCATCCGCACCATCATGATTACAGGCGACAATCCGCTGACCGCGGCTGTGATTGCACGCGAGGCGGGCGTGGACGACTTTCTGGCCGAGGCCAAGCCCAAGGACAAGATGGACCTGATCAAGCGCGAGCAGGCGAAGGGCAAGCTGGTGGCGATGACCGGCGACGGCACAAACGACGCTCCGGCACTGGCCCAGGCCGACGTGGGCGTGGCGATGAACTCCGGCACGCAGGCTGCGAAGGAAGCCGGCAACATGGTGGATCTGGACTCGAATCCGACCAAGCTGATTGAGATTGTCGAGATTGGGAAACAGTTGCTGATGACGCGCGGTGCGCTGACAACTTTCTCGATTGCTAACGATGTGGCCAAGTACTTTGCGATCATCCCAGCGATGTTTGCCGGAGTGTTTCCGGTGCTTGGGGTGCTGAATATCATGTACCTGCATTCGCCGCAGTCGGCGATTTTGTCGGCAGTCATCTTCAACGCGATCATCATCGTGGTACTGATTCCGCTGGCGCTGAAAGGTGTGAAGTACGAGCCCAAGGCCGCCGAGATATTGTTGCGCAACAACCTGCTGATTTACGGCGTGGGCGGAATTATTGTGCCCTTTATCGGCATCAAGGCTATTGACCTTTGCCTGGTCGCGATGCACCTGGCGTAGTACCGCGACCGCCTGGACATGTAACATCCCAGGTCTCAAAAGCGAGACCTGGGGCACCCGCCGTCAGGAGATTTGATATGCATTCAGTTTCGAGTAAGTTGATTTCGGAGAAAGACTCGACCCATCACGATGGTCTGGGTACATCCAAAGCACAGGCGAGCTCAAGCGGTCATTCCGTTTTGAAGACGTCGATTCTGTTTACGCTGGTGACTGCGGTCCTGCTGGGAATTGGCTATCCGCTGTTGGTTACGGGTATTGCCGCCGTGATGTTTCCGCACAAGGCGGGCGGCAGTCTGATTCTGAAGAACGGACAGGTGATTGGATCGGAACTGCTGGCGCAGAGCTTTACCTCGGACCGCTACTTTCATCCCCGGCCCTCTGCTGCGGGGAATGGCTACGATGCAACGGCCTCGGGCGGAACGAATCTTGCACAGTCGAATGCGAAGCTGGTTCAGCGCATCCAAGGGGACATTGACAAACTGGCCGCGGAAAATCCCGGCAAGCCTGTACCGATCGACATGGTGACCACATCGGGCTCGGGACTGGACCCGGACATTACTCCCGACAATGCGTATTACCAGGCGGCGCGCGTTGCCAAGGCACGCGGACTCACTGGAGACCAGGTGAGTGCGTTGATCAAGCAGCATACTGCGGGGCGCGATCTTGGGCTGCTTGGTGAACCGCGCGTTAACGTTCTGGGCCTTAACCTCGCACTCGACCAGATGGCGAAATAGTTTGAAATAGCAGCGGCTCCCCCATGCGCACTCCTGAGCGGGATGGCCCTTCCGGGCTATTCCGCATTTTTTGTTGCGGGATGCAGGCTTGCGGCGGCAGGGTTTGCCAGGCTGCGAAATAATAGAGCGGATGCAAACAACGAAAGCTCAGTTGGATGCCGTTGGGTTTGATTTCGGCACTACGAACAGTTCAGTCGCGCTCGTGAACGGAGAATCCGGGGTGCGGCTTGCCTCATTCCCGTCGCTCGGAGCGCAAGTAGAGTCGTTTCGCTCCGTCCTTTATCTTGAACAATTCAGAACAGGAAACGGGCTGCGGAGAACGCACGCGTTCACAGGCCCAGCGGCCATTGAGCGTTATCTCCAGGCCGAAGAACAAGGGCGTCTAATCCAGTCGCTGAAGTCTCATCTTTCCAGCCCCTCGCTCACAGGAACGGAGATCTTCGGCCGTCGCTACAAGCTGGAAGACCTGATCTCCCGCATGCTCGGCGATTTGCGGAAACATGCGGCACAGCAGTTCGAAAAGCCCATTCGCTATGCGATGGTGGGCCGCCCAGTTCGCTTTGTCGGCGGGGAGACACCGGAAGACGACGACTTTGCTGTTTCGCGTTTGCGGGAGGCATTTGCAGCTGCCGGCTTTGAACGTGTGGATTTCGAATTGGAGCCGGTTGCGGCGGCCTGCGCCTATGAGGCTACGCTTGACCATGACGAATTG
>DASRLI010000153.1:0-6649 GCA_035648535.1 Occallatibacter sp. | reverse complement strand
CCCTTGCAACAGGAAAAAGTTGCAAGGATGGGGCACGGAGTCTTTGTTGCGGGAACGGACAGAAGGCCAGTTAGCCGCAGTGGACTCCCAGGTCTCAAATGCGAGACCTAGGGCACCCAGTCTCTCTCAAATTTAAAAACTATTTTGTGAAAATCTATTTCAGCGGCCGGTCGGTCCACATGGTTTTGTCGGCTAACGATTGGACCGGGTAGAGACGGCCGGCTAACAACTGCTCGACCTTGGATTGGTTGACGTCTTCGGCGAAGATCCACTTGCGTTCGCCCGATCCCCACATTTTGGAGAGCTGGTCTTCGCTGATGTCGATTCTGGCGGCGTCGGGATAGCACGAACCCCACAGCAAGGTTGAGCCCTCGCCGTGTTGCCCGCATTGCTGCGCCACGATCAGAGACAAATTTGTGAGAAAGCCGTGCGTGTAGAAGATCACGGATGAGCCGTCGGACTCGTCGCCGTAGATGATGAAGGTGTCGGCAGGTGAGCCTTTGGCGATGATGGTGTCGGCCATCTTCTTTGAGCTGAGCATGGGCTCAAAGCGCGCCAGGGCGATGTGCGCGGCGACGAGGAAAACGCTGAAGGTGAGAGCCACGCTGATGGTGGCGGCCATGTGTTTCTTCTTGAGGCGCAACACCCAGCCGGCGAGCGGTCCGATGAGCAGCGCGATGCCGGCAAGAATTGCGGGCAGGCGCAGTGCGGCGAAGGATGGGCCGGTGAGGTCGAACAAGTGCGACATGGAGAGCGTGTAGTCTCCCACGCCGCGGTGCGCCAGCAGCGTGCCGATGTCGGGCACGTACGGCAGATTGCGCGAAGTCCAGAGTCCCCAGCCGAGGGCGATTGCCGAAAGAACGCCGACGACCGCGAAGGCCGCCTGTGCGCCGGTAAGCCAGGCGGTGGAGAGCAGCGGCTTGCCGCCTTCAGGAGCGCCGCTGGGCGCGCGGTTCTCTTCAATGCCGGCCACTACGCAGGCAATGAGGATGAATAGCGGCGGCCAGACGGGAAAGGTGTAGTACTCCTGGTTGGTGGAGATGGAGAAGAAGAGCAGCGTCCATGCGGAGAAGAGCGAAAGAAGCCAGATGCTGCGCACGCGGAACTTGAGGCGGCCGACGAAGGTGGCCACATCTTCGCGGATGGCGTTGTCGAGGTAGAAGTCGACGGTCTGGCCGGCATCGCGCTGCAGGTGATGGAGCCAGTTGCGGCGGGTCTTCCACGCGGCGGCTATGGCCGCGGGCAAGAACACGCTCCAGGGGAAGAGCCAGATCAGGTGCGCCAGCCAATAAACGGAGCCCGGCATCTTGTTGTAGTCGTGCGGATAGCGCTGGCCAAAGAAGCGGAGAACGTGTTCGTTGATGAAGTAGAAGTAGAAGAAGCCGTGGACATTGCCCATGGTGGGGTGGTTGCCGATGGGGTTGCCCTGGTTTGGATTGTAGATGCCGCAGAGAATGTGCCAAGGCGCGGCGATGAGCAGAAAGACGAGCGTGCCGGTGATGGGCTTGAGTGCGCGCCAGCGCCGCCATTGACCGGTGAGAAGCAGGTAGGGAACGGCTGCTCCGATAAAGAAGACGGGAGCAATGAGGCCCTTGGTAAGCGTGGCTAGGGCGACGCACGCATAGATCCAATAGAAGCGCGCGGGGCGATCGAATTCGAGCCCGGTGATGAGCGCGTAGAGGGCAATGAGCAGGAAGAGGCTCAGCTCCGCCTCGGGAATGATGAAGCGCGTAAAGAGAAACGGACCGACGGATGTGAGTACGCCGAGGCCTGCATAGAGGCCGGCGCGCGGACCCCAGGCGCGGCGGGCCCAGAGCCAGGCGAGCCACGTAAGGCCGAGCATGGCCAGCGTGTTGGGCAGATGCGTGGCGAAGGTATTCTCGCCAAAGACCTTGTAACTGGCGGCAACCACCCAATAGGGCAGCGGCGGCTTCTCGATATAGCGGATGCCGTTGATCTTCGAGGTGATCAGGTCGCCGGTATCGACCATGCGCTGGGCTGCCTGGGCATGGGCGGAGTCAACATCGTCGAGCAGCGGGGGCGAAAAGAGCGAAGCAAACTGCACGGCGGCAAAGATGGCTGCCAGAAGCAGCCAGACAGCGAGCGTGGAGGGCGCTTGGCTGGGGCGATCGATAGTCTTCTTATCGGTGGTCATCGCTGAATTGGCCATTGTGTTAAGAATAGCAGCCGGATTTCCACACTCTGAGACGAATTGCGGCCTTCTGTGGAACTCTTGGAATCCAAAGGTTTGTGGATTGCTTTGAGTCGCAGTAATGGCGCCGCGCAATCTGTGAAGCGGACGTGCGGTGCGGTCGTGTATCTTGACCCGAGAGACTGATTTATTTCCCCCGGAGGCTGTTCGACAAGTATGCCTACCTTTGCTGCCATCGATATTGGTTCGAACTCGTGCAGATTGAAGATTGCAAAAGTTGTGGCGCACCAATTGAAGACGCTCGCCGAGGACCGCGAGGTGACGCGCATTGGTGCAAGCGTGTTCGAGTCGGGGCTGGTTTCTCCTGAGGCGATGGCGCTGACGCTGCGAGCGCTGAAGCGGTTTCAGCGTGCGGTGCAGACGCACGGAGTGGACCAGATTCGCGTCGTGGCTACATCTGCCATGCGCGATGCGCGTAATGGAGCGGCGTTCCAGGCATGGGTAAAGGCGGAGACCGGCTGGAACATGGAGATCATCTCCGGCCTGGAAGAAGGACGGCTGATTCACCTGGGTGTTTCCGGCGCGGAACAGGGAATGAGCGGGAAGGTTCTGCTTATCGACCTGGGCGGTGGCAGTTGCGAGATTACGCTCTCAGAACGCAAGCGGATCAAGGAGACGATCAGCGTGCCGCTGGGCGCGGTGCGTCTAACGGGGGATTTTTTGCCGGCCGATCCGGCTCCGGCCGATGGGCTGGCGCGAATGCGGCAGTGGATTGCGAAGGAACTGCGGCGGGCGCACCGCAAGGTTCAGCCGGGGAAAGTGCCACTGGTGATTGCCACGTCTGGCACGGCGGCGGCGCTGAGCGATGCTTATGCGGCCGGTGTAAAGCTGAACAACAAGGCCGCGGGTGGGCGTACGGGCAAACGGGCAGGCAGCGTAACAGCCGAAATTGTGCCGGCCGGCGCGGTGCGAAAACTGGCCAAGCTACTGGCGAAGATGGCGTTGCCAGAGCGCGAGGCGGTGCCGGGGATTGGGCCGCGGCGAGCGGAGATTATTGTGGCCGGAGCAGCGGTGTACGCGGAACTGCTGGAGAGTTTTGGACTGGCGGGGTTCCGCTATTCGCCGCTGGGATTACGCGACGGCATATTGGCGCAGATGCTGGCCGAGCAGGACGCGCGGGCCACGGCGCACATTGAGTTTGAACACGAGCGGTGGGAGAGCGTGCTGGCGACGGCGCGGCGTTACGGCGTGGATCCGAAGCAGGCCGAGCCGGTGCGCGCGCACGCTGTACAACTGTTTCGCGAACTGAAACCGCTGCACAATTTGCCGGCGGAGTATGAGAGCTGGCTTTCGGCGGCGGCCGTGTTGCGCGACACCGGCAAGTTCATCAACCACCAGGGACACCACCGGCATACGCAGTACATCGTTTCGAGCTCGGAGTTATACGGGTACACGCAACTGCACCGCACGCTGGTTTCGGCGATTGCGCGCTACCTGGGCAAGAGCCGTCCGCAGCCGGGTGACCGCGCCCTGCGCAACATTCCCGCCTTGGAACACAAGAACGTGCAATTTGCGGTGGTGTTGCTGCGGCTGGCGGTGGCGCTGAATCAGGACCGGGTGAGCGACGTGCTGCGCGTGGCAGTTAAGGTCTATCCGAAGCGCGTTTACCTTGAAGTGGAGCCGGGGCGGACGGGCGCAGAGCTGGAGCTTTGGTCACTGCGCAAAGAAGCTGGCTACTTCCGCGAGGTCTTCGGGCGCGAACTTTTTCCAACACTGGCATAGATATTGCGAGCCGTGCGCGGATCGATGAGCCACTGCAGACGGGGCGGGTGGTGGTCAAGATCGACGCGGGCGATAGATCCCTTGCGCATGCGGATGGCGGCGCCGCCGTTGCCGGTGATGAGGCGGCCGAGAAACTGGAACAGGATTGGATTGTGGCCCACAGCCAGCAGGCCCTCGCCGCCGGAGTATTTGACCAGCATGTCCTGGAAAGCGGCGAAGGTCGCGTTGGGCAGGAGCGCCGTGCTCATTTCGACCTTGCCGTCGTAGCCCAGCTCGGTGCCGACAAACTGTGCGGTTTGCAGGGCGCGCTTGAGTGGGCTGGAGACGATCACGTCCACCTGGACCTTGAGGGCGCTTAGCATGCGCGCCATCAACATGCACTGTTCCTTGCCTTCCTTGACGAGGCCCCGCTTGGCGTCGAGGGTAGGGTTCTCCCGGAACATTCCGGCACTGGCGTGGCGCATGAGGTAGAGGATCATTGCGAAAGTTCCGGCGGGGCTGATTAGCGTTCCCGGTGGCTCCAGAGAAACGATATTAACACGGCTGTAACAAATCAATCGAGGTTAAAGGTTCCCTGAGGTTGGGCTTACGGTTCAATTTGGGCTGGCTTTGAAGCAGCGTTCGCCGACCAGAGCTCGCTGACCAGAGCTCGCTGACCAGCAGGCCGCCGAGCTGGGTGCGTTGATGGCACGCACGTGGCTGGGCGTCACGGAATCCGTGCGCGAGTTGGGGAGGACTTGCAGCACTTCCGCAATTGTAGGAGACAACGGGAATTGTAGGAGAGAACGGGAATTGCAGCAGGAGCACGAGAAGTTATTGGAATTGATCGAGTTAAGGTCTGGAGACCATTTTCGTGGAAGGGCATCTAACGTGCAGTAGGGCGAAGTGCAGTTCATCGAAGCGTGGGCCGAGGCTGACAGGCCGTGATGATGCCAACCCTCGAAGGGAGCAATTCGCATGAAGTATGCGGGAATGGCAGTTTTGATGTCTGCGGCGGCGCTGTTGCTGACGGAAGTACCGATTTCAGCGCAGAGTATGGGGCAGGGACAAGCCGTGGTGACGGTTTTGCCGAAGTCGGAAGGACAACCGGTGCCTTCAAGCGTGACGCAGCAGGATCTGTCGGTGAAGGTGAACGGAAAGAATGCCAAGGTAACCCATTGGGCGCCGTTCCAGACGCCTAATAATCAAATTGAACTGGTGCTGTTGATCGACAGCGCTTCGCGCAGCAGCCTCGGCCGGCAGATGAACGACATTGCGCAGTTTGTGAGCACCTTGCCGCCGAACGTGAAGGCTGGAATTGCATACATGGTCAACGGGCAGGCGGACTTTGTGGCTCCATTGACCGGCGATCACGAACTGATCCTCAAGAATCTTCATCTTCCCGGTGGTTCGGCCGGCGGCGAGGCGAGCCCTTACTTCTGTCTTTCGGATCTGGCGAAGCGCTGGCCTGGGCAGGATCCGGCAGCGCGGCGAGAAGTGGTGATGGTGACCGATGGGGTGGACGACTACGAGAGGCGGTACGATCCCGAAGACCCTTATGTCCAGGCGGCTATCAACGATGCAACGCGCGCGAGGCTGGTTGTGTATTCCATCTACTGGGTGAGCGAGGGGCGCATGAGCGCGACCGAGTACGCGAACAATACCGGCCAGAATTTGCTGGAACAAGTGGCACAGGCAACGGGCGGAAAAAGCTTTTGGCAGGGAATGGGCAACCCGGTTTCGTTCCAGCCGTATTTCGAGGAGCTCAGCCGCCGCTTCCGTAACCAGTACGAACTTGCCTTTACGGGTCCACTGAATGGCAAGCCCGATGTGGACGAGATGAAACTCCAGCTGCATGCTCCGGGGACGGAGATCAATGCGCCACAGAGGGTGTTTATGGTTCCTGCGGGACAGAATTAGGCAGGAAGTTTGAGATTTGTGAATTCCCCGTGTCGAGGTCATCAAACAAACGTGCGTAATGCGAGGTCGGAAGAGTGCCCGCAATGCAGAAGGAAAAGCACAAGGTAGATCGCATTGGCTGGCTGCGCGCAGCGGTATTGGGCGCGAACGACGGCATTCTTTCGACGGCCAGCCTTGTGCTGGGCGTTGCCACTTCGCACGCGGCTCACAGTAGCGTTTTGGTGGCTGGCGTTGCCGGTCTGGTGGCGGGGGCCATGTCGATGGCGGCTGGGGAATATGTGTCTGTTCACTCACAGGCAGACACCGAACGGGCCGATCTAAACCTTGAGCGCAAGGAACTGAAGGCTGACAACAAGGGTGAGCATCGGGAACTGGCTGCGATTTATGAGGCTCGCGGGCTTGATGCCAAGCTTGCGAAACAGGTGGCCGAGCAACTCATGGCCAAGGATGCGCTGGGCGCGCATGCTCGCGATGAACTCGGTCTCTCAAAGGCCTTGAAGGCGCGGCCGTTTCAGGCTGCCTGGTCGTCGGCTGCGAGCTTCGCGGTGGGAGCATCCCTGCCGCTGCTGGCGACAGTGTTTGCCCCTGTTTCGATTCTGATCCCGCTTATTTTTGGAACTACATTGGTATTTCTTGCTCTCCTGGGCGCCCTGGCTGCACGCACGGGTGGGGCAGGAGTGATGATGGGTGCTTTGCGCGTCACGTTCTGGGGTGCGCTGGCCATGGGGGTCACCGCAGGGGTGGGGGCGTTGTTCGGAATAGTGGCTTAGCAGAGATCGATGCGCCGGAGAGGGTTGTTATGGTTCCGGCTGGGGC
>DASRLI010000152.1:0-3133 GCA_035648535.1 Occallatibacter sp. | reverse complement strand
CCCTTGTCGTCGGCGCGGCTGTCTTCCTCATCATCCGCCGCTGGGGAGTGCCGCAGCTCGTCAATGCGACCTTCATCCCCATCGTGGTCGCGCTCGTCTTTCTGCTCGGCCTCCACGGCAAAGACCTCGACCTCAACTACTCCGCCCGTCCGTTGGCCCGCGAGATCCAGCATCTTGCCCCCAACGAAAGCATCCTTGCCGTCTACCAGGTCCGCCGCGACCTCGACTACGGCCTCGCCTTCTACCGCAATAATCCCACCGTCCACTACACAGCAGAAGACTGCCCAGCCAGCGTTCCGGCCCAGGAGCATATCCTGGTCATTCCCACCAAGGACATGGCGGAGCTGAACCAATGCCTGGTCAACCGCGTCTACAAACCGCTCTTCCTCTATGACACCCAAGGCCTCGAAGTCTACAAAGTCTATGCGCACCAATAAGTTATTGCTGAGTTAAGCTCTAAAGAACTCATAGAGATCGAAGCCGCAAAGCAGCAGGTCGTTTGATCGAATCAGCAAAAAGACACGTTATCTCGACCGAAGACGGCGCTTTTGTTGTCGCCGCAGTGGAGAGACGGTGGATTCAAGGTCGAAGTGCAACCGAGTCCTCTGCGTTCCAGTGTTTCACGAAGTCGAAGGCACCTGGCGGGAGGAAGAGTTCGGCGGGAGTTTTCCATGCGAGTGTTTTACGTGGTCTGGTATTGAGCCTCCAGGCGATGCCGTCGAGCTGGTCCTGGGTAAATACGCTGAGGTCGGTGCTTTTGGGCAGGTACTGTCGCAGCAGGCCGTTGGTGTTTTCCGAGATACCGCGCTGCCAGGGGCTGTGGGGATGAGCGAAGTAAACGACCACGCCGGTCTTCTCGGTAAGGGTTTTGTGGTGGGCCATCTCGGTGCCCTGGTCGTAGGTCATGGAACGTCGCAACTGGCTGTCGACGCGGTTCAGGATGGTAGCGAAGGCGTCGGCAACCGTGGGCGCTTTGGCGTTGTCGAGCCGCACCAGGGCGACGAACAGCGTGGTGCGTTCGACCAGCGTTCCCACCTGCGAGCGGTTGCCCTTGCCGATCATCAGATCGCCCTCCCAGTGCCCCGGCACCAGCCGCTGGTCGATCTCCTCGGGCCTCTGGTCGATCAGCACCATGTCGGGGATGGCCCGGTTGCGCCGCTCGTGCGCCGAGGCCCGCAGCCGCCGCCCCTTGTGTCCGCGCCGCAGCAGCTTCAGCGTCTTGTCGCGCAGCACGCCGCGAGGCATCGCATACAGCGCGGTGTAGATCGCCTCGTACGAGAGCTGGACCGGAGACTCCATCAGAGCCAGTGTGCTCGCGATCTGTTCCGGACTCAAGCCCCGCCGCAGCTGCTGGAGGACCAGCTCCCACAGCGGCGTATGCCGCTGGAGCTTGCGCGGAACCCGCGGCTTGCCTGCCCGCAGACGCGCCCGATGATCCGCCCGCGCCGCGATATACGCGCCAGCAACGCGCTTGCCGCCCGCCCCCACCGCCCAGCCGTTGCGAGCAATCTCCCGCGTAATGGTCGACCGGCTGCGATCAAGTGCGGCGGCGATCGCCGCCGCACTCCATCGCAAGCTCAACTGAGCCTGAATCAGACAACGTTCCTCTCCACTCAAATGAAAATATCCGCTAACCATAGGCAACAATCTCCTCAAAGAGATTTGTTGCACTTGGACCCTGAACCCAACGACCCCTATATTTTCGCTTGGCTCATGCCACGGTCCGTTCTTTTCATCAAATCGATCACCGACCAGAGCGGTTTCTGGACAGGTTCTAAGAAACTGTTTAAAAACTGAAGACTTAGCTCCGATTCGTACTGATCAAGGAACAAGCAGAAACAAATACAGGGGTCTCTCCACTGCGCTTCGCTTCGGTCGAGATGACGTACCTTCTTACTTACTGCTCCGGTCGAGATGACGTGTTTTCTTGCTGCTCCGGTTGGATGACGTAGCAACGAATTTAACAGATTCTAAGACGTCGTTCAGGTGGTGGTGTTGGGCCCGTCTGCGAGACCGGCTGACCGGGAGCTGACGTTTCTCGAAGTTTTATAGAGCTTCCAGAAGGCGATGGCGCAGCTGATGATGATGGCTGCCCAGATGACAATAAGTATCGTGCTGGCCCACTTGGCGGAGAAGCGGCTCCACAGGTGGAGGACGTGCCTGCCATAGTAGATTCCGAGCCATACCGCCAGTGCGTGGCGTGCACAGCGACTTAGCGTGAAGATGGTGAGGAACTTCTTCTTCGACATCTTCAATGCTCCCGCTGCCAGCACAAAGGGCGAGAGCGGCATGGGCGGCGGCAAAATGGCAGGAAGAGCGATAGCCAGGAACGCGTGCTTCTCCATCCACTCCCTGATATTTTTGAAGATCCGTGCAGGAACGTGCTTTTCGAGAAACTGCATGCCTCCGGCGTGCCCGACCTCGTAGCTGAGATAGCCGCCGATCGCGGAGCCTGCGGTAGCCATGAGGAGGAGCAAGATCCAGTTGGCCTTCTGAGCGGCGAAGACGACCAGCATGATGTCGGTGACGCCGGGGACGGGAAGCGGAACGAACGACGAATCAACAATAGACACCAGAAAGATGCCGAAGACGCCGAAGCTGGCCAGGAAGTGGAAGAACTGGCTGGAGTGGCGATGAGGCGCGGCGGCCAGAAGCAAGGCGAGCGAGTGCTTCGCCGATCCGGATGCGGCTGCGGTGATCGCTGCGATGCCGGCGGGGAACTTCATGGTCAATATGACGCTAACAGAAGTCCGCAGGTCTCATCGCAAATCGCGAATATTGTTGCGAAGTGCTGATAGCGCTATAGAAAGCGAAGGGTGGGGAGGGGTGGAAGGGCGTCGATCTCGGCGGCGTAGCTGCGAAATAATTCCATGGCGCGGATGCAGTCGGGCGTGAGGGTGTAGTGGATGTTCTCGGTGAGGTAGTGGCGGATGGTCTCTGCCGGGACAGCGATGCGCGGCGTCCACTGCCGCACAAGGTCTTCGATGTGGGCGAGGCCGTGATCGCGTGAGGTAGTGAGATCGTTGGTGATCTCTGCGGTGGTGATGTGTCCGAGGCTGAGGGCTTCGGGACGTACCGCCCAGACGGCGGCGACCCACGGCAGACCGGTGCGGGTGGTCCACTCGTGGGCGAG
>DASRLI010000151.1:0-23015 GCA_035648535.1 Occallatibacter sp. | reverse complement strand
GCCAAGAAGGCACCCGCGAAGAAGGCAGCTAAGAAAGCCGTAAAGAAGGCCGCGAAGAAGAAGTAGTAGCGGTTCGACCAACAAAAAGGCAACACTCAAGGGGGGCGCTCAAAGCGTCCCCCTTGGTGTTTCTGGGGAAGGGATAGACTTGTTGAGAAGGGAACGACCACTGAAACCATGACACGCCGCCGCTGGATTGCCGAACACTGGGATGAGGCTACGGCCTCGATAACAGGCGCGCAGGCCGCGCATATGACGCGTGTTCTGCGCGCACAGCCGGGCATGGAAGCGGATGTGGTCGCGGGTGGCCACGTGTTTCATGCCGAGGTTGTGGCGGTGTCGTCCGATGAAGTGCGCTTCAACCTGGTGGCCGAGGTTCAGGCCGATCCCGCGCTGCCGGTGACGCTGGTGGTGGCCGTGTACACGTTTGATCACATGGAGTGGGCCATTGAGAAAGCGACCGAACTGGGTGTCGCCGCGCTGGCTCCGGTGATTGCGCAGAGGACGGAGAAGCACCTGGCCCAGGCCGCTGAAAAACGCGCTGAGCGCTGGCGACGGATTGCGCATGAGGCAGCACAGCAGTCACGCCGTTCAGATGTACCGGTTATCCACAATCCAACTCCGCTGGCTACACGCGTGAGGGCTGCGGCCGAGACGACCCGCATTGTTCTTGCCGAGCAAGAGCGTACGACGACATTGCGGCGGCTGATTGAAGAGGCCGTTGAGGCAGCGGGTGAAGAGATGCCGGCGTTGGAGATTGCGATTGGACCGGAAGGCGGATGGGCTCCAGCGGAAGAGGCGCTGTTCGACGCGAACGGCTGGCGCGCGGCAACGTTGGGTCCGCGCATTCTGCGTGCGGAGACGGCGGCTATTGCGGCGCTGGCGGTGGTTGCTTCCTTGTTGGAATAGGGAGTGGGCGATTCTCTTCGAACTCGCTCCGACCCTCCGGGGCGGATCGTTTGTGAGGGGAAGGCTAACCCAGGTTTCCGCTGCACTCCACCCTGGGCTACTTTCGTGTCCTCCCTAACGGGAGAATGAACGACGCATCCACAGCGGAGTCTGACAGTTAATTTCCGAAAACTAGAACCCATTCCGAACTAAAGCGAGACGCCGCGCTTCCAGGGGATGAAATCGTTCTGACCGTTTACTTCGGACTTTGTCAGGCGGTCTCCGCTGGCTACCTGGATGGCAAGTTCGAGCAGCCTCTCTCCGGAATCCTTGATGGTGGACTCGCCGCGCACGATGAGGCCGGCGTCGAAGTCGATGATATCGCTCATGCGTTCGCCCGTGGTCGTGTTGGTGGAGATCTTGACGACCGGGGCGATGGGGTTGCCGGTGGGCGTGCCGAGGCCGGTGGTGAAGAGCACGATATTTGAGCCTGCACCCACTTGCGCGGTTACGCTCTCTACGTCGTTGCCCGGAGTGCACTGCAGGTTGAATCCGCGCGCGCTCACGTACTCGGGATAGTCCAGTACGCCACTGATGGGCGAGGCGCCGCCCTTGCGTGCCGCGCCGGCCGACTTGATGGCGTCGGTGATGAGCCCATCGCGAATGTTGCCGGGCGAGGGATTGAAGGCGAAGTCCGAGTTAACTGCCCGGGCGCTGGCCGCATAGGCCTGCATCAAGTCGCGGAAGCGTTGCGCCAACTCATCGGTTGTACAGCGGTTGATGAGTTCCTGCTCCACGCCGTGCAACTCAGGAAACTCGGACAGGATGGTCGTGCCGCCCGCACCAACCACCAGATCGGAAGCGTATCCGACGGTAGGGTTTGCCGAGATGCCACTGAAACCGTCAGAGCCTCCGCACTGCAGGGCAATGGTGAGTGCGGAGAGAGGTGCTGGCGCGCGCTGGACGCGATTGGCCTCAGCGACCCCGGCGAACGTCTTGTCCAATGCCTGCTCCATCAGCGCCGACTCGCGGCCGGAACTTTGCTGGTCGACGATGACTACCGGCTTGCGCAGTTGAGGGTCGCGCGTCCGCAATTCCTCCATGAGGATGTTTGCCTGCGCGTTTTGGCAGCCCAGGCTAAGTACAGTTGCCCCGGCTACGTTGGGGTGGTGGATGTAGCCGGCCAACAGGCCACAGAGCGCCTGTGAGTCCTGGCGCGTGCCGCCGCAGCCGCCCTGATGGGGAAGAAAGCGGACGCCGTCGAGATTGGGAAACACTCGCTCGCGTTTTGCGGTTGCCACCATTTCCGTTGCGGCGTGGCCGTTGCCCTGGCGCTGAATCAGTTCGCGCACGTGCTGGCGATAACTGCTATTGGCGCTGCCGTAGCCCAACTCTTCTTCAAGAGCTTCACGCATATTCTCTACATTACGGTTTTCGCAGAAGACCAGCGGCAAGACGATCCAATAGTTGCGCGTGCCCACTTGGCCATCGGCGCGGTGATAGCCCATGAAGGTGCGAGCAGCCCACGCCGACGCATCAGGCACGGCATGGACTGCCGGATGACGGGCCGCAGTGTAGTCCGCTGCGCGATGGCGGATGTTGCGCGTGGTCAGCAGGCCTCCGCGCGGGATTGCCTCGACCACCTCGCCCACGACCATGCCGTACATGAAGATGAGGTCGCCTGGCTTGAGATCCTTGATGGCCATCTTGTGCTTGGCGGGAATGGTCTGCGTAACCATGAACGAGGCTGGAGATTCAGCCGGACCAAATCGTATCTGCGTGCCCAGGTCGAGCGTGGTGAGCGCCACAAGTACGTTGTCGCGCGGGTCAAGTTGCAGAATGGTTTCCGGCATGAGGGCTCTTTTCTGATTCTGCGGGGAAGCTCGCAGTCAAGAGAAAGGATACAACTCGGCCGCGATGCTGCGACAGGGGATGCGCCATCTGTATTGAAGTGCTATAGATGCGCATAGTGCAGGAGCAGGCCGGCGAGCGCCCCACCTGTGAGGTCGCCGAAAATCGGAACCCATGCATAGCGCCAGTTGGAACCGCCCTTGCCTGGTATTGGCAGCAGCGCATGGACGAGCCGTGGGCCAAGATCCCGCGCCGGATTGATGGCATAGCCCGTGGTGCCACCGAGCGAGAGGCCGATGCCCCACACCAGGCTGCAAACCAGCCACGGTCCCATTCCCGCCGCTGGGCCGGTCATTGAAACGCCATGGGAAAAGATTGCGCCGGCTACGACAACGAGAACCATTGTGCCGATGACTTCGCCGACGAAGTTCGCCGGCCGGTTGGGTATCGCGCCATTGGTGCAAAAGATGCCCAGCTTGGCCGCGGGATCGGGCGTGGGCTTCCAGTGTGCGGCGTAGTGCAGCACCATCATTGACGCGCCGCCCATTGCACCGAGCAGTTGAGCCGACCAGTAGTACAGCACCTGCGAATAATTACCGCTGATGACCGCCGCGGCGAGGGTAATGGCCGGATTGAGGTGCGCGCCGGGGCTGCCAAAGGCTTGCGCCACCAGAACGCCGCAGAGTACGCCCAGCGCCCAGCCGGTGGTGATAACCATCCAGCCCGCGTCGGCAGCGTACGACTTGCGCAGTGTTACGCCGGCACATACGCCGGTGCCAAGCAGCACCAGGACCAGTGTCCCCATAAACTCGCCTAACCAGACAGAATGCATTTCGCCTTCCTTCGTATACGTTATGGGCGCCCGAATGGACGCTTGGTTCAGTGTTTGAAACGTAACTAAGTCAAAACCAGGTCTGGCGCTTGTAATCGTCGTACGCCGTCCCGAATTTCTCAGCCAACACCTGTGACTCCTTGCGACTGCGAATGACCTGCATGGGAATCAGGATGACGAAGCAAAGCAGCAGTAAGGGTTTGCCAAACCAGATGATGACTCCCGCAATCAGGAACCCGCCAAAGACGTAAATGGGATTACGGATGCGGGAATAGAGACCGGTGGTTACCAGCGTAGTGGCCTTGGCCTGCACGCTAAAGGCGCGGCCCAATTGAATGCGGGCCGCGGCGAGTAGCAGAAAAGATGGGGCGGCAATGGCAATTCCGGCGATGCGGGGAATCGTCCACGGAAGCTCCATGGCGCGCATGCCCAGGATGATGGCGGCAACAGTAACCAGTGCGAGAGTTGCGATATTGAGCTTCATAAAAGACCTCAGCACGATCTGGAGTCAGCAACAAATTACAGTGCTTCCGGTATGCGGAAACCGTTGGCGGCAACCGCATAGTGCAACCATGGCTGGATTTGCATGACCCAAGCATTCTGCACCAGCCACCCTACCTTCGCCAAGGTCCTGCGGTCCTTCGCGGACGGCGAATGCTGAAGAGAGCATTGCTCCCCTTTGCCTGGTTGCAAAGTTTCGCTAGGGCTTGGCGGAGGGTGCGTCGGTTGCGCCTGGGACCGTTGCCTCGTATTGCGGCCAATGGGTGAGGAGTTCACTTACAACCACATGGCCCACCCTGTATGCGGCCTCAAGCGAAGGGAGATAGGCGGCGTACTTGCCTATACGCTGTCGGGCAAGGCTTTGTGGGGCGGTGAGGCCGCGCGGTTGCCTGTCGAAGTTGCTTACAGTGCGCAGAACCAGGACGCGCTTTCGATCGACGCGACCTGCATTGGCGAGAAATTCCAGAGACTGCAACGTTCCCGTGTCTTCCATGGCCGTGGTGGCAAACTCACCCTTGCCATTGGTGAAGTAGCGCATCCAGTCCGTTGCCCATGCGTCCATGAGCTTGCCGTGCCAATAGGTGGAGGAGGAGATTTCATCGCCCAGGGCAACAAACGGTGGGCGTTGGGATGCGGCGCCATCGAAACCGCTGCGGATCTCCTTCAGATGGTCGGAGTCCTCAAGGGGCGTTTCGCGCGTCAGGTTGAAGGCCCATTGCGCGAGAGGAGCGTTCAGCTGATAGGCCTGGCCCGGCTGCGAATCGACGGGCTGCTCGAATGGTTGGGCCTTGCGCAGCGGCAGATAGCCGGTGGTCCAATCCGGTGGAATTTCGCGTGCGTCGATCTCGTAGCCCAAGTCAGCATCGACGACCCAGCGCGCCCAAAGTGCGGATCCAAGCGAGACGCGGTCCGGGCATCCGCCGGCGATGCCGGCAACCAGCCAGTAGGTACGGCTGAAGTCGAAGCGAGGGTCGAGGCCTACCGCCATGATGGTGGACGCGGCGTGCGCCGTTCCCTGACCCGTGAGCACCGCCATTTCGCCCTGGTCATTCATGCGCACGGCGTGATAACCGGCAGTGAGCGGATAGATCTTGTCGAGGTGGTCGCGTTCGACCCAGTACTGTAGTTCGCCGGGGGCATCGCCGGTGTCTGCGCCTTGCTCGAACATGGCCACCACAACGACTTTTACCGGGATCGGGCGTGGCTGCGCGGCGGTCACGTGCGTAATGGCCGCAAACAGGAGAAGGGAAGTGAAACCTCGTGTGCGTGTCGTCATTCATTGCGATATTACCGGAGAAGGATGGGGAATTGGGAATTGGGAGTCGGGAGTCGGGAATATGGAGTAAGGGCTTGGCGATACCATGGACTGGAGCAGCGAGGAGACTCGCATGAAAATTACTGGGAAAATTTGCAGCATGTTTTATGGAGTAATCATGACAACCGCACTCGGCGCCGCGGGCGCCGCGCAACAGGCTACAGCAAATCATTGGGCGATTGTTCTTCACGGCGGCGCCGGCATTATTGAGCGCGCCAGTATGAATCCGACAACGGAGGCAGCTTATCGTGCCTCGCTGGCCCAGGCTACGCAGGCTGGCGCGCAAGTGCTGGATAGGGGCGGCTCGTCGCTTGATGCCGTTGAGGCCGCAATTCGCATCCTTGAAGACGACCCGCTGTTCAATGCAGGGCGGGGCGCGGATTTTGCCGCAGACGGCAAGAACGAACTGGACGCGGCCATTATGGACGGCTCGAATATGAAGGCGGGGGCGGTGGGTGACATAACGCGTACGAGGCATCCCATCAGCTTGGCGCGCGCGGTGATGGAAAAATCGCAGCACGTGTTTCTTGTGGGCCAGGGCGCGGATGAGTTTTCAGTCTTCGCGGGGCTGGAGCAGGTGGATCCCAGCTACTTTTTTACCGAGCGGCGTTGGCAATCGCTGGTGAAACAGTTGAAGACAGAAGGGTTGCCGATTCCGCCGCGGCCGGCGGGCGCGCCGCCTCCGCCGGCAGAGCCGGTGGCTGAGATCGAGCCTGCCGACGCGCACAAGTACGGCACAGTCGGTGTGGTTGCGCTGGACCGTGCCGGCAACCTGGCCGCTGGAACCTCCACTGGAGGTACGCAGGCGAAGAGATGGGGGCGCGTGGGCGATTCGCCGATTATTGGCGCGGGCACTTATGCCTCGAACCAGTCATGCGCGGTTTCGGCGACGGGCACGGGCGAATACTTCATCCGGCTTACGGTGGCGCGGACGGTCTGTGCGCTGGTGGAGTACAAGGGCATGAAGTTGCAGGCGGCGGTGGACGAGGTGATTCACAAGGAGCTGACCGGGCTGCACGGTGACGGCGGGGTGATTGCGATCGCACCCGACGGAGAGATGGCGTGGAGTTTCAACACGCCGGGCATGTATCGCGCAAAGCTGGCCGAAGGCGGCAAGCTGGAGATTGGAATTTATAACGACGAGCCGTAAGGGTTGGGCTTGGGCGCTCGCGAAAGGTTGGCCTAAATGGTTCGTCTTTTTGCCGGAATGTAACCCCAGGAGGTGTCATTTATCCCGCAAAGGTTGGCTTATAAGGTTGCGATTCGTCGAGACCTTAACCCTGCAGGGTGCGTGATTGCCGGGGCAGGCCGCTCGCAGGGTTGCGAAAGTGAGCCCATGGTCGCCTGGATGTTCTCGAAAAGCGTGCATAAAGGGGCTAAATGGGCCTTAAATCGTGCTTATTGCGCGCATTTGACGTGTTTTTTTGAGGTTTTTGTTGTCTGTGGGGGTGGGAGACGGGATGCGCTGTTCTCCCGATGGAGTGTTCGTGATCGTCAAGGTCTTCGTGCCGGTCTCGGTTGTGGGTTGCATTAGCGGTGATCCGCCCGGGACTCAAGATTTCGGGCGATCGCATCTCGATGAGCGACTCGGACGATTTACCGTCGATCGAGAAACACACCAGGCGAGATGGGCGTTTGCGGAGACCTATCCGAATCGAGAGAATATTGGGTGCCCCATGTCTCGATTCTGAGACATGGGAGACCTCGATTCCCAGTTCTTTGGCCAGTCGGGTATCAACAGAATCCCAGGTCTGAAAACCCAGACCTGGGGCACCCATCTTCAGTGATTCATCGAGATGTGGGCCACCCGCCAACAGAGTTCCTGACGTGCCCAACAAAAACGGCCCCCATCAAGCCGGTGATTCATGTGGAGCAGTGACCAACACAATCTTCAGCCTCGAAATCAGAAGAGAGCCGTTTCTCGTGGGCTGCTTGGATGTGCTTGGCTCGACGCGGTAGTGTCGGTTTTTCGCGATGAACTTTTGCACCCATGCCAAGTCATCGCGGTAAAAGACAGTGTCTTCGGCACACCTCACAATCAAACGGTTGATCTCCTCAGCCTCCTTGTGGCTGACACTGCTCCTACGGCAGCGAAAATTCGCGAAAGAGAAGTCGGCGAGATCCTTGTCAATGGTCAAGTCCGGCCTGATCCGAATTGCTAGATTTGGTGCGAGGGGTACGATGCGGTTGATGATACGCCGATCCCTCGTCTCCTCGATCGCCGCTGGAAAGTCGCTCGTGAAGAACGGGCTGTCGTTGAAGTCATTGAGCAAGATGTCCCACCTGAAATTTCCGAAGATGGCGAGGGACCGATGGATCGAACTGATGCCGATGGCCTGCGGAAATTTCGGATCGACTTTGACCTTTACCGCCCCGGTACCCAGAAGTTCGACAAGGCTCTCGCCGCCTAGCTCCTTGGGCGGCGGCGGTATCAGCCCCCGTGCCTCCATCGTGGCGGCCACGGTCTCGACACTGCTCTTCAACGGCCCGGACTGAATGCGCATACCTGCCGGAGAACAGGATACGACGTAGGCGAAAAACCCGCCGATTGTGTAGATGCACTGCTCGTCGATCTTGTCTCCAATGAGCTTCGCCAAAGCCTCGTTATATTTCGGCTCGATCGTTTTCAGAAATTCCTCGATCGCCCGGTCCTCTTTTAAATAGGCATTCGTGCTACCGTCATTGATTCTGCAGACAGATTTTGAATTGGGCGTGAACGATTTCAAGTCGCTCTTCCGCGTCGCATACATTCGGTCACCGAGGACCGGCGAATAGAAATTCTTGAGATGCACCTGAGGGATGTAGTGGTCGAGCGGCATTTGGCTTTCATCTTATACGACCCTGGTCATCACGGCGCACAGACCACATTCAGGTCGGCCCGGAAATAGGAATGGTAAAACGGACGGGTCGCGTGACATGCTTACCAGTGCGGCTACGCTAATGGACGGCCATGGCAGACGCTGCGTAACTGCCTGAAGGTGTAAGGGTGTCTGCCGTTCCCGCACCGCCGCGCTTTTCATTGGTGGCCGCAATGCTCCGCGCAGGTCGCGCGCCACCGCTAGGCGGACGCGCTGGCGCGTCCGTGGCACTGGAGCAAGGCCGGGTGCCCCATCCTTCGAGCACTTTGCGAAGGGTGGGATTCACTGAGGCCCCTTTACCAAAACCCTGTTCTCTTCCCGTCGTCGGGCGGTCCACTCCGACTCGATCTCCACCGCGCTCATCTTCCCCGTTGCGTAGTGCAGAAAGCTGGACCATGGCCAGTCTTCCGGCCTCGCCACAAGACCGCGCTTGACCGGGTTGCGGTGCATGTATCGCAGTTCTTCCACGCGATTCAACTCGTTGTGCAGGTTGAAGTCGTAGTATCGCCGCTGCCAGAACTGAATCTCCCCGCGCCGCTTCAGTTTCCTTGAAGTTTGCTATTTCAGGACTTGCAGCGCGGTTGCCAGGGACGACTCCTTGGGAACCTCTGATTAAGTTCCTTTGCACGTCGAACCTTCCCTCAGGGGCTAAAGCCCACGGTCATTTTGCTCACTTTACGGCACGGCTGAAGCCGTGCCCTTTCAAAGCATCGACTTGTTCAGAGGTTCCCTTGGGCTCTGCCACGAGCAAATGAACGTGCTCGGGCATCAGAACATAGCCTGCAACGACAAATCCGTATCGCAGGCGCACGCTTTCAAGCGCGCGCTCGAAGATCGCGTAAGCTCCGGCCTCGGCCAGCAGCGGCTGCCTTCGATAACAACTGAAGGTGAGAAAGTGAAAGGCGCCGCACTTCTGGTATCGAACAAGACCCTTTGGCATTGCAGAAGAAGTTTATATCGAGTGGCTCGCACATCGGTTCAGGTTCGTGGTCTCCCACCCTTGAATCAGAAAGCGATTCAAGGATGGGGCACCCGGCAGGAAGGGTGAGCGGGGGTTCGTGGTATCCCACCCATGAATCAAAAAGCGATTCAAGGATGGGGCACCCGGCAGGAAGGGTGAGCGGAGGTTGGTGGTCTCCCACCCTTGAATCAGAAAGCGATTCAAGGATGGGGCACCCGGCCCTGGAATGTTAAGGTCTTGCCGTCGAATTTATCTAATTGAACAACTGCCACTTGGTGCGGGTGTAGGCGATGTGGAATCCCTTGCGCTCGGCGTTGCGCTGCGAGTCGCTGCCGGGCAGCGCTACCATCATCGCGAGATCGGATTGATGGTCGAAGGCGTAGCGCATTCGTTCTTCGAGCAAGGCAGTCTGCAACCCGCGCCGTCGCAACTCGGGAACGGTTGCTGCGCCGCCAAACAGCGCGACTCCTTCGTGCAGGCACAGCGCGCCTGCGGCGCCGGGATTGCCGTCAAGTTCGGCCAGAAAGCACACTGTCTGCTCCCGGGCCGCGGTTACGGCGCCAAGCTCCAATAAGATATCCGCGAACTCTGGATGGTCGTGCGCCCAACCCCTGGTGCTGATCTGGCTCCAAAGTTGCGCTTCGCTCGGGTCGATGGTGCGGACGGTAATGTTGCCCGGTTTGATCGCTGAGGGTTGCGCGACGGGCCGGCAGAGAACGCTGCTCACCTCGATTGGCTTGTAGCCACGTTCACACAGCATTGCCAGCGCTGGAGCCCCCGCGAAAGGGCTGACCTCGTGCAGGACCTGTGCGCCGCGAGCCAGGAAGAACCTTTCAATTAGATCCAGCGTTTCCTGAGTGAGTTCTTCGAAGATGCCGAGGCCGAAAGTCTGCGTGCAGGGAGAGTCCACGCCATCGAAAGCCGCAAACGCGCCTCCACATTCCATCCATGTGGCTCCGCTCTCGGGGTATTGATGGCGGCGCGCTTCTGCCTGCTGAACGCACGCGGATCCTTCCGCGCGCTCCAGGCGTCTCGAGAGTGCAAGGTCTAAGAACGACATGGCGATCAGTCTATTGCATCCATCCGGTGGCACGGCAAGCGGAAAGGCGCATTTCGAATGCTTCCAAAGTATGATCGTTGACGGAAGCATTCTGGAATCTTGGAACGTGATCGGGTGAATGCGCCAGAATCTCCTCCGGGGCTAAACAGCTTGCGGAAAAAGGGCTGATTCTGGTTGGAGATCGAGGAAAGCATCCCTCAGGGGCTAAAGCCCTCGTTCATTATTTGGCAGTTACGGCACGACTGAAGTCGTGCCCTTTCAAAACAGCGGCTGAACTAGAGTTTTTCCGCAAGCTGTAAAGGCCGCGCAGATTTTGCGGGCGTTATACGGGGGTTGAAACCCCCGCCTCCTCCGGAGTGAGTGCTTGCGCAGCCTCAAAAACCCTGTCTCGGCAGCCGCGCCACTCAAGACGCCGAATCCTCCAATTCCTAAGCAGAGATGCCTTAGCGGATAATTTCGAATTTCTCCCATGGGCAGTTGCAGACCGGGCAACGCTCGTGCTCCTCTTCGGTTTCAGAGGTGTAGCCGCAGACCGGGCAGACGTAAAACTCGCGCGCGGCTCCAATCCACGAGTCCAGCTTGCCGGCCTGAAGCAGAGCGATTGCTTCGCCATAGAGGCGGGCGTGGGTCTTCTCGGCCTCAAGAGCACCGGTGAACGTGCGGATGGCGAGGGCGTTTGCGTGGGTTGTGGCCTCCGCCAGAAACTCGGGATACATGACGTCGACTTCATGCTGCTCGCCACTGAGCGCGGCCTTCAGGTTTTCGAGGGTTGTCTTTATCTCGACTGGATGGATTTCGCATTTGGCCTCGCCGCCCAACTGCTTGATAACGCGAGCGTGATTGGCAGCGTGAATTTGCTCGGCGCGCCCGGCAGCGCGGAAAAGGCTGGCGGCTCCGAGGATCCCGTCCTGGTCAGCCTTGACGGCAAAGGCGATGTATTTGGCGTGGGCATTCGACTCGCCTTCAAAGGCGGCCAAAAGATTCTGAATCGTGATTTCGTTCTCCGCGGCGATGGCTGGCATGGGCATCTTCTCCTGAACTGCGTATCAAGGGTACGAGCGGCGGCAGGGCCGCGCTGTGATGGCGGCTACAGGGCCGAAGTGCTGTTCCAGTGGGCGAAGCGAATGGAAACGGGGAGAAGCCAGTCGGGCGAAACCGCTGGTAGAATGTTGCGCATGGATACAATTCAATACAACCTGCCTCAAGACCGGATTCCGCGTGTCTGGTACAACGTGCTTCCGGATCTGCCCAAGCCACTGGCGCCCCCATTGCACCCTGGCACGCATAAGCCTATCGGGCCTGACGACCTGGCCCCGCTGTTTCCCATGAGCCTGATTCTTCAAGAGGTCAGCGGCGAGCGCGAGATCGAGATTCCGGAAGAGGTTCGGCAGATATACGCGCAGTGGCGTCCGTCGCCGCTGTATCGCGCGCGGCGGCTTGAGAAGGCGCTGGACACGCCGGCGCATATTTACTACAAGTACGAGGGCGCAAGCCCGGCCGGCTCGCACAAGCTCAACACCGCGGTTGCGCAGGCGTATTACAACAAGAAGGACGGCACCAAGCACCTGTCCACGGAGACTGGCGCAGGACAGTGGGGCTCAGCGCTTTCAATGGCGTGCTCGTTCTTCGGTCTGGACTGCAAGGTCTACATGGTGCGCGTGAGTTATGACCAGAAGCCTTATCGCCGAGCGTTGATGGAGGCATTCGGCGCGTCCGTTACCGCGAGTCCAAGTACGGAGACGGAATCGGGCCGCGCCATTCTGGCTCAGCATCCTGACTCCAGGGGCTCGCTGGGTATCGCTATCTCCGAGGCTGTGGAAGTAGCTGCCAAGGACCCCGACACCAAGTATGCGCTGGGCAGCGTCTTGAATCATGTGCTGCTGCATCAGACGGTGATTGGTCAGGAAGCGATTGAGCAAATGGAGTTGGCGGGCGACGATCCGGATGTGATTATCGGCTGCACCGGCGGCGGATCGAACTTTGCCGGGCTGGTGATGCCGTATATCGGCCGCAAGCTGAAGGGCAAGAGCAATGCGCGCATGGTTGCTGTTGAACCGGCCGCCTGCCCGAGCCTGACGAAGGGCCGCTTTACTTATGATTTCGGAGATACGGGCCACCTGACGCCGCTGGTGAAGATGCACACGCTGGGCAGCACATTTATTCCACCGGGAATTCATGCCGGCGGATTGCGGTATCACGGGATGGCGCCACTGGTTTCGCATGTGCTGGACCTGGGACTGGCGGAAGCTGTCACGGTGCAGCAGTTGGATGCGTTTGCTGCCGGGATTCAGTTTGCGCGCGCTGAAGGCATCATTCCTGCGCCGGAGGCAAACCATGCGGTTGCCGAAGCGATCAGCGAAGCACTGCGCGCCAAGGCGGAAGGGAAGCCGCGCACGATTCTGTTCAACCTGAGTGGGCACGGGCACTTCGACATGCAGAGTTACATTGCCTACCAGGCGGGGCAGCTGGAGAACTACGATTATCCGGCTGAAGAGGTTGCGATGGCGCTCGCTGGTCTGCCGGCGTTCGAGTAAGCAGACAGTTGGATTGTTCGTTTGGGTTGGCAGGCCGGGACTCCAAGTCCCGGCCTGTGCTGTTTCTGCCCTCAGAGCGCGCCTCAGGGGCTAAAGCCCCCGGGTCATTTTTTGGGGATTCTTTCGGCACGACTAAAGCGCTTTCGGCCAGGGTGTTTACAGTTGCGATGGATGTCAGTGGTCTCCCACCCATTCCGCAAAGGGCGCGGAATGGATGCGGCACCCGGCCCGGCATTGATGGGGCAGCGCAACGAAATAAAAACGGACAGGCGCTGAGGCCTGTCCGTCTTTATTTCATTAGATTGCTCGTCGAGTCCTTTGACTATGGCTGCACAGCGACGCCCTGGGTGCCGGGATTCCGCGCCATTGCTTTCTCTGTCAGCACCTTGTGCGCGGTGTCTTCGAGAGCCTGAGCTTCGGGCAGATACGTTACTGCTTTTTGAATCTCCGGGTCCCAGTCGGCCAGTGTACGCAATCCCTGTAACTGCCCAAACTGAATGGTGACGATCTTTTCCTTGATGCGCGCTTTCAGCCAGTCCGACGCGGCGTTCATATCGTCTTGGGTAAACACGATGTTCTGGGCTGTCAGGTACTTTTTGAAGTCGCCCATGACAGCATCGTCCACCTGAAAGTTCTTGTCCACCGTGTGGCTGGCAACATAGATCGGCGCAAACTTGAAGAACACATCCCTGATCAAGAGCTCGTCCTGGAAGCGATTGCTGACCGGCGTTCCGATCTTCTCGTCCGGAGTGATGCCGCCGCCGCCGTAGACCGTCCGCCCCGAATCGGTGAGCTTAACTTCCTGGTTGGTGGAGTTGGAAGGCAGCGCGCCGGCATGGTTGTAGTAGTAGTCGTACAGCGAGACGCCTGTGTAGTTCCGCTGGATCAGGCGCCCCGAAGGCGTGTAGTAGTGATAGGTGGTGAGCGCCAACCCGGTGTTTTCACTCAGGTTGTAGACGGTTTGCACCAGCCCCTTGCCAAAGGTGGTTTCGCCGACGATGAGGGCGCGATCGTGATCCTGGAGTGCACCGGAAACAATCTCCGCCGCCGAGGCTGTACCGCGGTTGACCAGCACAACGATTGGGAAGGCCTTGCTGCTGTTACCGTGGGTGGCCGTGTAGTTCTGGTCGGGGTAGGCTCGCCCGCGCTGGGAGACGATTGACTGTCCCTTGGTCAACAGGTGATCGCAAACATCGACCGCCTGACTCAACAGGCCGCCGGGATTGTTGCGCAGGTCAAGCACCAGGCCTCTGAGGTCACCGAAGCTGTTGATTGCCTCAGTCATCTCGTCGCCGGTTGTTTCCTGGAACTGGGTGAGGTGAATGTATCCAATGCCGGGACGAATCTCGTATTTCAGGTCGACCGAGGGATGGGGAATCTCGTCGCGCACCAGGTCGAAGACCAACGGCGCCGCTTGTCCTGTACGAGTCGTGGTCACCTGTACGTGGGTTCCCTTGGGGCCTTTGAGAGCTTTGGCTACCTGGTCCGACGTCCAGCCGTCAGTGGTTTTGCCGTCGACCGCTGAGATGATATCTCCTGGGTGGATGCCGGCCCGGAAAGAGGGCGTGCCTTCGTAAGGAGTGATGACGTAGACCTTCTTATCCGCCTGCTCCTGGATCACCATGCCAACGCCGTAGTAGTGGCCGCGCTGATCTTCGCGCAGTCTTGCGTAGGCCTTGGGATCGTAAAAATTGGAGTGGGGGTCGAGAACCCGGAGCATGCCCGGGATGGCTCCGTCGTAGATGGCAGTGTCGGCCTTGTCGCCGTTGATGGGCTCGGCGTAGTTCTTTTCAACCAGCGCGTAGACATCGGTGAACGACTTGAGGCTGTCGCGAAGCTGGCTCTCGTCGGTGGCAGACTGCGCCCCAACCCTGCGCTGAAGGATGCTGCCGGCAACGGCGCAAACGGCGAAAAAGAGAACGACGGTGAAGAGTGCGCGGCGTGCGCGGGGAGTCATAGGCGGACGGAACCTCCGAACGGCGATTGCGGCAGGGGCCCATCTGCGGTTTTCCAATTGATCAGGGTTCAATCCGCCGGGTGCGGCGGTACTGCTCCCTGAGAAAAATTGGCCTTGCCCGGATCCGGCAAGGCTAATGAATTGGTACACCGCTAGCGGGGGCTCCGCAGAGCCATCCTGGGCTAAAGTATAGCACCGTAATGTTTGACTCCGGCAGTGACCTTTCGGGTAGCGGCGCCCCACCAAAGGGGCCCCTTCAGCTCGCGAAAAGGGCCCGGCAGTGCCTGGTTTCGACGGAAAAGGGAGGCCGGCCCGGCGCAAGCGCAAGCCGGTCCGACATTTCCGACCAAGCACTCCCGCCAGGAGCAAGCTCGACTCTGCCCTCATCTCGACATGAAACGGGCAGGATAGCCCATAAAACGTACCGGGAATCGCGTACTTGCTGCCCAGGCATTTACAATGGCGTCTATGCTTCAGGTGGTGTTTCACTCTGCCTGGCGTGTGCTGACCTTATGACCTTAAGATTCCTTCGCATTCCCGCAGTGATTGTGTTTTTCACGGTGCTGCTCGCTAGTCCTACGTTGTCGCTTGCCCAGAACGTCGCGCCGCAAAGCCCATATGGGGGCGCCACGGTGGAAGACATTATTGCCCGGGTGAACGACCAGATCATCTCCCGCTCGGACTACGACCGCTCCATGGCCGAAGTTGACCAGGAAGCGCGCCAGCACGGAGCCAGCACGCTGCAGGAGATCTCCGCGTCCCACAAGGACCTGCTGCGTAACCTGATCGACCAGCAGCTTTGGCTTTCAAGAGGCAAGGAACTGGGCATAACCGGCGATACCGAGCTGGTTAAGCGCCTTGACGAGATTCGCAAGCAATACCATCTGGATACCATTGAGGACCTGGAAAAAGCTGCGAAAGAGCAGGGTGTCTCGTACGAGGATTTCAAGGCCAACATCCGCAACGGCATCATCACCCAGAACGTGATGCGCCAGGAGGTTGGTGCGGCAATCCGGTTTACGCCCGGCGAGGCTGAGCGCTACTACGAGCAGCACAAACGGGATTACACGCAGCCCGAGAGCGTGCGGCTAAGCGAGATTCTCATTTCTACCGGTACTGCCGGTGATCAGGCCAAGCTGGCTGCAGCCAAGGCCAAGGCCGACGACCTGGTGGCCCGGCTTCACGCCGGCGGCGACTTTGCCCAGTTAGCCAAATCTTTCAGCGACGGCCCCACTGCGGCCGAGGGAGGCGAACTGGGCCAGTATCAGCCTGGCGCCCTTCCCAAGGCTCTGGAGGACAAAACGTTCCCGCTTAAGGCGGGTGAGGTTACCGATCCGATTCTCACCCGGCAGGGCTACATCATCCTTAAGGTGGTTCAACACGTTCCCGGCGGCTCCCGCCCATTCAAGGAAGTGGAGGGCCAGGTTGAAGATGCGTTTTACATGAGCCGGATGGAGCCGGCCATTCGCGCCTACCTGACCAAGTTGCGCGAAGATGCCTTCATCGACATCAAGCCAGGCTATACCGACACCGGCGCAAGCCCAAATGAATCCAAGCCGGTTTACAGTGCTTATGTGCCGCCAGCGCCCAAGAAGAAAGCGAAGGTGGAGCGCACCCGGTTCCGCGAGACCACTCGCACGTTCCGGCAGAAGTCACCCCAGGCCCAGCCGCCACCTCTGCCGCCCTCGCCTACGCCAGCAGCCGCCGTGGAAAAGGTAAGCGCGTCGAAGAAGAAGCACGCCAAAAGTAGTGAGCCTGCAATCGAGAAGCCGGGCAAGAAGGAAAAGATTCGCTTCGGCCAGAGTCCACGCAAGACTCTCCCCGCAGCAGCCAACGGCACGATCGAAGACGCAGGCGCGCTGCCAGAAACGGCATCGAACGCCAACGAGCCGGTGAATCCCCTGGAAGCAGCCGCGCCGGAGAAGAAGACCCGCTTCAGCTCGCGTGCCAAGGGGCCCAAGCAGCCTAAGGCGAAGGGCATCCAGCCCGACGCGCTGGCTCCTGCGCCGGCAGATGCCGCCGAGGTTGCCGACCGCGCAACACAATCGGGTCCGCTGGGCCTAGCCGGCGATACCGCCTCAAAGAAGAAAAAGAAATCTACCACGGAAGGTGAGAAGACGCGCCTTGCCGACAGGAAAAAAGAACCTGAGACTCCGGGCCAGACTCCACAGTTTACGCCGGCGCCTCAAATGCCGGGGGCGCCTGCGCCGGCGCCTCAGCCGACTGCGCCAACTCCGGCTCCCACTCCTCAACCGCAACAATAACGCGAACGATTCTGCACGATCGGCGGGCCTGGGATGAGATCCCAGGCCCGCTTCGCTTTTGGCAACAACAGCCTGGTGCGTTAAGCTTCTCGGCAGGATGAAAGATATCTACATTGCAGATGTGGCGGCATTCGACGAAGGAAAACTCTTCGACGGTTTCTTCCTGGTTTTGGCCAAGCAACAACGGACGACCAAGAGCAACAAGCCCTACCTTAGCCTAATTCTGGGTGACAAGACGGGCCAGCTCGAAGGGCGGATCTGGGAGCTTGGCGATCCGCGCGTTGCGAAGGACTTCGAGAAGGGCGACGTCGTCAAGGCTCGCGGCAGCGCTTCCCGTTTCGATGATCGGCTGCAGATGAAGATCGATCAGCTTCGCCTAGCGCAGCCAGCCGAGGTGGACAAAGCTGACCTGCTGCCTTCAACCACCTACGATATTGCAGTTCTCTGGAGCCAGCTTCAATCGAGCGTCGAGAGCGTTACGAATCCTGACCTGAAGCTGCTGCTTGCGACGATTCTTGCCGACCCTGCGATCGGGAATGCTTTTCGTGAAGCTCCGGCTGCGCGGCAGCTTCATCACGCATGGCTCGGCGGGCTGCTCGAACATGTGGTGAGCTTGCTGAACCTCGCTGATCGTGTGGCTGCGCACTATCCGCTGCTCGATCGCGACTTGCTGATTGCTGGGGTTGTTCTTCACGACATCGGCAAGATTCGAGAGCTGTCATGGGGAATCGGGTTCGACTACACGATTGAGGGGACGCTGCTGGGGCACATCCAGATGGGCATCGACATGGTGGAGAAAACCATCGCCAGCCTGCCCAATTTTCCTGACCGGTTGCGTACGCTGGTTCTGCATATGATCCTGTCGCATCACGGCAAGCTGGAGTTCGGCTCGCCGAAGCTGCCGATGATTCCGGAGGCGCTGGTGCTGAATTTTGTGGACGACCTGGACGCGAAGATGCAGGCGGTTTCCAGCGAATTCGACAAGTCGATTCGAGAGGGGAAGGGGCCGGACGAGCTGACGGGGAAAGTGTGGTCGCTCGACAACCGGCAACTTTTGAACACGAAACGGTGGCTGGGGGAGAACGGGAAATAGCGGCCAAGTGGTTCTTACAAAAGCGTTAAATGTTCGCTTAGGTGGTGCGCTTTACCCCTCAAATGTTCGCTTAGATGGTTACGAAATGGGGCCAAATGTTCGCTCAGATGGTTGCATTTCTTTGAGGGGTTGACCCTTTTCGCCGCCCAAATTGGAGTTTTGGCTGCTCACAAGATTCCGTTATTGAGTGAAGGGTTGTCGGGAATTACCCATTTAATGACCAAATAAGGCTTAATAGGGCCTAGTTGCCGCTAAATACGCATATCGCGCAGCCAAATGTGACGTTTATATGAGATTTCGCGGACAGGGGACGGAGCGAGAAAAGCCCCGAGGTTGAGGGTTGTGCTATCCCACCCTTTCCGCAAAATGCGCGGAAAGGATGAGGCACGGCCGCTGTCCACCACGGGGAAGACCTGGGTCAGGCACCCTGCCAGTATTCAGTGGTCAGTTTTCAGTTGCTAGTGATCCTGGAGCGATCGGGGTTCCTGGGCAAATGCAGCAAGTCAGCTCCCGCTCACGCGGGAATAGCAAGTCAGCAAGTCAGCCCCGCGCACGCGGGTTGGCGGACGGCTGAGCGAATGTTCGCGACAATCCCTGGTCCCTGCATCCTCAGCCTAGGAACCAATCCCACTGTTTTTTGTTCAGGGGGACTACGGAAAGCCTTCCGATTACCAGGAGTGGCGAACCGGCAAACAACTTCTCAGCCTTGATGGTTGGCAGGGTCTTCGGCGTCTTGAGCCTTTTGCCGACCTTGACCCAGACGACAGGTACCTTTGGATCGGTGGGGTCGACGCTTACCACGGTTCCAGTTCCCACCGCTGTGCGTTCCTCGCCGGTGTGGTAGAAAATCCACTTCGTTCCTGCCTTCATTTCGCGCAAATGCTTGACTGCCGTCGGGTTCGTGACGCCATCCCATACGGTCTCCTTGTCGCGCAGAAAATCGTCGAAGGAGTAGACATCGGGCTCGGTCTTGAAGAGGAAATAGCTCATGGCCTACATCGTAGGCGAGATGCAGGGAATAGGGAATAGGATCCTGCGGCCTGGAGGCGGCCCGACAATCGTATCTTCTGCATGCTACCCTTTCGCCATGATGTCTATCCCGCCAGCCGAGTTGCTTTCGCGCGGCCACGAAGCACGCAGCGATCGACGGCTGGCAGATGCCAAGAATTATTTTTCCCACGCGGTCGAACGGTGCCGGAAGGCGAATGACAGGATTCTGCTGGCGCAGGCGCTCGCAGGGCTGGGACAGATTGAGAGAGACATGGGAAACGCGGCCCTGGCTCTGAGGCACTATTCCGATGAGGTTGAACTCCGCCGGGCGCAGGACGACCCGCTTTTGCTGGCGCACGCAATCCGGCATGTCGCCGATATTCTTCGCGATCAGGGACAACTGGCAAAGGCAGCACCGTGCTACGAGGAGGCTCTTGCTCTCTATCGGAAGCACGAGCCATCGCCGCCCCTCGACCTGGCAAACGCAATTCGCGGATACGCGCATCTGAAGGCCGACAGCGGCGATCCCGAAGAAGCGACGTTCCTTTGGCATGAAGCGATGGCGCTCTACGCGGAATGCGGCGTGCAGGCTGGCGTTGCCGAAAGCCAGTCGCAGATAGCCTTTTTGATGGGCCGCTAGACCGTTCTCCTCTGCGCATTTGACCGCTGGCGGCCCAGGACTAAGAACTGTGCTCTCCGGTACAATGGACTCAATATGATCCGTTTCTCTACAGCCGGTGAATCCCATGGCGAGGCGCTAATTGCGCTCATTTCCGGGCTTCCAGCCGGCGTCCCCGTCGATCTGGGATTCGTGAATCGCGAGCTATGGAGGCGGCAGCAGGGTTATGGCCGCGGTGGCCGGATGAAGATCGAAACCGACAAGGCCCACGTTCTCTCTGGGGTGCGGCACGGCAAGACCATTGGCTCGCCGATTGCGATAGAAATCGTGAATCGCGACTGGAAGAACTGGGAAGAAAAGCTGCCCGTGGAAGCCGGCGACCCGGCCAAGCACCAGGCGGTTGCTTCACCGCGGCCGGGGCATGCTGACCTTGCCGGCGCACTGAAGTACAACTTTCCCGACGCCCGGTACGTGCTGGAGCGCGCATCGGCCCGCGAGTCTACGGGCCGAGTGGCCGCAGGAGCATTTGCCAAGCTGATGCTGCGGGCTCTCGGAATTGAAGTTGCGAGTCATGTGATTCGCGTGGGCCGTGTTGAGCTGGCCCGCACAGCGGCATGGGAAGAGATTGTGGCGGTTGCGGCCAAGGACGAGGTTTTACTGAGTTGCGTTGATGCAGCGACCGAGGCACGCATGAAGGAAGAGGTCGAGGCAGTGTCGCGCACCGGTGATACGGTTGGCGGCGTCTTTGAAGTCGTTGTGCACGGCGTTCCTGCCGGCCTGGGCACCTATGCCAACTGGGATGAGCGGCTCGACGGGCTGCTTGCCTGGTCGGTGATGAGTTTGCAGGCTGTGAAGGCGGTTGAAATTGGCCGCGGCGTTACGGCGGCGGAGTCGTTCGGCTCGCAGGTTCACGATCCGATTCACTACGCGGCTGAACCCAACGGCAACCCGACGCGTTTTACGCGCCCGCACAACAACGCCGGCGGGCTCGAGGGGGGCGTTTCAAACGGGGAAGACATTGTGGTGCGCGGCTACCTGAAGCCGATTTCGACGCTTCGCCGTCCGCTGGAATCGGTTCGCTTCGATACCCGCGAAGCAACCAGCGCGAGCTACGAGCGGAGCGATATATGTGTGGTGCCAGCGGCGGGAGTAGCCGCTGAAGCCATGGTTGCCGTCACGATTGCGAGCTTGGCTCAGCAGAAGTTTGGCGGCGACTCAATGCTGGAAATGAAGCGCAATTTTGACGGATACATCGAACAGATACGGAGCTTTTAACAAGAGAAGATGATTCAGACGATTGTCAAATACCCCGACCCGATCCTTTCGCAGCCCGGTGAGCCCGTTACCGAGTTCAACGCGGAACTGCGCAAGCTGGTTGCCGATATGTTCGAGACTACCTATGCTAACCAGGGCATTGGGCTGGCGGCGCCCCAGGTGGGAGTGTCAAAACGCGTGACCGTGATCGACGTCAGCATGGGCAAAGTTCCCAAAGACAAGCTGGTGCTGATCAATCCTGAGATTATTTTCAGCGAGGGCAAGCTGTACGATGAGGAAGGCTGCCTCAGCTTCCCCGACATTCGCGAGAAGGTAGTGCGCGCGGCCAAGGTCCGCATCCGTGCCCAGGACGAGAAGGGCAAATGGTTCGAGATGGACGGCGATGACCTGCTGGCGCGCGCCTTTCAGCACGAGATCGACCACCTGGACGGCGTTCTTTTTCTGTTCCGGATGAGCGCGCTGAAGCGCAGCCTGAATCTGCGCAAGATCCGCAAGATGCAAGCCGACGGCGAGTGGTAGAGCAGTGAGACTTGTCTTTTGCGGAACGCCCGGCTTCGCTGTTCCTACGTTCGAGGCACTGCTCAAAGCGGGACACGAAATCTCGCTGGTGGTCTCGCAGCCCGACCGGCCTGTGGGGCGTACGCACCAACTGACCGCGCCTCCTGTGAAACAGGCCGCGCTGGCAGCAGGGATTGCTGTGGTGCAGCCGGAAAAGATACGCAGCAATGCAGAGTTTCGCGAGCAGCTTGAGGCCATCGCTCCTGAGGCCATTGTTGTTGTGGCTTACGGGCGCATTGTTCCGCCATGGATGCTGACTCTGCCGAGGCTTGGCTGCATTAATCTGCACGGTTCGCTGCTGCCAAAGTATCGCGGGGCTGCGCCCATTCAGTGGGCAGTGGCGATGGGCGATGCTTTCACGGGCAACACTACGATGCTGCTTGAAGAAGGCCTGGACACGGGACCGATTCTGCTGCAGCAGACCGTCGAGATAGGGCCGAATCAGACTGCAGTGGAACTGTTCGACATTCTCGCACGGGCGGGTGCGCCGCTGGTTGTGGAGACGCTGGCCGGGCTGGCCGATGGAAGCGTCAAGGGTGAGCCGCAGAATCACGAGGGAGCTACGTTTGCGCCGCTACTGGATCGTGAGGACGGCCGCATGGATTTCGCGGCTCGCACTGCGACTGAACTTTACAATCGCTGGCGCGGCTTTCAACCATGGCCCGGCGCGTTTACAACTCTCGACGGCAAGAAACTGATTGTGCATCGCATGGCGATTGCGGATGCTTCGAGTATTTCAGCGCCGGGCTCAACGAAGGCCGGACAGATTCATGTCGAGCATCATCGGCTGTTCGCTGCGTGCGGCGGCGAGACGTGGCTTGAACTGGTTGAGGTTCAGCTCGAAGGCAAGAAGAGGCTGGCCGCTGCTGAGTTTCTCCACGGAACGCCACTCGCCGAAAATGCGCGGCTCGGTTGACCGCGATGCCCGCAATTTCCGCAGCTCGCAAAGCGGCGTTTCAGGTCCTGATGGCCGTTGGGCGCGGCCACTCGCATTCAGACGATCTGCTGCGGGGGAAGGCCGTCAATGCGCTCTCCACTCCCGATCGCAATTTGACTACTACGCTGGTTCTCGGCGTACTCCGGTGGCAGATTCAACTCGATCACCAACTGCAGGCGTTGCTGAAACGGCCGAACGCGAAGCTCGATGCGGAAATTCTGATCGCGCTCCGTCTGGGGGCATTTCAGTTGCTGCATCTGGACCGCATTCCAGCGCGCGCTGCGATTGATGAGAGTGTCGAGCTGGCGAAGGCGGCAGGGCATCGATTCGCATCAGGCATGGTGAATGCGGTGCTGCGCAAACTGGGTGGCGGGGCTCCGGCGGCGGACTTTTCGGAGGAGTCTCCGGCTGATGTGGCGATGGCGCAGGCGCATCCGGAGTGGATGGTTGAGCGCTGGGCGGATTTCTACGGGCTCGAAGGTGCGCGCGCGATCTGCAGGCATGGGCAGAGCCAGCCGGCGT
>DASRLI010000150.1:0-7032 GCA_035648535.1 Occallatibacter sp. | reverse complement strand
CCCCAAAAGCTTCCGTGCCCCATCCTCTCGCCTTTTTTCTGGCGAAAGGGTGGGATACCACGTCACTCAGTCAGCCCGTTCATCAGGAGCGATGCGTAGCGAAGTAGAATGCCTGCCCGCCGTGACAGGGACCTGCGGTTGTTTTTGGGTCGGGTGCCACAGATCTCGTCCGCCGCGGCGGATGAAACCGGGGAGTACATGAAACCTTATTCCTCCCACTCGATCGTCACCCTCCGCAGCCCGCGCACGGCGTTACACAGATACACCGCATCGGCGCGCCGCAGATCCTCCGCATAAAGTACGCGCTCTTCCGCACCAGTCAGCGTCTCCAGCAGATGCCGCCGGTATACACCCGCCAACAGCCCGCACTCGACAGGCGGCGTCAGCCACTTTCCGTCCATTTGCACAAAAATATTGCTGATCGCCCCTTCAGTCACCTCTTCGCGCTCATTCATGAACAGCACATCGTCGAACCCCTTGTCCATGGCCTCTTTGAAGGCCTCCGCATACAAGGGTCTGTGCGTAGTCTTGTGGTAGAGCATGGGATCCTTCGCATCGGTCCTCTCTCGCGAGACGCACGCACGCACAGTCTTCTCACCTCCGCTGTCATTCTTTGCAAGCAGCTCATCCCCAATGTTCATGCGCCCGGTGCTATCAACGAGCAACCTCACCCTGCGCCGTTCTGCGCATTCGAATGCACGCGCGTACTCCGCCAGCGCAGCTCTCACCGCATCGCGCTCACACTCGAATCCGAAGTACTCCACCGAATCCATCAGCCGGTCGAGATGCAATTCGATCAGCGGAAAGCCTCCATCCCAAAGCATCGTCTCGATCAGCAGAAAACGGTCCGGCAACAAAACCCCGCCCGAAGCGCGCCGGGCCGAACCCGTTAGAAACTCCGCCTTCAACACGCATTCGCCGAACTCTTCCTTCGCATCGGAGTCAATCACGATGCCGCTGCCCACACCCATCTTCCCCTCGTTCACGTCGAGTTCAAGCGTACGAATCGCCACGTTGAACACCGTGCGCTGTTGCGAGAAAAACCCGATCGCACCCGTGTACACGCCTCGCGGCTGTTCTTCGAGCTCCGCCAGCAGCTGCATCGCACGCACCTTCGGCGCGCCGGTAATCGACCCGCAAGGGAACAGCGCCCTGAAGATATCGTGAAATCCAATCTCAGCCCGCAGCTCTCCCGTCACAGTCGAAGTCATCTGCCACAGCGTCGGAAAGCGCTCAACGGCGAACAGATTCTCCGCATGCACACTGCCGAACTTCGCCAGCCGACCCAGGTCGTTGCGCAGCAGGTCAACGATCATTACGTTTTCGCTGCGGTTCTTCGGGTCGTTGCGCAACCACTCCGCTCGCTCGCGGTCCTCGCGCGTCGTGCGCCCGCGCGCCGCGGTTCCCTTCATCGGTCTGGTAGTAATGCGCCGCTTATCGCCATTCTCGTCCACGCGAAAAAACAGCTCCGGCGAGAAAGAGAGAATCCGCCGCCCGGCCTGCCAGTGAATAAAAGCCCCATACTCCACCGGCTGCCGTTCGCGCAGCCGCGCATACAAGGCAGCCACGCCGCCACGCACGCGCACGCTGTAGGGAACCGTGAAGTTGAGTTGATACACGTCACCGGCGCGAATCCACTCGTGAATCGCAGCGATGCGTTCGGCATATTGCGCTTCTGTCAGACCGAGCGCAGCTTCAATCGGCGAGTCTTTGAGCGGCTCGCCCTGGATTCCGCGAAAGCTCTCCAGCCCTGGCGGCTCGCCGTCTGGGAAAGTTCCAGTAGCATGATCGAATCGATAGGCGCGATCGTAGATGCCGATCCAGGCTAGAGGTTGGGCTAAGGGTTGAGCAAGCGCCTTGTCGTCCAGGCTCGCCCACATCCCGGCCTTGGGCTCAAAACATTTCCCGCACTCGTAGGTGAAGAATCCCGCAGCGGTCTGCCCTGTCTGAACCGCGCGTTCAACCTCGCGGAAGAGCCCGGCAATGTCTGCAGCATTCCTTGCCACGCACACGCGCAGAGGCGCGGTAAAAATTCGCGTGCAGAATTCCTGGGCCGCAGCCGAATCGCCGATGTCTGAGTTGTTCTGTTTGCCGCATTCCAGCAGCACCGTGGCCGGTGTGTGCTCCACCAGTGCGTACACTTCCGCGGGAAGGGAATGCCGGCGGTTCATGCAGTTTTTTTGTGCCTCTGGCTGCTGGCTACTGCACCGTGAGAACCATGGTCGTGTTCTGCGTAATGGCCGTGACGCCATCGCTCGATTGCCCGGTCACGGTTATCGTGTAAGTGCCCGCCGGAGTGGGCAGATTGTTGGGCGGACCGTGGTTGAAGTAGTAGTAGCGCGGATTGCAGGCCGTGGTGCCCAGCATGGTAACCAGTGCCACCAGCGCCAACAGGGACAACCGGCTCAGCCATGCACGCCGCCGTGCTCCCCAGGCCAATCCGCCCAGACCGAGCACACCTGGCAGCAGAATTGCCCATGCAACCGGGTCACTTCCCTTGCCGGAGTGGGAGGCCGGAGCAGCAAAGCCAACCGTTCCTGCCGACTGCGTCTGCAACACCATCGAACTGACAGGAGGACACGCAGAGGCGGGTGAACCCGCCGGACAACTTGTGGGAGTATTCGCCAGAATCTCCACGCTTGCAGGGCTGAAAGCGCACGATGCCTGGTTGGGCAGCCCCGAGCAAGAGAGGGTTACGAACATTGGTGACGTCAGCGAAGCAGGGTTCACGGGATTTATCGTCACGTTTACCGTTCCCGCAGCGCCGGCCGTGAGCACCAGGGGCAGCGCTGATGGCGCCACTGGAGCGAGTGTCAACTGAAAGCTGGGCGCGGTGCTGGTCTGTGCCTGCACAGGAGCCAGCGTTGAAACTGAAGTCTGGTGCGTAGCGTCGCCGCTATAAACAGCGCGCAGGTTGTGCATGCCGCCGGGCAACGCTAATACGGTGGAGGCCTGTCCGGTTGCGTTCAGCGCTACCTGAGCTAATTGCCGACTGCCCTCGTTAATAGCTACGGCGCCCGTTGCCGGCTGCCCATCTGCCGCGGCCACGCTCACCGCGACGGCGGCCTTGGTTTGTCCGCCGTGGTCGCTGGTGGATACGGTCAGCGAGGTTTGCGTCGATACGGCGTTCGACGCACTTTGCGCACCGGCCACCGCCATTGGCAGTGCCAGCAGCGCCAAACCCAGTCCTGCAACCAATTCAAGCCGCAGACTGCGGCGGTTCATGCCTCTCACGTGCACCTGCTCCAAATCTCCAGAAGAATCGCGCATCGCTAAATCGCGTATCGCCCGTTTGCTTAAGCTTAGAAGACTATTGTATCTGGCTCGGGCGCAGTGCGGCCAACCGGCGCACCGCGGTCTGCCCTGAAAAACCCTGCCCCCCAGCGCAGACCTGGCACGGTCCCCGGCATAGGTTGGACGCGGGGGGCCCGGAATGGAGAGTTCACCCGGCCGCGACGCGCTATGCTTCTTGTTTGAGGTGCATCGCCATGACTCAGGCCAACCCTCGCCCCCAGCTCGCGCACCTGACCGCAGCTCTCGACGAACTCCGCGCCAAAGGCACCTATTTCAAGCTCCGTATCCTCGACGACCAGCAGGCCCCGGTGTGCCACTACGACGGCCGCGAGGTGATTAACCTGGCCAGCAACAACTACCTGGGCCTGGCCAATGACCCCCGCCTGATTGAGGCCGCCATCGCCGCCACACGCGCTTTTGGCGTCGGCTCCGGAGCGGTGCGGACTATCGCCGGGACCATGCGTATCCACATGGATCTGGAAGAAAGAATCGCGCGCTTCAAGAACGTCGAGGCCTGCGTGGTCTTCCAGAGCGGTTTTGCCGCCAACGCCGGCACCGTCAGCGCCATCCTCGGCAAAGAGGACTTTATCCTCTCCGACGAGCTGAATCACGCCAGCATTATTGACGGCGCCCGCCTCTCACGCGCCACCATCAAGGTATTTCGACACAAAGACATGGCCCATTGCGAGCAGTTGCTACAACAACTCGCTGCCGAGCCCGGCAAAAAGCTCGTGATCACCGACGGCGTCTTCTCAATGGACGGCGATATCGGCCCCGTGGACAAGCTTGCCGGTTTGGCGGAAAAATATGGCGCCATCATGATGGTCGACGACGCCCACGCTTCAGGCGTGCTGGGCCGTAACGGCCGCGGGTCAGTTGACCACTTTGGCATGCACGGCCTGGTCGATGTGCAGGTCGGTACGCTCTCCAAGGCCATCGGCGCGCTGGGCGGCTACGTTTGCGGCAGCCGCGACCTGATCGATTACCTTTACCACCGTGCGCGGCCGTTTCTGTTTTCCACCTCTCACCCGCCCTCAGTCGCTGCCACATGTATCGCCGCCTTCGACATTTTGGAGAAAGAACCCGAGCGAATCCTTCGTTTGTGGTCGAACACCCGCTACTTCCAGGGCGAGCTTAAGCGGCTCGGTTTCAATATCGGAGGCGTCACCACCCCGGCCACTGAGACACCCATCACGCCGATCATTGTGGGCGAAGGCCGTGCGGCGATGGAATTCTCACGCGCACTCTTCAACGAAGGTGTCATGGCCACCGGCATCGCCTTCCCCACCGTTCCGGAGGGCAAGGCAAGAATCCGCGCCATTCTCACCAGTGAACATACGCGCGCCCAGCTCGACCAGGCACTGGATATCTTCGATCGTGTGGCCAGGCGGCTGGGGATTCTACAATAGGGCACGATGATCGCTCATCTGCGCGGCAAGCTCATTTTCAAGCAGCCCGGCCAGGCTATTGTTGAGGCGGCCGGTGTCGGCTACGACGTTGCTATCTCTGTGCCTACCTTTACGGCGTTGCCCTCGGTCGGCGCGGAAGCCGCGCTGCACATCCACACCCAGGTCAGCGAGGATCAGATCGCCCTTTTTGGCTTTCTCGAACGCGAAGAGAAGCGTCTCTTTGAGCGGTTGATCACGGTGAGCGGCGTGGGCCCCAAGCTGGCAATCAAAATGTTGAGCGGCCTCAACCCCGAGCGCACTGTGCAGGCAATCCGCGGCCAGGACCATGCGCAGCTGACGCGCATTCCCGGCGTGGGCAAGAAGCTGGCCGAGCGCCTGGTTGTCGAGCTAAAAGACAAGCTGGATGACTTTGCTGTTGCGCCGGTACAATCGTCCGTGCGCGGGCCTGCCGCCGAAGATGTGCTTTCCGCGCTGGTCAACCTCGGTTATCAACGACCTGCAGCCGAGAAGGCAATCGAACAGGCCATCACCAAAGAAGAAGCCCTCGCCGCCGATTTCGATGGTCTGTTCCGTGGCGCATTAAAGGTAATCCGGTAGACTGTTAGGAAGCCCTTCGTTCAAGCAAGCGGTAAGTGCCGTCTCCATCGCGAATTCATGGGGCAAATTCAATATCCGAACGGGGATCTGTAAACCCCAATTGGGTTTCTCGGTCTAACTAATATTGGCCGCTGGACCTCTTCCCCGAGTGACAGCCTTCCCCACAGTTCAAGGATGGTGTAATTGCGCTTAAGTGTCGCTCTTGTATGCCTGGGACTTGCTTCAATTTGCCATGCCCAGTTAACGCACGTTCCAGAAGCAGCGCACGCCAGCGTGCTGGCGGTGGGTGAAGCTGTGACCGATTTGAGCCGGGAATCTTCTTCGGCCGATCTCTCTGGAACCCCCGATTTGATCCCCGCTCAGGACGTTTCGGCGGCTAGCGAATCCACAAAAGACACCAATCACGGCGACCCGCACCCCAGGCCCAGCCTGACCGGACCGGTCGACGCCAATGGGAATCCAATCCCGCTCGACCGTCTGCAACCGCAGCGAATCCTTGGCTTTATGCCTAACTTCCGTACCGTCTCCGAAGGCGCCAAGCCGCACCCGCCTGGCTGGAAGTACAACTTCACCGTCGCCACCCGCCAATCGACGGACTACTCCTCCTTCGTCTTTCTTGGCATCACTTCGCTTTCGGCCGAAGGCATCAACGAACACCCTGTCCTGGGCAAGGGCATCCCTGGTATGTGGGCGTATTCCTGGCGTGGCTTCCTTGATAAAACCGACAATACCTATCTCTCCGCGTGGTTCCTGCCCAGCCTCATTCACGAAGACACCCGCTTCTATGCCATGGGCGCTGGCCACCCGATCCCCATTCGTGCCCTTTATGTGATCAGCCGCCAGGGAGTGGCGCGCACCTACGGTGGCCGTCAAACGCCCAACATCGCCGGGCTCGGCGGCAAGGTCCTCACCCAGTTAGTCTCGCGAACCTACTACCCGACCGGAGCCACCAGCTTTAGCGTTCTCGCCGTCAAATTCGGCTACTCCGCCATGCGCGACGTCGCGATTACCTCCGTTCGCGAGTTTTATCCCGACGCTGCCGCGCACTTCATTCGCAAGCACCGCGAGAAAATGGCCCGGCTCGCCGCAGAGAATGACGCTTCCGTTCAATGACCACTCGATAGAGTTCTTCACAGCAGATGGAGTCCCGAAGATTAGTCATTTTTGCTAACCTTCCATCAGAATGCCTCGCGCCGAAAAATCCGCTCCCCCCGCAGCTGTCCCGTACTTCCGCCCTGAAGCTCTCTCCTTTCTCCGCAACCTGGCACGCAACAACGACCGCGAATGGTTCACGCCACGCAAGCCCCTCTTCGAAGCGGAGCTGAAGGAACCAATGCTGGCGATCATCCGCAAAGTTACCGATGCGATGATGGACTTTGCGCCAGCATTCGTGCGGCCTGCAGAGAAGTGCCTCTTCCGCATCTACCGCGACACGCGCTTCAGCGCCAACAAGCTGCCCTACAAAACCCACGTGGCCGCATGGTGGTCGCACCAGGGGCTGGAAAAGACATCGGGCGCCGGCTACTACTTCCACGTGAGCGCGAAAGAAGTGATCGTCGCCGCCGGGGCTTACATGCCGGAGAGGAATCAACTGGCCGCCATCCGGCACTGGCTGCTCGGTCACCACGCCGAGTTCAGCAAGCTGCTGCAGAAGCCTGCCGTCCGCAAAACATTTTCTGAGTTTGAAGGGAATGCGTTGACGCGCCCACCCAAGGGATTTCCGTCCGAGCAT
>DASRLI010000149.1:0-30731 GCA_035648535.1 Occallatibacter sp. | reverse complement strand
CGGCAAAGGTGACGGGAAGCTTGCCCGACGGGTTGACGCGGCCGAAGAGGATGTTCGCAATTGCCTGGCCACCTCCAATTCCGGGAAACCAGGATTCGAGAATCGCCTTGACGTCCTTCGCCCAGGGCATGGTGACGGGTCCGCCGGTCTCCAGCACAACGACGGTGTTCGGATTTGCCGCGGCCACGGCGGCCACGAGAGCATCCTGATCATCAGGCAGGTTGAGCGTTGCCGAGTCCCGTCCCTCCGACATCCATTGCGTTACGAATACGATGGCGACCTGCGAAGCTGCGGCGGCCTTGGCTGCCTGTGCTGGGTCCGTACCGGCATCGTAGACAATCCTGGCGCCGGACGCGGCCTGTTGGCGGATGTACTGCATCGGAGAAGAAGGAAAGTAAATGGGCTTTCCCCATGGCGATGGGCCGGGCTTTGGGTCGACGGCATTGCCTCCCGGCGCATCCACCTGTGCGGAACCGCCGCCGGAGATCACACCCACATCCGCGTGACCTCCAATGATCGCGATGCTGCGAATCTTCTGGGGATCAAGCGGAAGAATGCCGCCGCTGTTCTGGAGTAGCACGGCGCTCTCTTCTTCGATTTTTTGTGCGTCGTCGCGGCCACGGAAGGGATCGAGAACGCTGTGCACGGGCGGCCCGTCGATGACGCCGCAGGCGAACATGCTGCGCACGATGCGGTGGACCATGTCGTCGAGCCGGGCCTGCGAAACCTGCCCGCCGAGTACGGCTTGCTTAAGCGGTTCGCTGAAGTAGCCGTCGTCGCCGGGCTGATCCATGTCCAGTCCGGCCAGCGCCGCCTTGACGGTCGAGTGCGTGCCCGCCCAGTCGGAGAGCACGAAGCCTTTGAATCCCCAATCATGTTTCAGAACCTGATTGAGGGTATAGGCATTCTCGCAAGCGTAGTCGCCATTTACTCGGTTGTAAGAACACATTACGCCGGCGGGGTGTGCGAGATTGATGGCGATCTGGAAGGCCAGCAAGTCCGTCTCGCGGAAGGCGCGTGGGGCCAGCACCGCATCCAGTGTATTGCGGCCCGTCTCTTGGTCGTTAAGAACGTAGTGCTTGATGTCGCCCATGATTTGGTTGGACTGAACGCCGCGTGCGAGCTGGCCCACCATGTTCCCCGCGAGAATCGGGTCTTCGCTGGAGTACTCGAAATTGCGTCCATTGCGCGGCTCGCGGATGAGGTCGACCCCACCGCCAATGGACATGTTGTAGCCTTGGGCGCGTAGTTCGCGGCCAATGACGGAGCCGTAAAGAAAGGCAGCATCGGGATCCCAGGACGCGGACATACCGAGGACGGAAGGAAGCAGGGTTGCGTAGCGGCTCTGGAGTGCGGCCATGCGCACGCCCACCGCGGAGTCGGCGAGATTGATGTCGGGAAGATGCAGCCGCGGAATGCCGGGGACGAAGCCGGCGCCGCCGTTATCCGCGGGCGGAACGGGCGCGCCGGCGCGCAGCACTCCCCATCCTATGCCATGAACCAATTGGATCTTCTCGTCGAGCGTCATCTCGTGAATCATCAGATCGGCGCGCGTATCCGGGCCCAGTGATCGATTCATCCAGGGCTGCTGGGGTGCGGTCTGCTCAACGGCAGACTGCGAAGACTGGGCGCTCGCCGCTTGCGCGCATGCAGCGCCGGCGTGAAGAAAGGCTAGGGTTATGCTGCCGATTAATGCAATGCGGAAGATCATCAGGAATGTCTCGATCCTTTTAGGTTGAACATATGAGTATACTGTGTCTCCTGCATCGTGCAGGCTCACCACACCCAGGGAACCTCTGATTAAGTTCCTTTGCACGTCGAACCTTCCCTCAGGGGCTAAAGTCCACGGTCATTTTGCTCACTTTACGGCACGGCTGAAGCCGTGCCCTTTCAAAGCATCGACTTGTTCAGAGGTTCCCTAGCAAGGCGTTGCTCTTTGCTCGTCGCATTGACTTTGGCGCCATGGTCTCGACTACATCCTTTCCTGGAATGCTTAAGCTTCGTTTGATTGACTCTCCAACTGGCACCCGAAACTTGATCAATTCGATCGACGCTCGCCGCGCCACGCAAATGATCCCCAGCCAGAACATCGCGACGCATGCGTTTGTGTGAGGGATCGTGGTCCTTCTTTAACTGCGTCTAACTTCCGATCCTTCGCGTCAATAAGTGGCGACTGAAACCCGGAGCACTTCGGGGTCTGAACCAAAGTTGAGTCCCCAGTCTGTCTGGTCCCCGTTCAGGATTCGCTGGGACTTGAATGCGCCGTCTTCGTAGGTGCCTTCTTCTACCCGAAGAAATTGGCGATGCTGCCATTTGCCATCGAAGAGAGCCGAGGGCGTCTGTCCGGTTCCCACTACGATATTCCCGGATTTCCGCTGCTGCTCTGTGCCGGCGGGCCGGAAGTCGACGCGGCAAAAGTATCCAGTCACCAGAAACTTGTTGTCCTCCAGTTGAGCGATCAGAGCGCGTCCCATGGGCTCGGGATTCCCTTTGGCGGGGCCGCCCCGGCGACCAACCCCATAGGAAACCACCGCGTCCCAGTTTCCAAAATGAAGTGTTTGGGCAGGTTCGCCTTCCACTTCCGCTGCCGCCTGTAGCTTGCCCTCGAAATTGAGCCGGGCAACATCGCGCATCATCGGACCGACGAGCCGGTAGTTCTGCGCTGTCGGTTCCAGGAACGCGTTTCGAGCATCGGAATCGGCGGATTGGGCGGATTGAGATCGCGTGTAATCCAGACCGAAAGGCGAGAAACCTATGGCCTGAAGGCCAAGTGCGGAAAAGAAGAACCGCGCGGAGCGGGCGGCGCCGCTGGTTTCGGGAACGAACAATGCATTGTCCGGGCGATGGTAGAGATCGAGCGTCTTAAGATACTGTTCGGTGCCTGACAGATAGATATCGGGCGCGAGGACCTCGATGGCGGGCGCCTCGGCCTTCCAGATGGGAATCACGTTGTCGGTGGGGCCTCCGCTCTCGTAGGTGACAGGCACCTCCGGCGTGAGCGGATCGTGCAATGCATCATTGGTATACAGAGGCAACGGGTAGGCGGCCTTTCCGGCGGCGGCAACCTCTCCCACATATTTGGCGATCGCCCAAGCATGAAAGTAGACCTCGGCTTCGGGACCGAAGACCATCTCCCAATTGGCATCGGGCGTGGCTGGGGTCTTGCCCATGGCCTTCAGGATTTCAGGCGGAACCGGACCGTCAAAGAGCTTGTTCGCCTCAGGACAGTAATCGCGGACGGATCCGTATGTGCCGGTTTCGTTTTCCACTTGCACCATCAGGACGGTTCTCTCCGAATCGGCCTGCTTGAGGTGGCGCATCAAGGCGCCGAAGGCGCGCTTGTCGGCTTCCATAGACGCGGTGGCGAACGGGGAGGGCGAGTCAATATACTCTCCGTTCTTGTTCATCACGTGGAAGTAGCGTTGGGGATCGAGCTTCATCCATTCGGGCATGTAGTGCTGGCTGCCGTTCTTCCAGGTGCCGAACCAGAGCAGCACCAGATGGACGTGATGCTCGCGGGCCTGAGCGAGGACGATGTCCACTTGCGAGTAGTCGAACTGTCCCGGCTTCGGCTCGAACTGCTCCCAGTAGATCGGAGTTTCGAGCGTGTTGGCATGAAGGTACTCGATGGCGGACCACACCTTGGGGAGCGTGGCCGACCAGTCGCTGGAGTTGTTCGACTGCGCGCCCAGTATCAAGTAAGGAGCGCCGTCCACGAACAGGGCGTAGCGTCCATCGTTCTCGACGACGCGAGGAACCGGATGTTCCTTCACCTGTGCCTGCAATGCTTCCCCAGGAAACAAAGCCAACAGAATGGTTGCGATGATACAGACCTTCATCCTTCCAAATCCTCATTTCTCCCGCGCTCTGCGCGCGGGTCGGTCCAGGCATTCGCGACCTGAACGGTTTGTAGGGACACGCGCATTGCTGAACCGCTCTATTGAACACGCACCTCGGTGGTCAGTTGGATGTCGGCGGACGAATTACCGATCATCACGCGAATGGGCTCGGCCTCGACGCGAAATCCGGGAAGTTTCTCGTCCCACCAGGCGCGTGCCTCTGGCTTCCCGCTGGACCACGCCGTGATGCCTTCGGAGCTGCCATAGCTCATCACGCCGAGCCGCGGCACACCGGTATTCGTGCTGAGGTAGTTGACCTTCTCGTCGATGGTCATAAGCGAAAGCAGGTTGTCGATCCGCTTTTCCGTAGGCAGCGACGGATCGTTGAACGGGTAACGGGGTTGCTGCGCAAGCGCCGGAACAAAGCCAAAGACCAGAAGACAGATGAAGGTGGCAAGGTGCTTCTTTATCATGGCGGACACCGCTTGAGCTTTCCTAGCAAAGCGCCCGGCGCGGCAGTACCTCGCTCGGTGCGATGGTGGTTTCAAAACGTAGAAAGATCATCACGCGCACCATCTCGCGCTAAGACCGATACTTTCAAAGCGGACATCGATATCCTGGAAAGTATCGATCCTGTCGAGCGGAACCTCACTGCGCAGAAGTCAGATCTTTAATGCCGCGGAACCACCTCCACAATTCCATCTCCGCTCCACGCCGGGGTTCCGGTCTGAGTTAGTTTCTTGGCCGCATCATCCCAGTGGAGGTGTGTGATCTGGCTGTCGCCTTTCTCGTACGCATACGTCAGCCCATCGTCGCTGTAGAGAGTAAAATCCCCGTTCGATCCTGGATAGACCTTTACGTGGGCGATGCTCTGCTTTTCATGGGTGCTCTCAACTGCGCTTCCCAATGGCACAATCGATCCTGCTCTGACGAAAAGTGGAATTGTATCGATAAGCGCGCTCACCTGGATTGTCTGCCCGCCTTCGAACCGCTCGTTTGTCCAATAGTTGTACCAGGCCGTTCCCGCAGGGAGATAAACACTCTTCGTGGTTTGGCCCTGGGCCGTTACGGGTGCGACCAGAAACGCTGGTCCGAACATATACTCATCGCCAATGTCAGCAACCTTTGGGTCGTTCGGAAAATCCATGAACAAGGCGCGCATGAACGGAGCCCCGGTCTCGTGCGTGAAGTATCCAAGCGAGTAAATATACGGCATCAATTCGTAACGTAGCCGAAGATACTTTTCCAGGATCGGTTCCGCCTGTTTGCCATAGGACCATACCTCGTTATGCGGCCGCGTGCCATGGGTTCTGAAGTTAGGCTGAAACACTCCATATTGATACCAGCGCACATATAACTCGGGGTAGTCATCATAACCGCCGACATTGTCACGCGCATCGCTGGGATCGATCAGGGGTGTGTGCGCTGGCGTATGGGTCTTCGGCAGCCCCTGCCACGCGCCGATATCGTTTCCCCAGTAGGCAATTCCCGAGGCAGTTACATCCAGGCCCGTAGGAATTTGCCGTTTCAACACGTCCCAGGTGGGGAAGATATCCGACGACCAGAAGATTGCGCCGTTGTGCTGTGCTCCGAGATATGCATCCCGGGAAAGGATCAGCGCACGGGTGTTCGGCATGTCTTTCCGTATCCCGTTATAGAACGCAGCCGTATGAAAGAACGGATACACATTGAAGTATTGCGTCCCCGGCCCGATCTTGAAGTAACTCCCATTCGGAGGCAGATCGGGTTCCGTTTCATCGGCCCAGAAAGAATCGAATCCTTTGCTCGCGATATTGTCGCGGACCACGCTCCAGTACCAATTCGCCGCATCCGGGTTCGTCGAGTCAATGTCGGAACCCTGACCATCGTAGGGTAGCCCATCCTCCGGTGTGCCATCCCCATGATGCAGGAACCACCCGTTCTTTTGAATGAGATCGTAGAAGCGCGTGTCCGGCCTGAAACGCGGCCAGACGCTGATCATCGTCTCAATGTTCATGGCATGGAGCTGGCGATTCATGTCTGCCGGATCCGGCCACTGGTCTTTGATGAAATCCATCTGGCCCATTTTGGTGTAATAGAACCAGTCCAATACCAGCATGTCGATCGGCAGATGGCGCTCGCGATAACCATGTGCCACAGAAAGCATCTCTTCCTGTGTTGTATACCGCTGCTTGCACTGGATCAGCCCATAAGCCCACTTGGGCAGCATCGGTGTATCGCCCGTCAGCAGGCGATATCCCGCGTAGATCTCGTCGGTCGCAGCGCCGGCAACAACAAAGAACGAAACTCTTTGGCCTACCTGCGAAATCCACTTAGTCTGCTCGTTGAATCCAGGAAGAATGGTTGTCTTTGAAGGATTGTCCCAGAGGAGGCCATATCCCTTGTTGGTTACCAGGAAGGGGACGCAAAAATTCGGGCCGCCCGCAGATTGATAGTCTGCCCAGCACTCGACCTTATGTCCACGATGGTCAAGATACCCCTCCTGATTCTGGCCGAGCCCATAGTAGTGTTCATCGTCAGGCGAGCCGAATGTGGCTCCAATGCGATAGAACGGCAGATCCTCCGGACGGCGGTCGTTGTTGAGCAGGCGATCGCCGTCCTTATCATTCAACTCCGCCATTTCCCAGCCTTGCATTGTTAGTAGAATCGTGCCGTCGGCGGCCGTGACGGTCATGTAAGGTCCGCGGCCAAAGGCGCCGAAGTTCTTCCTCGGGCCGTTCCAGAGAGAACCGTCGGGCCGGCGCTGGGGTGGAGGAGGCGTGGTGAAGTGTACCGACATCCGCGCCGATTTGTATATGTCTTCTTTAGGAGTGGTTTCGTGAGTCCATCCAGCGGGGAGAGGCTTTGCGACGATTCCGAATCCAGGGCCCGCGATCGCCTGATCTTTCAATGTGCTCAGAGTCACGCGGACAATGTTCGGACCGTAGGGCTCGAGAGCGATTGTGCTGCCATCCCGATCGATCACGATCCGGTTCTCCTGCGCCTGGAGAGCTATTCCAGGAATCGCTGCCACCATGACCAATAACAAAACTTTACGAATACTCTCAACCAATCTCATCTGAATCCTCTCCTCTTGTGTGTCGCTAGAATTTGCACGTATCTGTTTTGGGAGAACAAAGAACTGCTTGAACCACAGCGATGACTCGCGAATGTTTGTTCGAGAGTCATCGCTTCATTCTGTCGTTAGGCGCTACGTTCGTTCCTGCGCTGCGAGGCAGCTATTGACTTTGCAATCATCAGGAGTGAACTAATGTCCGACCACCTCCACGAGTTGACTATCCGGAACAGTCCAAGCGACCGATCCTTTCTGGGTTAACTTACCCGTCGAGTCGTCCCAGTGCAGGTTGGCGATACGGAAGTCTCCCTTTTCGTAAGCATAGGTTTTTCCGTCGTCGCTATAGAGCGTGAAATCTCCATCGGCACCTGGGTAGATTTTGATCTTTGCCAGGTCCTGCTTCTCGTCTGTGCTTAGAATCTGGGTGCCGAGCGGAAGTATGGAGCCGGCGCGGACGAAGAGTGGAATTGTATCGATGGGCGCGCTCACGGTGATTGTCTGACCGCCTTTGACGCGTTCGTTGGTCCAATAGTTGTACCAGTCTGTACCACTGGGCAAATAGACAGTGCGGCTCGTTGCTCCCTGGTCAGTAACTGGAGCTACGAGGAGCGCGGGGCCGAACATGTACTCATCGCCAATCGCCGCGACATTGGGATCATTGGGAAAATCCATGAATAGCGCGCGCATGAACGGAGCGCCGCTTTGAAAGCTTCCATAAGCGAGGGAGTATGTGTAGGGCAATAGTTGATATCGCAAGCGCAGATACTTTTCGAGGATCGGCTCAGCCTGTTTGCCGTAGGACCAAACCTCGTTGTGGTTCCTTTCGCCGTGGGCCCGCATGACAGGTTGGAAGGCAGCCCATTGAAACCACCGCACAAACAACTCGGGATAGTCCAGGTAGTTGCCGACCGTGCCAAGTGCATCTGAGGGATCGACCAAGGGCGTGTGCATCGGGCGGTACGTCGCAGGGAGGGACGGAGAGAAAAAGCCGGCGATATCAGTATCCCAATAAGGCATGCCTGAGGCTGTGAAGCCCAATCCGGCAGGGACGGAACGTTTCAGCATGTCCCATGTCGAGAAGATGTCGCTCGACCAGAAGATTGTGCCGTTCCGTTGCGCTCCGAGGTAGGCGGCGCGGGCAAGAATCATGACCCTCCGGCTGTCTCCGAAGTCGCGCCTGAATCCCTCGTAGACAGAAGCTGTGTGGAACAACGGATAGACGTTGTAATAGCGTGATCCTGATCCAATGGAGAAGAAGTCCTTCGCCGGATCGATATCGGGCTCCGTTTCGTCGAGCCAGATATAGTCGAAATGGTAGGGCTTGATGTATCGATCCCTGATGGCCTCCCAGAACCACTTGGCAGCGGCAGGGTTGGTGGTATCGATGTTCGGGCCGATCACATCTTTGAACCGACCAGAATCCGGTGTTCCATCGGAGGAATGGATCAGCCATCCCTTGTCCCGCAGCATGTCGTAGTAACGGGTACCAGCAGAGAAATGCGGCCAAACGCTCAGCAGCGTGGAGATGCCCATGGAATGAAGCTGCTGGTTCATCGCGGCTGGATCGGGCCACCGCGCAGGGTCCAGATCCAGTTCGCCCTGCCTGGTCATGTTGAGAAAATCGACGACTAGAACATCCAGGGGAAGCTGGCGATCGCGATATCCCTTTGCAACCGCCAGGAGCTGATCCTGGGTGGGATAGATTGCCTTGCTCTGGATGTAGCCATACGCCGCCTTCGGCAACATATGAGTAATGCCGGTTAGTTGGCGATAGCCCTGGTATATCTCGTCGCTGTTTGTCCCAGCGATTACAACGAATGAGACACGGTCCCCTATTTCTGACGACCAGATGTTCTGCTGGTTGAAGCCGAGATTGATGGTAGTTTTTGAAGGATTGTCCCAGATGAGACCATAGCCGCGGCTGGAGATCATGAACGGAACGCAGACGTTCTGCCCGCCGATCGCTGAGTAGTCATGCCAGCAGCGGATCTGATGATCCCGCAGGTCGAGAGCGCCCTGTTGCTGTTGACCGAGTCCGTAGTAGTGTTCGTCTGCCGGCGAGTCGAATGTTGCAGAGACTCGGTAGCCGGCATCCTTTTGCTCCTGCGTTTCCGCACCCGCCGCTGCGGTCTCGGATCGGTTGGGAACCATGAACCAGTTCCGCATATTCAGGAGCATCTGTCCCGAAGCCGTTGTTACAGAGATAGTGTCTTGGTTGGGGCCTCTCCTGGAGCCCCCGCCAAAGTAATGGTCTCGCAGGGACTGATTCAGATCATCGAGCGGCATGGGATGCGGCAGGAGGGACTGGTCCAAGTGGTCGGGGGAGACATGGACGATCAGCCTCCCGGAGCGAAAAACGTCGCTGCCGTCGGAGCTTTGCTCATGAGTCCAGCCTGTCATCGAGGGCGTTCCTACGAAGCCATACCCCGAGGATGCGGTCGCTGTCGCCCTCGTCTTGCTCAACGTGACTCGAATGATGTTCGGTGCGTACGGTTCAAGAAAGATTGTGCGGCCATCTCGCTCAAGAATCGTCCCGGCGCTCTGTGCATGGAGTATTACCCCAGCAAATGCCGCGAGCATAACCGAGGTCAACACTTTGCCGCAATCTACCATGAGTCTCATCTGAATCCTCTCCTATTACTGCAGCAGAAAGCTGCGCACAAGTGCTTCGAATCACGTAATCAATGAATGCACAGTCTCAACCAGCGAACCCCAGCTCAATAGTCTCAACCTTTATCATTTAAAGATGCGCTGGACAAGCCAACTCGCTGGCTCCGCGCGTCATCTCAATAACGGCGTTCGATTTGATAACAAATTCTTGCGTTTTGGAACCATGGCAAGCGCCTTTGCAACCAGATAAGCAGAGAGCCGAGCCGTTGAAGTACTCGCTTATGTCCACGATCGTCTGAACTGGCGGCTTGTTGTCGGGCAGATCGCGGTCGACGGTCGCCACAATTCGATCCGACCGGTAGACGTCAGCCTGAGCCGTCTGGCTCGCGCTCCACCCAGTGTCCACTGGCTTGGCCACAAGGCCATACCTTGGTCCGACCAGCGCTGGTTCGCGCTTCAAGCTCAGCGTCACGCGCAGGATGTTCGGCGCATAGGGCTCGAGGACAATGGTGGTGTTGCCGCGCGTAAGGACAACAGAAGCCTGCTCAGCGATCGCGGGCCCGCATTGAAGCAAGAAAGCCGACGCACAGAGCAGGCTACCGCTGCGACGAATAAAGGATTGCATTACCGCACTTCCTCCGGACGCGTGCCGACGCCAGTACCCCTGCCGCGAAACTGTCCAGCGGAGAGATGGCGCAGACACACTGCCCATCACTCATTCATTGGAAACAAGAAGAGGAGAAGTGGTGGAAAGCTGACGTGAGGTCAAGAGGGCGACACGCGCAATCCATCACTTCTCCCCAAGGTGCGACTAGCTTACGAGCTTAAAAACTGGCCCGTAGCTGCATTTGCAGACTGCGCGCGGGTAATTGACTCGTCGACTTTCCAAAATTGCTGTCGGGCATATTCACATCCAGTCCGATCAGATTGGAGCGGTTGAACGCGTTATAGAGCTCGCCTTTGGCCTCGAATCTCAACTTTTCTCCGAAGAACCATGGAGTTGAGAAGAACTTGCCAAAGGAGAAGTTGAAATTATTGTATCCGAGGTTGTCGTAAGTGTTACGGCCGAGGTTGCCTTCGGTCCCGGTGGCTGCAAAGGTTGGCGCCGGGAATGCCGCCGCGCCGCCGCTAAACACTCCGGATAGGAAGTTCGCCTTCTTCAGGCCGCTCAGGTGGCTGCCGAAGCCAGGTGTCATCGGCACACCCAGGCTGTTTCCATCCGCGTTGTAGTTGCCTCCGGTATTGCCGATGACGGTAGTGCCGGCAGGGCATTTGCTGCCTGAAGGCGATCCGCTTGAGCAGACCGGAGAGAAAGACTGATTCGTTGTTACCCAGGCGGGTAACCCCGTTTGAATGACCCACACGCCGCCGAGTTCCCATCCGCCCAGCAGATTTCTCTCAAAAGCATTGGGGTAGTTGTTCGGAACCGTCCAGGTGCCGGTGGCCGTGAATTGCTGCCGGATGTCGAAGTCGGAACGGCCGCGCTGGAACGGTAGATTCCCGTTATAGATAATCGGACCGTTCTGAGTATTTGCGCTTCCAGCTGATGTGATGTTTCCACCACTCAACGAAGCCGAACTGCTGAGTGAATCCATCGACTTCCCAAAAGTGTAGATGCCGCTCATCCCCAGCCCGTGAGAGGGGCGGCGGGTCAGCACTACGGATAAGAAGTTACCGATGGAGTTGCCGTTGGAAGTGGCGTAGTTGATTCCGCCGAAGTTTGGATTGAGGCGGGTAAAGGCTCCATTGTTTTGTATCAGGTCGCCGGCAAAGCGATTGAGGTCCTGATTGTAAATCGGCAGATGATGTGCAGCCGAAGCGGAATAGTTCGCCTCAGCAACCAGGTTCAAGGGCAACTGCTGCTGCCAACTCATGCTCCAGGCCAGGACCTGGGTCATTTTGTACTGAGGATCGTAGCCACCGAGAGCTGCTCTCTGAATAGTGCCATTGACGCGGAGAGCGCCGGTAGTCGAGTCAATCACCACAGAACTCGTGCTGATAGGCAACACCGGGCACACGATAGTGTTGCCCACTGGAGCGGCGCAGAGCTGGAATGTGATCGTATTCCCCGACAACGCGTTCAAACTCGGCTGGTAAGTATTTGGCAGGTTGTTTGCCGTAATGTCCGAGATGTGCAGGTAGGGCGGTTGGTCCGAGAACATGCCGAAGCCACCGCGCAAGGCCGACTTGCCCTTTCCGAAGACATCCCAAGAGAATCCCAGACGAGGGGTAACGCCCCACAGGCTATGGTCAAGCACGTGATTGTTCGGGGCCAGCCCGACGGTTGCGGCCGAAACCCGACCATTATAGGCCGAGCCTGTTCCCAGCTTCAACGGGGACAATCGCGGACTGAGGATGGAAAACATGTTGGTCATCATGTCGAACCGGACACCGGCATTCACGGTAAGTGTCGGTGTGACCTTCCAGTCGTCCTGAGCGTAGATGCCCGTGAAAAGCTCACGATAGCGCCGGTTATAGGGCGCTTGCGTGTAAAAGCCATTGACAGATGACCCAGGGAGAATGCTGAGCGGTGTAGCGTTTTCCGATACTGCCGCCTCCTGGACAAAGTCGAGCAAATTCTGGAAGGTGTACGATGGACGATCGTTGCCAGGCTGCTGCGAATCGTACTCGCGGATATTGTCCTGCTCAAAGCCGAACTTGAGCGTGTGCGTTTTCACGGTTGCCGTCATGACGTCGCGCCAGGCGATTGTGGTTTGGGTAAAGTTCCCAGGCCCCCAGCCTCCGAATCCCGAGACTCCCGAACCTATGGTGACACCCGGTATAGCAAAGCTGGCGTTTCCACCGTCTTGGCCGTAGGGACGAATAATATTCGCGCCCACCTCATTCAGCAGACGCGGGGAGAATGTGTGCGTCCAATCGACATTGATAAAGGTGGAGTGGTTTGTGCCGGTGGCGTTCTGCGCCGATCGTATACCCGGACCATTGTCAAAGGCGTAGTCCCAGGTGCGCATGGCATCCACATAGACGCGATCGTTCTTGCCAAGATAATCGTCAACCCGGAAGCTCCACTGATATCCGTTCTTGGGCGCGACGCCTGTGAAATTCACGGTGCCGATCGCAGCCAAAGTGAGGGGGAGGCCTGCAGGCGGCGCGACGAGTTCCGAGCACGTGGTGCAGGTGCCCCCAAATGCCGTGGACGTGATTTGGGCGACCGTCTTGGCGTTCGTGCTCGATGCGGTTGCGTAGGTCAGCGGCGGAGCCATCGAAAGGGCCTGAAGCGCGTAGTTTGGATTGCCGCCAACGGTTTTGAGATTGGTGTTAACCCAGTTGTAGAGATCCTGCGTCTCGACAGTGGCCGTGCCGGAGTTGGAGACGCTGGAGCGAAGCACGTCGATCGCGCCAAACCAGAACAGCTTGTTCTTGAAAAGCGGCCCGCCCATCGTTCCGCTTATCTCGTTGCGTTGGGAGGTCGGAATTGAAGATTGAAAATGGGTACGCGCCAAGAGGTTATTGTTCGTGAACCAGTAGTCGATGGTTCCGTGAAACTGGTTGGTGCCTGAGACGGTGAAGACATTGACCGTCGCGCCGCCATTCCGTCCTTTTTGCGCATCGAAATCGTTGGTCTTGATCTCCATCGACTGAACGATCTCCGGATTGGGAGAGATGGATGTACCGCCGCCGCGGGACGGTGTATTGGTCTGCGCGCCATCGATCTCGTATCCGTTCTGCTCCTGGCGCAGGCCGGCGGCGTTGATGTTGATGGCATACTCATTGGTATAGTTGTCGGCGCCCTTTTGAGTGGCGGCGCCCGTCATGCCCGGCGTCAGAGAAGCCAGGCCGTAGACGTTCTGGCCTGAGAGCGGAGTCGCCTGCAGGGTGACTTCCGAAATGACCGACGAGGTTTTCGCCGTTACCAGATCGACTGTAGCCTCTGAGGCGCTGACAGTGACCTCCGTGGATACCGCTCCCAACTCCAGCACGGGGGCAATGGTGCGAGTCTCGCCGACCTGAAGGACAAGTCCCGTCTGCTCCCAGGACTTGAAGCCGTTGACTTCAATCCGCACTGTGTAATTGGATGCGCCGATGCTGTCGAAGCGGAAGTAGCCCGCCTGGTTGGTTTTGGTCTCTCTCGTCACTCCGATCCGGGCATCCGTAATGGTGACCTTTGCTCCGGAAACAAGAGCCCCGGTTGGATCGTGTGCCGTACCCTCAATTCCGCTTAGGAATTGAGCGAAGGCTGGTAACCCTCCCAAGCCCACTAGAAGGACCGCGAGGATCGACACTCTTGTCAAGAATCTGATGCTGGTCATGTGGTCTCCTTGTAGAACCCGAAACTCAGGTATGCTCCTGTGATTTCGGAAATGCCGTTGAGTTTTTGCGCCCTCGCATTCCGGGCGACCTTGTGAAAATCATTCGAAACCAGGTATTCGTCCCTGGTTTCGCTTTGAGCCCTGACAACCGGGTGAACCCTGGTCGCCACTGCTCACATGGGGAGGGCCGTCTTTTGCGCACTTGAACTTGCCAAGTGCAAGCGCGGCATTCACGATAGACCGAAACCGCCTGCGGGTCCCGAGGCAAAGTGTGCCGTTCTCATTTCGTTTTCTTCGCAATTCCGTAGTTGCCTCCGGAATTGTGAATGCGCCCCCGAAAGGTATCCGACCGATACACCGCTGCTGCGTCTGCCTGCCGTAGCGTAGAAAATGGCGCCTTCGCCAAGAGTGTTCGACCGGAAGACCCTGCCGGGAATCAAATGAAAGCAGGGGGGAACATTACCGGCTTCGGTATTTACGTGCAACCATCTGCCGCCATGGAGGGGCTTTTCAAGTAGGACACGGTGTATTACAGTGTGGTGACAGGAAGAAAGTGCTTTGCTGGGTTGACGAACCCTTTCCGATTGTGCAAGATAGAGCCTATAAGATGAGAGTTGGAAAAGACAGCCCGTTGGGCTCCAACTACGCTTTCGGCAATGGCGTAACAACGCCGCTCATGTACAGGGAAGCGTAAAGTGATCGTATGCTGCGGCCTACTCGATCGCAGGTGCTCTCAAACGGAAGGCGGTGAGTGCCATGGGTTTGACAACAAATCAGATTGGGCACGCAGAAGTTGACGGCGACAACCGCACCTTCGATGATCTTGAAAGAGCCTCGGTCCTTCGCGAATTGGACGCGATCCTGAACAGTCCCGTATTTCAACCAAGCAAGCGGTGCCAACAGTTTCTGTCGTACGTAGTCCACCACCGCCTGGGGGGCAACCACGAGCGACTTAAAGAACGCACATTAGGAGTGGACCTCTTTCAGCGTCCTGCGGGGTACGCAACCGGAGATGATCCTGTAGTTCGGGTACAGGCGGGAGAAGTACGCAGAAGACTGGACCAGTATTACCAGGCGGCCCCCAACAACTCGGCGGTCCGCATCGAACTTCATGTGGGGTCCTACACTCCCGAATTCAGGTGGGTGTCCCCTGCAACGGACCAGGGGCAAGTGCCCCCATTTCAGCCTGTGCCGGAGCTTCAGGAAACGCCCCAGGGAGTGGGACACGGCCAGGAATCAACCCAGCTCGCATCGCCTCCGTTGATAGAGACAAAGCGTGCTTCCGGTAAGCACAAGCAGCTTTTGTGGATTTTGTCGGCAGTCAGCGTCGTCATTCTGGCCGGTTTGGCTTTGATAGGGTCAACAATTTATCGCGCCAGAGCGTCCCAATCGGCGTTGCAGAAGTTCTGGTCTCCCGCGCTTTCCTCTACTGAGCCTGTTCTTATCTGCCTTGCGAAACCTTCGGTCTACCGACCTTCAGTCGAACTCTACCAAAGACATTCCAAGACTCCGGAGAAGTTCCTGGGCCAGTTCGCGAGGCTCAGTCAGAGGCCCGATTTGCAGCCAGACGACAAGCTCATGTGGAACGATATGGTCGAGTACCCCGACTATGGGCTCGCGGTCGGGGATGTCTACACGGCGATTCGGCTTTCTGGTCTCTTTGGCCAGATCGGAAAGAAGAATCAAGTCAGAATTGGAGGCGACTACTCATTCGAAGACTTGCGTAACTCTCCCGCCGTCGTTATTGGAGCTTTCAACAATCGCTGGACGATGCAAATGACATCCAATCTTCATTTTGCCTTCGTTGATGAGGGCGACCAATCGCTCATCCGGGAGGAAGGCCCGTCAGGACGGCGATGGTACTCAAAAACCGACTCTAACGGCAAAGCCATGGAGGACTACTCCGTTGTTACCAGACTTCTAAACTCCAGGACCGGCCAATTCGTTGTATTCGTGGCCGGAATCAAGTCTTACGGCACGCAGGCAGCTGGTGAGTTCGTTTCAAGTCCGGAGTACCTTCAGAAGGCCCTCCAGAAGGCCCCGCCAGACTGGGAAGGGAGGAACGTGCAGATCGTTCTGGAGACCCCCGTCACAGACGGATTACCCGGTCCTCTTCAGGTTGTTGCTATCTACGTTTGGTAACAAAAATCTGCCGCTGACGTGATGGGCTTCCGGATTTGGAATACGGAACGAAGACTACTTTGAGAGAATGAATCCGTCGTTTCGTTTGAGACAAATCTCGTTGAGGCTATGATTGGAAGAATGCTCCCAGGACGGCGTAAATTCCTGCATCTATCGTTAACAGCACTCGCTGGAGTTCTCTCTCGGAGAGCAGGCGCCCAGCAGGCGGGCGGTATGGGAGGACGAGTTGCAACTCCTCAGACGAAGCCCACGGAATCCGGCCGGCCGTTTGACGCTTACTTTACCGACGTTGCAGCATTGGCCGGACTGACAGCGCCGGCGATCTACGGCCCCGTAGATCACAAAGATTACATCCTCGAGGCAAATGGGTGCGGCTGCGCGTTCTTCGACTACGACAACGACGGGTGGATCGATATCTTCCTTCTCAGCGGCACCAGGTTGGAAGGCGCTCCTCCCGGAACATCCAATCGTCTTTATAAGAACAATCGGGACGGAACATTTACCGACGTCACCAGGCAGGCGGGACTTGAGGCGGTCGGCTGGGCTAACGCCGTGTGCATTGGTGACTACAACAACGACGGCTATGAAGACCTGTTTTGCACCTACTACGGCCAGAACCGGCTTTACAGAAACCTCGGCAACGGGACTTTCAAAGATGTCACAAAAGAGGCTGGCCTGGAAAGCTCAGAAGTCAGATGGGGTGCGGGGTGCTCTTTTGTCGATTACAACCGGGATGGCCATCTGGATCTTTTTGTCTCAAATTACCTGCAATTCGACTTCGAGCACGTTCCCAAGCCCGGGTCTGGCGTCAATTGCAATTGGAAGGGTATTCCGGTTAACTGCGGCCCAAGGGGCCTTCCATTTGGTCGGCACTCCCTTTACAGGAACAATGGAGACGGAACCTTTACCGATGTAAGCATCGCGTCCGGCATTGGCAAGCTATGGTCCGACTATGGAATGACCGTGGTAGCAGCGGACTTCGACGAAGATGGTTGGCCCGACATATATGTTGCTTCCGACTCGACCCCTAGCCTCCTCTTCATCAATCAGCACGACGGGACATTCAAAGAGGATGGGATTGCACGTGGCGTAGCCCTGAGCAATGACGGAATGGAACAATCGGGAATGGGCGTCGGAATCGGGGACTACGATCTGGATGGCCACCTCGACATCTTCAAGACCCACTTTGCCCAGGATACTGATGTGCTGTACCACAACGATGGCACGGGAAATTTTGACGACCGGACTCTCGAGGCACGAATCGGCGTTGAGACCCGCTTCGCCAGTTGGGGAGCGGGAATTGTCGATCTCGACAATGATGGCTGGCCCGACATCTTCTTTGTAACCGGAAGTGTGTACCCCGAAGTTGAGAAGAAGCTTCCGCAATATCCGAATAAGTCTCCTCGCATTCTGTTCAGAAACCTCGGCAATGGCGCCTTCGAAGAAATTGCAAATGCCGGTCCAGGCGTCACGACGCCGCACTCGGGCCGCGGTTGCGCATTCGGGGACTTCGACAACGACGGCGATATGGATATTCTGATCCTGAATATGAACGAGCCGCCGTCACTGCTGCGAAACGACCTGAAAGGAACTCGTCACTGGCTGAAGGTGAAGCTGGTAGGTACCAAATCCAATCGCAGTGCGATTGGCGCACGTGTATTGGCCCGCTATTCTGGCCGAGTCCAGGCCCAGGCTGTGCTGAGCCAATCAAGTTATTACTCGTGCAATGACTCTCGCCTTCATTTCGGCCTTGGCCAAGCGACGAGTGCGGATGTGACCATCTACTGGCCGAGCGGCCTGACGGAAAAGTACCCGAATATCAAATGCGACCAACTGATCACCATTCGCGAAGCTCACGGCATCATTCCGAATGCAGGCTGGGCACGCTAGCGATTCCCTGCGTCTGAATCTCCCGTACTTTTGTCTGCTTCCTCTACGGGTTGTCTGAAGCGCTCTCGCTGAACCGGATTCCGAGCTCTTCGCTGACAATCGGCCTCATTTTGCCAGCCAGGTCAGTAGGATCGTAGTGAAGTTTGTATTCGAGGGGCATTATGTAACCCAAAGACGACCATCCCCAGAAGGGATTCATCCCATAACCTTGTCCCGTTTCAGAATCGTAATACTCGCGCGTCACCGGGTTCCTGTCCAGGACCATCGTATAGGTTCTATCCGCAAGCTCACGGGCTTCCTTGTCATAGCCATATTTAATCAGCCCATGGAATATCATATAGTTGCTGGGAATCCAGGTATTTCCGCGCCAGTTGCACTCGCCCTTAGTAGTCCCTTCGTAAAAGTCGGGTGCGGTTTTGGCGTAAGTAGCTACGGGATAAGCGAGCCAGAACTCCTTTTCATTGAATAGATGCTCTTGCACCAGGCGGCGTGCCTGCGCGGGCGTCGCCACTCCGGCCCAGAGCGGGAAGAAGCCGGCGACGGACTTGACGCGTATCATTTTCCCTGTTTTCTCGTTCCGGTCGTAGTAGAACCCATCCTTTTCGTCCCAAAGGACGTTATTGATGAGTTTCGTAAGTTCTTTCGCGCGCTGCTGGTACTCGTCCTGCTCCTTGGTCTTTCCCAATTTCCCTGAGATGATGGCCATGGCCTGGAGCTCGCGAACCAGATAACACGCCAGATCGACACCCTCGTCAAAGTAGGAGTCTAAGTCCCCAGAGCGGCTCAACTGGTTGTCCATGCCGCTAGCGTCAGAACTATTCCAGGTGGGCAGCCCATTGTGGTCGGCATCATAGGCAAACCAACGATCCAGGTATTTCTGCAGCTGGCCGTAGTCTTTCTTGCGCAGCCATTCATAAGAACCAGTTTGTTGCGATCCAAGAACAGCGAGCTGGGCGAGGAACGGCTTGAACATCTGCTTTGGCTTCGGATAGGTGATACCCAGTGTGCGGGAAATGAAACCGTCCGACTGCTGACGGCTGAGAAATACGGCAAAGTTTGAAAAGTCGAATTTACTGACACCGTAATAAGACAGATAGATATTCTCAAAGTACAGGTCCCAATCAAAAAACTCGCCATAGGCGTAACCGGTAAGCAGCTTCTCCCTGGACTGCGGGAAGTCGTGCAGTCCCTTCTTGCTGATATCACGGTTAAGCTGCCGGAGACGTTCACGGATCGGGTCGGACCGCGTTTGGTCGATGCCTTTCGACTGGTGCGGACTGCCGACAGGAGGGTTTGCCTGCGCAATAGCTGTCGAAGGAAAAAGCAGTGATGTCAGAACAAGGGCGCCAATCGTCAACGGGAACGACATGCGGGAGAAAGCGGCATGCGGCATTGCAGGTTTCATGAACAACATTCTCCTTTGCGCTGATTGGCAGGCATTGTACCTCTCGCCGGCTGTGTTGTGAAAGGCATCTCTGCATCTGTGGGAGAAACCGAACTTGATACTATTCCCCTGCGCACTGAAGGCGCGTGTCTACTAGCGCTCAGACTGTTCTTTGCGTTTACACTTGGGATGAGGCAGTTCGATGGTTCGTACCGGATGGGTGACGCTTTTGCTTTTGGGTACATCTTTTGTTGCTCTAGGGCAACAGACCAAAGCCTCTATTGAGTCCATAGAATCGTTGATTCGTTCCCAGGAGTACGACCAGGCTCTGGAGATGTCGAAGTTGGCTTTGCACCAAACGCCCAACGACTTCCGGCTCTGGACATTGCAGGGAATCATCCTTTCGATCAAGGGCGGCAACCATGACGCGATCGATGCGTTTCAAAAGGCGTTGAGCCTCTCCCCAAACTACCCCGCAGCGTTGAAGGGCGAAGTACAACTCCTCTATCAGGCACGAGATGAGCGCGCAATCCCGCTGCTTGAAAAGATATTGAAGGCCGATCCGAAAGATGAGACCGCACATGAAATGCTCGCGAACCTAGAGGAGAAAGAGGGGAACTGCCAGGTTGCAATTGACCATTTCCTTCTCAGCACTGAAGCGATCAGGACCCATCCTGGCTCACTGGAAGCATATGGCAATTGCCTGGCGCAAACAAAACAACCGCAGAAGGCAATTCCTATATTTGAACAGCTTGCTGCGCTGCTTCCCGGGAGCACTTATCCAAAATACGATCTTGCAGTGCTACTCGTCGAAGCGAAACAGAATGATGCCGCGCTCAAGGTACTTGAACCATTGCTCACTCCTGACCAGGCAGACCCGGATATCTTGAGCCTGGCTTCCCAGGCTTATGAGGCTGTGGGCGATACTCCCAAAGCGGCGCCTCTTCTTCGGCAGGCGATTGTCTTGAACCCGGCCAATGCGGACTACTATGTCGCATTTGCGGCGCTCTGTCTGGATCACGATTCCTTTGAGATTGGAATCGATATGATGAATGCCGGCCTTTTGCGCATCTCCAACGATCCGTCTCTTTATATCTCACGCGGACTGCTGTATGCGCAAATTGCGGATTACGACAAAGCCGAAGCCGATTTCAATGCCGCCGAGCGCCTTGATTCAGGACAAAGCCTGAGTGTGTACACCAACGATATTGTTAAGATTCAAAGGGATATGTCTGACAAGACTCATCCCGAAAAGGCATTATCATTATCGGATATACGCACGCAGCTAAAAGATCATCCCGACAGCGCTTTCCTGCATTTTCTGCTCGCCAAGTTGCTTGCCGACGAAAAGACCGGCACGCAGAGTGCGGTGTCTGGAGAAGCAATGAGATCTGCACTGCTGGCGGTGAAACTAAAGCCGGATTTTGTACAGGCACGGAATCTTCTTGCGAGCATGTACATGAGTTCTGGCCAGTACGGCCTTGCCATTGAACAATGCCGTCACGTGCTCGAATATGCCCCTACCGACCGAAGCGCACTCTATCATCTCATCATTGCGTTGCGGCACTCAGGACAAAGCGGGCAGCGCGACGAAATCCAAGCACTGGTAAAGCGTCTTTCAGATTTGCAGCAGATCTCGCTTCAGCAGGAAACCGCCAGGAAGCGATTCAAGCTGTTGGAACAACAACCCGCCCCTCATTAGCGAGCCGGCAATCTCCTTGCAGCCAGGTTACATTGCTTCAGGACTTTCTGAGCTTCGTTGTCGGCCGGCTCCGAGGCCAGTATCTTGTTGGCAGATGAGATCGCGGCCTGACAATCGGATTTCTCAAGCGCCGCCCGCATTTGTTGGCGATCTTGTTTCAGCGCACAGTCTGCAATGGCCTTTGTGGCTTCTGCATCTTCAGGTTCGGAAGTGAGAATCTGGTTGCCGAAAGAAGAAACTCCGCTGCAGTCCGAATTCTGGATGGCGGCATGGAGTTGCTCGCGATTATAGAACTGAAGTCCAATATCTATCCCTGCTACGCTGGGGTCTGGGTATTCAGGGTCGATCTCATGGGCCGCCTGAAGATGTCTCGTGCCCTCGGCGACATCACCTTGCCACAGCAGCGCTCCTCCGAGGTTGCTTTGCGCCCTGGCATTGCTTGGGTCGAGTTCAAGAACCTTCCTCCAATCAGCTATGGCCGCATCAATCTGGCCCTTGGCAGCTAAATCTGACCCAAGGTCTAAAAGGCGGTACGACTCTGCCGCGGGTACGTCGATCTTCATCGGACTGTCCGGCGATATATTCACAAATTCCGGAATATTCACCGCTCGATTGGCCGCTGTCGCGTTGTCAATCAGAATTGCGGGGCTGTCATTGCCGTCTTTATCGATGTGGGTTAGAAACATCTGCGTGTAGGGTGAGCGGCTCTTCGAGGAGAACACCAGCCAGCGCCCATTCGGCGAGAAGCTATGCCATGAGTTCATCAGCGGAGTATTGCAGCGCATCCGCCGGGCCACGCCGCCTGCCGCCGGCACAATGTAAAGCTGGCTGTCGGGACGCATCAATTGAGCATTTCGGCTCTGCACAAAGACGATCCAACGGCCATCGGGAGACACTTTGGGAAAGCTGTTGCTCATGCCGTTGTGGGATGCACCCTCGATCGCCACCGGCTGGCCGCCCTTGCCGTTGTTGAACGGTATCCTGTGTAGATCGAACTTGATTTGGGTCTCTTCAGGGTCGTTGGCATGTTCGGGAATCTTCTGGTCCGGGGACATGGGTTCCCTTGCGTCCGCTCTGGCAAAGACCACGTATTTGCTGTCTGGGCTCCAAACGGCGTCGGTTTGCACGTAGTGAGGATCATCAGCCCCAGTCAACACCTGCTTTCGGCCCGTTGAGCGGTCGTAAAACGCCAAAATTCCTCGGGTTGGAAAGAACACCTGCAGGAAGTGGTAGTCGGTGAAATTGACGACGTAGTAGCTATTTCTCAGTTCCGCCCTCAGCCCCCGCAGCATGGTCAGGACATACCTGCCGTCCGGCGAAAGCTGAGACATGAAGCCGATTCTCGAAGGCGAAGCGGATTCATCCTTGACCTTAGTCCACGAGATCACGTCCCGATTGGCGATGGTCATCTGCGGCCTCACCGAGGTGATCGCGTACAGCCCCTTGTCGTTTGCAGGGCCGTCGATATCCATTCCGAAACTCTTGCCGTCAAGCGAGAAAGAATGGCAGTTGGCGCATGTGTGCATGCCCGTCAACACCAACCGGCTGCGCGACTCGGCAACGTTGCGCAACCGCCAGGCGAGCAGGGGCAGATTGTACTGAGCCAGCGGCTTGATGATCCCTTCCTGCGACTTCGATGGGATCAGCGGAACGTCGCGGTAGAAGATCGGCGCACCCACTGCATCCATTGAAGTTTCGATCGTCACCGTACCGCGCGAAACCGGCCGCTCGAGAGACTCGGCTTGAATCCCGGTGATCGTGATCGTGGCGGGATGCGCCTTCGAGTGCTGCTTGATAGCCTCCCAAGTCGCCGCATCCGGTATCCAGGTCCGTGCTGCGGCTTGCTGCGGAGTCAGCTTTGGCGGCTCGTTGCTCGCGGAAACGCAGCGCGGGTCAATCTCGCCGATGCGCAAACGCTCGCCCGCCGATTTCGCATGAATCCCAGCCGAGCCGTCACTGAACGCCACGTCGACCATCCAAAATGAGGCGTCGTTCGATGCATCGCGCCAAAGAAAGGTAGGGGGAGTGATCTCCGGCGGAAAGATCGATCCCTCTTCCGGGTAGTCAACCGTTATCTCATGCATCTTTTGATCATCTTGGTTGGACGATGAAGAAGAAGCCATCGCGGGTGTGCTTGCCGATTGCTGTGCAAACACCCGGCCGGCCGTTCTTGAACCTTGCAGGATGGCGTCCCACCCCAGGACTGCCGATATGCCAACTGACAATGCGCCGACAACCAAAATGCCGGCTCCAAACTGTTTCACTGTGTCCCCTCAACGAGCCTGACACACCAGAATCTAACAGGAGAACTGACATTTGACCATCGGGAACAATGGGAAGTGGTCAGTGGTCAGGGGTCAGGGGTCAGTTGTCAGTTGTCAGCGGCCTGCGACCTCGATTTGGGGCCCTGGACAAATCGATTGGGCCACCCCGCCCGACCCTCTACCCCCAACCCGTATTCTGTAAATAAATTCCTTGTTTTCAAGAGGATAGAGCGGCAATAAAACGGTTGACGCACATGTTTAAGTGTGTGATCGTGTTTCTATACTCGGCAAGCGCAGAGAATATCTGCTTTGCGCACACTGACATAGAGACGGACAATAAGTCATGGAAAATAAGAGGGGTTCGAGCGGTTTTATTGGAACTTCCGTTGGGGTGGCTATGACGATCATACAAAGCACCCACCCAGAATGGTTCGGCAATCACCCTTGGATATTGCCCGTATCGCTCCTGCTCATTTTTGCAGGTCTTCTCTTTTGGCTGACTCAAATCGGCTGGATTCAGAGGATTCTTGGTCTCTCTAAAGTTGAAACAAGCCATGTGGATTTGCCGAACGCGAAGCCGCAAATGGAATCAAGGCTCAAAATCATCTCGTCTTACTACGGGGTTGAGGGAGGGCCAGACGAAGAAGTGACCGAAAAATACCTGAAACCTAGGATGGCTGGCGATTCACTTGTGGGCTGGGTCGGGGCAGACCTTTTTGGGCCATTCCAGCCAGTAACCGGACTACTCAAGAGGCTGAAGGTTCGCTATTCATTTAACGGGAAAGAGGCGACAGTTACGAGACCGGAACACGCCATATTGATCCTGCCAGAAGATTCGTTTTTGACTCGGCAGTTGGATGAAATCAAACAGATGCACGCTGACGAGATGCGCAGACACGAGATTACTCACAATGCCGAATTGTCCCGCTCCCATGAGTTTTACGAACAATGTAAAGAAGAAAAACGAGCGATTGAGGCAAAGGTGGATTCCCTGAGCCCGCTCCAGATCGACGCACTCACTCTTTCCACGAGGCTTCTCCAGTTCATCGAAGCGCAGGGACCGCCGCCGATTCCAAAGTACACGCGAGAGCAGCTTGACGCGATGAGTTCTGAGCGTTGGAAAGCACTCGTGCAAAGTGGCGATAAGGACTTTGATTTTGCCTGTGAATACTACTACGGCGGAAATCTTGATCGGACCACCCCAGAGTCAAGAGACGAAGTACACAAACAAATGAACGCACGTGCGATGCTGCTACATTCTTGGTACCAAAAGATTCGGGCTGCGTACAATTTGAATTTCAAAAAGAAGGTAGAGGAAATGTATCACCGCTTTGTTCTCGAAGAGCTTGCGGAACAAGTGCTCCTTGTTCCCGATGGAATCGGAATGAGGAAAGAGGACGTTCTAGCAATCGCGAACAAGTTATGGGAGCTAGCCTACAAACTGCGCGAGAAGGGAGTCGTCATTGAAACCCCGTGAATATCAGGAAGGCCCGAAAGCTGGGGAGAACTTTGAGAGGCTGGCTCGGGCTGTCTTTCAGGCTCCGAAGGTTGCGGTCCCGAAGAAACAGCCCAAGGCGAAGCCTAAACACCGCAAAACGACCGGCAGGGACAAGGGCTAGAAGGGTTCCTCTTGCCCCGTCCCTGCCTCCGGGTGGTGTATTGAGTCTGTACCCTTCCCGGTCAACTGCTCATAGGTTAACCTTGTCGCAGTTGGTGTAGGTCTTCCCATTTAGTCATTCAGGCAAATCATGGTCGTGAAGACTGCCTATCGTCGTGCGCTATTGAGTTGTGCCACGAGATCAGGTCGATTCTTTGAAATGAACGCATCGACAACCAAGCGAATTTGCTCCCCATATTGTGTGAGCGAAATTGACTTTGGCATCGTAGCAGGAAGGTTTAATCCAGCCGCTCGCAATTTGAGTATTCTGTATTCGGTGATAGGCCGTTCGTATTGGTACGTCCAAAACTCTTCCGCCTTATTTGGAAAGGCTCCGCCCAGGCCAATTCCGACGCTCATTACAGTTTGAAGATTCCCGAACGCGACGGCTACCGGAATGTCGAGCTTGTTTACCATTCCTTCTATGTCGTCCTCACTCAAAGAGAACGCGCCGGTTCCAGGGATCGACCTTGCGCGAAAATCAGCCTTGATACGATCCTCTTCAGCGAACATTCCAAGAGTGAAGAGGCTGTTCGCGCTCGGCAATTCTGAGAGGCGTTGCTGCACCAACTCACTGAGAGCGTTGACAAGCTCCTGTTCGCGCCCTTTGTCGCTAAACAGTTGAGCTAACCACGGCAACTTGTCTCGGTGGGCATAGCCAAGAGCAACACCCATTTCAAATGCCTCTTCGTACACTCCCAAATACCTGCGAAATGGCACGATTGGTTCCGAGAACCACTTCTTTTTGATCGCGGGGCCAATGACTCGATACGTGAGGCTTTCAAGCAACGTTTGCATAATCTACCTCATGCAACTGCTTTTGATGGTTGCCCTCAAGTGTACATAAATCAATGCATCAACACAGTTTTGAACGCTACGTTATTGGGGTATACCCCAACTTCCTTGTGTGACCCGGACTGACGGAGCGGTATCCCCGCGATTCGCCGAATGGCCTCTAGGTGGTGTGGGGGGAGTCTCGGTAGGCTCTCAGGGCAACCGAGCGCTGCGAACGGTTCAAACGGCACTCCCAAGTATCTGTTGTCCAGCCTCACAGACAGCGCTATAACTTACCAGTGACGTATGGATAGATGAGCGGCTAGCGAGTCGCTGTCAAACATCTGATTTTAGATGGCTTATGGTGGGCGCTGCAGGATTCGAACCTGCGACTTCCACCGTGTGAAGGTGGCACTCTACCGCTGAGTTAAGCGCCCTTGAGGGGGCGGGAAATGACCGCGACCGCGGGGCATCCCGTAGGTTAGAGTAACACCAGCAGGGCTTTAGGGCCAACCTTCGCTGCCTGTCTGCTGGGGCGGCACGGGGATGGTTTGGGCCTCGCCCAGAATCGACCATGGGCTGGAGAATCAAGGCAATCCGCGACGAGGGCTGGTACGCAGGGAGACCTACGGGCGAGTTTCCCGCGAACGGGGAGGCGGCGCTGTGGGCTGGACTCGGGGCTCGACTTGGGGCTGGGCTTGGGGCTCGGTCGGGCTTGGGCGGGATGAATCTGGCCAGCTCGATGATGGCTAAAGGGGCGCAGGACGGGTCGGGATCGGCGCCTCCGGCGAGCGGTTCCGGCGCCAAGGCGGGAGACAGCCGGAATCCAGCCAAAAGCGACGAATTCGACCCGGAAACTGCTGAGCAAGCGCAACCTTCCGCCGAAAATCGTGTTCCAGAAGACATGGCAACCATGGTCCTGAACAACTCGACCCTGGGAGTGGGCTCGGCCACGCCGGACTTTAGGCCTGAAGCCGGTTCCGGCGCACGTGCCGAACTGGACCCGGCAAGCGACGCGGCGGTGATGCTGCGCGTTGCCGAGGGCGATGAAGCGAGCTTCAATTTTCTGGTGCAGAAACATCACCGGGCGATGATTCATTTCCTGTTCCGGATGGTGCGCAACATGGCGGTTGCCGAGGAGTTGGCGCAGGAGGTTTTTCTGCGCGTTTACAGAGCAAGAGACAGCTACAGGGCCGAGGCAAGGTTTACGACGTGGCTTTACCGGATTGCGACCAACCTGGCAGTGAATCATGCGCGCGACACGAAACACGAAAAGGCGGCGCAGACTGTTTATCTGGATGCACCGGACGAAGAGACGGGCACTACTCCGGAAGTGGCCGACGACGAACCGAGTGTGGAACAAAAGCTGATGCGCGATGAGCGCATGGCTGCCATTCGCCTGCACGTGATAGCGCTGCCTGAACGGCAGCGGATGGCGGTGTTGATGCACAAGTACCAGGGGATGGATTACCGGCAGATTGGCGACGTTCTGAAGCTGAGCGAATCGGCAACCAAGTCGCTGCTCTTTCGTGCGTACCAGACGCTGCGGGACAAGCTGAAGGATTTTGTGTAAGTGGAAACACGCCGGACGACACCGGCGGAAAGCGGGGTAGAACCTATGGAACAGATGAAGAACAATTGCACCGGGATGGACTCGAAGCTGGCGGATCTGTTGCTGGATCCGGCGGCCGTGCCAGCCAAGGTTCAAGCGCATGTTGCGGAGTGTGACAACTGCCAGACAGAGTTGGCCGAACTGAAGGCGACCATGAACCTGCTGGATGAGTGGGAAGCTCCGGAGCCCAACCCTTACTTTCTGACGCGGCTTGATGCCCAGATGCGGGAAGAGCGAGAGGCTGCGCCAGCCGGCTGGCTGGCAGGATGGATTGCACGCGCGCGCGCCGGATTTGCTTATGGCCCCGGCGCCCATGTGCGCCCGCTCGCGGCGATGGCGCTGACCGTGATGCTGCTGGTAGGCGGCGGAACTTATTTGGGCGTGACGGACTGGAACCACCCCGAGCAGCCAGCACCCCAGACCGCAGTGGTTCATGATTTGCAGTTGCTGGACAACAATGCCCAGATACTGGATCAGTTGGAGTCCCTTTCTGACAATCAGAATGGGGACTAGCTTTACACACTTTTCGGCCGGGGGCCGGGAGACAGACTTGTGACCTGGGTACCCAATGCGCGAAGGATGCGGCCCGCAATTTTGGTTGCGGCGGTGCTGGCTCTCTGTGCGCCCATGGGCTCAGCGTTTGGCCAGCAACAGCGCGGTAACCAGCCCCGGTCTGCGCCTGCGCCTCGTAATTCTCAACCGCAGTATCGGTCTCAGCCTCAGTTTCGGCAGCCGCAGCCACAGTACCGGCAGGTGCCACAGCCACAATACCGGCAGGCTCCACCGCCGCAGTATCGCTCCGCTCCCCAACTGCAGAGCGGGCCGCAGTATCGGCAGGCGCCGCAGTACAGACAGCAACCGCAGAATGGTTATCCCGCGAATGGTGCACGGCCGGTTTATCCGGGCGGCGCTTACGGGCGTTCGGTTCCGCAACAGCAAGGCGGGCCGCAGGGGTACCCGATGCAGCGTCAGCAGAACGGATATCCAGCGAATGTTCCCGGGGCTGCCAATCCGGGTGGATCCTACGGACGTCCGGCGTACAACGGTTCGCAGCGTCCAGCTTATGCAGGCCCGGGCGGCGCGCCCCAGGGCCACCTTGGAGACTGGTTGAATCAGCACCAGAATGTTCCCGTGCAGGACCAGGAGCGGATGCTTCGCAACGATCCGAGCTTCAAGCGTCTGCCTTCCGCCGATCAGCAGCGGCTGACGCAGCAGTTGCGCCAGGTGGACCAGATGCCCGAGCAACAGCGCGATCGCCGGCTTGCGCGGAACGAGATGCTGGAGCGCCTTTCGCCGGAGCAACGGATGAACATCAACCGCTCGGGACGGCAATGGGGTGCTCTGCCGCAGGATCGGCAGACGATGATGAAGCGAGCGTTCCAGGATTTGCGCGGGGTTCCACTGGATCAACGCCAGACGGTGCTGAACTCGGCTCGATACCAGGGCACCTTCTCGCCTGAAGAGCGCGGCATTCTTTCCGATTTTCTGCGCGTGGAGCCGTACCAGCCGCAGTAATAAAAGCGCGATTGGATCGCAAAAAACAGGGGCAGCGGAATTTTTCTTCGCTGCCCTTTTTTGTTGCGGTGCGACCGCGCGATATCTCAGCGCGACGGCCCGGTTACTTCGCGAGCACCAGCGGCGCGGTCAAACGGATGTCGCGCGACGATGCTCCTGCCTGAATCTCGAACCTGCCGGGCGCTGCTTCCCAGGCCTCCTTTGCCGGGTTCCAATACGAGAGCGCGGCGCGGTCCAGGGTGAAGTTTACGGTCTGGGTTTCGCCAGGCTTTAGTTCGACGCGGTGAAAGCCTTTCAGCTCGCGCACCGGGCGATCGATCTTCGAGTGGCCGTCATGCACGTAGAGCTCGACCACCTCTGCTCCTGAACGCGTGCCGGTGTTGGTGACCTTCAAACTTACCTCGGCCGGTTGATCTGCTGAGACTCGATCCGGCGTCACGGTCAGGTCGCTGTATTGGAATGTCGTATAGCTCAGCCCGAATCCGAAGGGGAACTGCGGCGCAACGTTCTTTGTATCGAAGTAGCGATAGCCGACGTAGATTCCTTCAGCGTAATTCACCTTCAGATTTACGCCCGGATAGTTTCCATAAGCAGGCGAGTCTTCCCACTTTTTGGGGAGTGAAACGGGGAGCTTGCCGGAAGGGTTTGCGTCGCCGAAGAGAATGGACGCGATTGCGTGGCCACCTTCCTGGCCGCCGTACCACATGTCGAGCAGCGCCGGAGTGTTGTCGATCCACTTGGTCATTGTCACGGGGTCGCCCGTGTTGATGACTACAACCGTGTGCGGATTCGCCTTTTCCACGGCATTAATCAGCTCATCCTGTCCAGCAGGCAAGTCCATCGTCTTGACGTCTGCGCCTTCGGTTTCGAGCTTGGAGTAGCGGCCCACAACAACTACAGCGACATCCGCGTGTGATGCGGCTTCCGCGGCTTCTTTGAGCAGCGCGGCGCGCGCCTCAGGCGTGTCCTGCGTTGGGTCTTCTGCTTCCATACCAACGCCGAGCGCATACGTTACCTTGATTTTGCTTCCTGCGCGCTCGCGTATTCCATCGAGCGGAGCAATTGAATACTTGGGCATCACCATTGAGCTGCCGCCGCCACCGGTGCGCGCTACAGCAGCATTGGGACCAATGACGGCGATTGAATGAATCTTCGCGGGGTCGAGCGGCAACAGCGAACCGACATTTTTCAGGAGCACGATGCCTTCCGTTGCTCCCTGGCGTGCCACGGCTCTTTGTGCCGGCCTATCCACATAGCCCGTAGCGACATGGGGGTTGTCGAAGAGGCCGCTAACAAAGATCACGTTGAGCAAATGGCTCACGTTGGCGTCCAGAGTGGACTGGCTGATGTACCCGGCTTTCGCTTCGGCCAGAACGTTTTCAGCCGTCAGCCAACTGCCGCTGACTCCGCCAACTTTGGCGCCCGGCAAAGCCAGGGCAGCCGCGGCATCCTTGCCGCCGGGCATCTCCAGATCCAGGCCGGCATTTACAGCGTTCGCGGTCGAATAGGTGCTGCGCCAGTCGGATACAACAAATCCTCTGAAGCCGAATTCCTTGCGCAGAATGTCGTGCAGCAGCGGGGCATTCTGCGAACAATTTTCGCCGTTCACCTTGTTATAAGCGGACATCACCGCCCACGCGCCCCCTTCCCGCACCGCGGCCTTGAATGCCGGCAGATAAATCTCGTGCAGCGTGCGCGAATCGATTTGTTCGTCGATGAGGCGGCGATTGAACTCCTCATTGTTGGCGGCGAAATGCTTGACGGCTGGGATCACTCCGTCGCCCTGCACGCCCTTCACATAGGCCACACCGAGCCGCGACGAAAGATATGGGTCCTCGCCGTAACCCTCGAAGTTGCGTCCCCATAGCGGCTGGCGGTTGATATTCACCGTGGGGCCCAGGATCATGTCGCGACCGAGCGCCTTCACCTCCTGCGCAATCGCCTGGCCCTCGCGCTGCACCAGTTGCGTGTCCCACGTGGCCGCCATGGCCACGCCCGCGGGAAAGCTGGTGGTCT